>CANJQI010000009.1 GCA_947476215.1 Betaproteobacteria bacterium
AGTACTTCTGCGAGCACCGCCCGCGGGTCGGCAATAGCGCCGTTAACCGCCGACCACGCCACGGTAGCCGGACTTCCCAGATAGATGGACGCATCCTTGCTGCCCATGCGGCCCTGCTCATTGCGCGTGGTCGCTGTAATACAGACTTCACCCGGCGCCATGAACGCACCGTTTGACGCGCACACGCCGCATCCGGGATTGAGAAACTGCCCTCCTGCGTCGAGTATCACTTCAGGCAGGCCGGCCGCAAGGCATAGGCGATAGACGTCCCACGATGACGGTGACACGAGCAGGCGCACACCGCTCTTGATTTTGCGTCCCTTCAGTATCTTCGCCGCGATCTCGATGTCCTCGAAACGTCCATTCGCGCAGGATCCGATACATGCCTGATTGATCGCCACACCGACATGTTCTTCCACCGGTTTGACGTTTCCGAAACTGTGCGGCGCGGCCACCTGCGGCGTAATGCTGGAAAGGTCCACGGTGTATTTCTCCGCATAAACTGCGTCGGGGTCCGCCGATACCGGCTGGAATGGCCTCTTCGCCCTCGCACTCAGATAGGCGCGCGTGGTTTCATCGTGCTCGAATATCGTGAACTTCGCACCGATTTCAACGCCTTGATCCGCCATCGTAAAGCGATTGTCCATGGTCAGCGATTTGACGCCTGGCCCCACAAACTCTATGGACTTATACAGCGCCATGTCGACTCCGTACTTTCCTGCGAGGTAAAGCATGACGTCCTTGCCGACAGGCCACGCTGGCGCGGTCCCGGTCAAGGTAATCTGAATAGATTCCGGCACCTGAAACCATAGCTCGCCGAAAGTAAACGCATAGCCGGAGTCTGTCTCGCCTATGCCGGTGCTGGCGCAGTTCAGCGCGCCATACATGATGGCGTGGGAATCCGTGCCCACCACCAGTTCGCCGGGCAAGCTATGACCTTTGTCGACCATGATCTGGTGGCAAATGCCGCACGTGGTGTCATAAAAATGTTCCAGCTCATAGCGCTTGGCCAGTTGCCGCAGCAGCACACCGCGTTCCGCGACCTTGAGATTGGTGGCCGGCTGGTGATGCTCGACCATCAGGAAAACTTTCTTCTTGTCGAAGACTTTCGGCAAACCATCCTTAAGCCCCGCTTCCTGGGCGCTGTGATGCGTTTCCACAAATCCCTGATACGCCATGATGCCGTCCAGCTTGCAATCAAGAAACTCTCCGGCAGCGGTTCGCGATTTACCCGCGGCCCGGGCAAGAATCTTCTCCGCCATCGTCATGCCTGTTACCATGCTTGCTCTCCTGTAATTTTCAGCGGCGCCCCGACTGCGGCACGCCAGACCAGTCCGTCGTCCCGCTGTCTATTCTTACTGTGTTGAAATTCGATTCGTCACACCGGCGGAGGCCGGTGTCCAGAGACACGCGAGGCTATCGAATCAACACCTTACTGGATGCCGGTTTTCACCGGCATGACGGAATGATAAACACTGTGACTATTTTCAACAAACTGCTAAACCTTTTTGCCGGTCGTTCCAGTCGCCTGCATCTGACTGACTTCCAGCGGAGCCTCGGCACGCTGATAACTCCGGATCGGCTCTTTCCATGGCGACGTTGCGCCGGCATAGGCAGCCGGTCCCTTGAGGAAATGCTTGGCCTCCTCAAGAGTTTCAATCCTGGGCATATCCATTGCGTACAGGCGGTTATACCGCGGACGGGGTCCCGCTTTCGACACGAAACCAAACAACGGATGTCCAACGATTTCCTCGGCCAGCCACGCCACTTCAACCAGCTTGTACAGGTCCACCCCGGTGTTTATGCCCATTTCTTCGAGCATGTGCATCAGATCCTCGGTGGCCATCATGCTGGCCGCGCGGCCATTGCCGCAGTACGGACATCCGGCCATGCCGCCAATCGAAGACTGCAGGCGCAAGGTATCGCCTGAGTCCAGCACCTTAAGCGCGGCATAGGTCGAGGTCAGCGCCATGCCCCTGCCGTTATGCAGATGCAGGTTAAAGTCGTTGATCGACGGCCAGCGCTCCTTGACCGCGGCGAACTGCTCGGCAACCTGATCGGGCATGCACCAGCTCATCGCATCGGCAAAGCCTATGCGCGTCACCTTCATGCCCACGTCTGCCCACACTTGAACCATCTCGTCAAGCGCCCGCATGCGTTGCGCCAGCGAGAATTCACCGACCCAGTTGGATCCCCATGCGGCACTCAGGGCTATCCCGCCGTCGCTGATGCCGGCCGCGCGTGCGCGCTCGATCTGCTTCGGCCAGTTTGCCCGTTCCTGCGTCTGGGTGCGGTTGACGTTGCGCTGCGTAAACACGTCACACATGGTGAAGCTCAATCCGTATTCCCGCATGCGCTCCGAGAGCGGCGGCGTGTAACTCTTCGCCATCTGCCGCCCGCGATCATTGAACGCGGAGTACGTATATCGCACGCCCGGTCTGGGCCTGAACTTCTGTATCAGTTCCTCGATGCACGCCATTTGAGGCGTCCACTTCGGACTGGCGAAAGAACCAATCGCAATTTCCTTCAACCCTGTTTCAGACAGTGCATCCAGAAGTCGTATTTTTGCGTCGACCGGGATGGTGGCGTCCTCGATCTGCAGCCCATCCCTCATCGCCTCTTCGGTATGAAGAATCTTTGGATAACCAGCCATTGAATTTGCCCTCTCACGAATTAGAATTCAGGAAGCGATGAAGCGCAAATCCGCGGCAACTCGCCCATTAATCATACTCTAACAGTTATATTTTACGCGCACATCCAGTGTCCGCCATGGGATGCACAATTTTGGTAGAGTTCGTGCGGGGGTGCGAATAACGCCTGTCGGGCGTCGGCCCATACACAAAATCCACGTCGCACAAACAAAGAAGCGAATATGAAGATAGCGATACTCGACGACTACCACGACACCTTACGCACGCTGTCATGCTTTTCCATGCTTGCCGGCCATGAGGTGACGATATGGAACGATCACACCAAGGACGTGGCGGTGCTCGCCGAGCGGCTCGCTGACGCCACGGCTGTAGTACTGTTTCGTGAGCGTACCCCGATTACGGCCAGCCTGCTGGAACGCCTGCCCAAACTCAGGCTCATAAGCCAACGCGGCCGCACCCCTCATATCGACATCGAGGCCTGCACGCGGCACGACGTAATCCTGTGCTCGCTCAAACCCGGCGGCGATCGCGAACCGTCTTGGTCCACTGCGGAACTGACGTGGGCGCTGGTGCTCATGGGCCTGCGCGACCTTCCGCGTCAAGTCGATTCCATGAAGGCCGGTCGATGGCAGGCCGGCGTCGGCTATGGCGCACATGGCCGCACGCTGGGCATCTATGCCTACGGCCGCATCGGTGGCATGGTCGCAACCTACGGCCGCACCTTCGGCATGAAGGTGCGGGTGTGGGGCCGCGACGCCTCGCTGGTGCGCGCCCGCGCCGAAGGTTACGCGGTGGCGTGCAGTCGCGAGGCCTTTTTCTCCGAGTGCGACGTCGTCAGCCTGCACATGCCGCTGGTCGAGGGCACCCGCGGCATCGTCAAGGAAGCGGATCTGCGCATGATGAAGCCGTCGGCGCTGCTGGTCAACACCAGCCGTGCCGGCCTCATCGAACCTGACGCTTTAGTCAATGCACTGCGGTCCGGTCGACCGGGAAAGGCAGCCGTGGATGTATACGAGGAGGAACCTGTGCTTGATAAGTCGCATCCGCTGCTCATCATGCCCAATATCATATGCACACCGCATATCGGATATGTGGAAATCGACAACTACGAACAGGGGTTCCGCGAAATCTTCGGACAGATCCTCGCTTATGCCGCGGGCAAGCCGGTGAACGTGGTCAATCCGCAAGCGATGAACAAGTAAAGCGCCTGTCGCTATGGCACTAGTTTGAAGTTCAACGGCAAGGGCTTTCCTCTGTTCACCCCACGTTCAGCTTCACCGCCGCCGCGACGATAGGCTTGGCCCATACGGGCGTATTCGGAAGGTCGGCCACATTGAGTATCCTCCCCCGTTCCATGTGCAATACCAGCGCCGGCTCCGGCGCCGCGCCAGTGGCCGGATCTGCATCAACGCTATTGTCATAGACGTATAGCACGGCAAGGTGCGGCAGCAGGTTGATGAGGTTGAGGCGACTGTGTTCGTAGCGACGGCGGATGTCGGCTTCTGGAATATCGTGTCCGCCTTTCCGTACCCGCGACCTCACGCGCTCGAGATGTAGTTCCGGGTTGGACAAGCCGGCGTACCAAACGTGAATCTCGTAGCCCGTTTGCGCCGCATCACGAAGCAACACCGGAATGGTGTTCGCACCCAATGTAGACTCGAAAGCAAAATCCAGCCTGTTGGCAATTGCTTTCTCAAGTAGTTTCTTACCAATCAACCAGGCTTTGCTATTGGCCTCGGTCTGCCCGAGCTCGGAATGTTTGACCTTCAGGATGCGGGCAATCTCGTCCGGGTTGTAGTAATCGCCACCCAGTTCGCGCACGGCGGCGCCGCCCAAGCTGCTTTTTCCTGCCCCGTTAACGCCGGCCAGGACATAAATGCGCGGCGGCGTAACAACCTTGAGATGGGTGCCCGGTGCGCCGGTGCCACGCGAGCGACGCTGTTTGGTCGACAACGCCAGACTTCGCGCTATTTGCGCGCCGCTTTCACCGCGGCGCGGCCGACCGTCTTGGGCGAGGCCTTAAACGCCGCGGCTATGCCTTTTTTTGCTGCCGGCACTTGCATGCGCGCGAGCAGTCCCTCGAACTGCCCGCTCAACTTATCGAGGCTGTTCGATCGCTCGCCCACTAACGCCTCGAATTCCTCCACCGAGATCAGGATGGCGCGCGCCGTATCATGCTTGGTGATCGCGATCGCCCCATTGCGAACAGCCTGCTCGAATATGGTTCCGAACTCGTTCTTGAGCCGCGTCGCGGGAACAGACTGGATATCAACCAGATTGCCCAGCTTGTTGCGAAATGTCAGCGCACTCATCTGCAGACTCCCATTTAAACCATTGCGCGCATTATTATATAAAAATGTACATTTAGTCCATATCGTCCAGTGTTGCCCGCCTGCGCAGCTTTGCTGCCTGGCTCGATTCGAATCGGCGATCTTCGACTGTGGAGACAGTAGCCGCGCCGATAGGCACCAATTCAGGCATGTTCAACGGGTGAACGGCGAGCGAACTCGGCGAGCCGTTCGCTATGCCTGGAGCACGGAACGCAGCTCGCTGCAATATAGTTTCAGAGTTGCACCGTCAAACGCGATATTATCGTCACGGCTTTACTCCGGACGTACACCAGCCGCGCGCAGTGCATGACCTTCTGTATTCATTTCAGTCTTCATGGCGGCGCGCAACTGCTCCGGCGAACTGGCGACGATTTCGAACCCCAGATTCCCTATTCTTTCGCGGGCTTCCGACTGCGAAAGGAATTGGACGATCTCCTTGTTCAGGCGATTGACGATGGCGGCGGGCGTCCTGGCTGGCGCCACAAACGCATGGGTCGCAACCGATTCAAATCCGGGGTAGCCCAGCGATGCCAAAGTAGGCACCTCAGGATAAAGTTGCGAGCGCTGCGCCGACGTTACCGCCAGCACCTTGATTCTGCCGGATTTGACGAACTGAAAAGACGATACGATGGTCGCGAATGTAACGTGCACGTTGCCGGCGGCCACGTCGGCGAGTGCCTGTGCCGTGCCTTTGTACTTGATCTCGGTAAATTTCGCGCCTGTTACATACTGAAACAGCAACGCTGCCCGGTGTGACGATGTACCCACACCCGACGCAGATACGTTCAATTCACCCGGTTTTGATTTTGCCAGCACCACCAGTTCAGCCACCGATTTCACCGGCAGGCTCGCGGTAATCGCAACCACGCTCGGCCCCTTGACCGTCAACGATATGGGGGCAAAGTCTTTGAACGCATCATACGGCGGTTGGGCCCGCAGGAAGGGCGCCAGCCACAGGGTATTGGCGAGGTATAGCAGCGAGTATCCGTCCGGCTCTGCTTTTGCAATCCTGTCCTCGGGCCGGGTCGTGCTTGGTCTGTTCTCCACGACAAGTTGTTGTCCCAACGAAATCGACAGGCCGTTGGTGATTATGCGCAGTACGGTATCAAGCGCGCCCGCGGGCTCCACAGTTGTCACCTTGATCGGTCTGACCGGATAGCTTTGAGCCACAGCCGAATTGGCAAAAAGTGATAGCGACAGGATCGCTGATGAGACCATGGCAATAGCGTATTTCATCATGATCCTGCGATCACTAACATGATGGGCATCGCCTGTACTGCGCGCGGAACATAGCGTCAAAAATAAGGGCGCATGCGCGCCAGAGTCTTTCCGACTTTCATCTACCCCAGAAAAGTGGCCGGAACCCTTGAATATATTAGGATTTCCGGCCTTCTTTGGACAACTTGGGATTTCTTTAAACAGACGGATGGTGGAGGTAAGCGGGATCGAACCGCTGACCTCTTGCATGCCATGCAAGCGCTCTCCCAGCTGAGCTATACCCCCACGAAAGAGCGCGCATTATACTGGTGAGGAACCGAAACTGTAAAGGAACGAGAGAAGAATGAAATTGGCTGATCTAGCACTTTATGCAGTGGGCGATGTGGCGGCGTTTCTGAAAGAACCGGAATCCATGTTTACGCATACCGCAGATATCCTGAACGAAGCGGATATCACTTTTGCTCAGAATGAACGGCATTACACCAACCGCTACAGCGAAGAACGCGACCTGGTACCCGGCGTTCCGATGACGGAAATTTGTCCGCAGGAGCACGCCGCGGCACTCAAGCTGGGCGGATTCGATGTCATGTCCTTCGCCAGCAACCACTGTATGGATCTCGGCGGCAACGCGATGCTGGAAACGATAGACACGCTGAAAAGTCATGGCTTCGCCGTCATAGGCGCGGGCAGAAATATAGCAGAGGCCAGAAAACCCGCGATTTTCGAGCGCAAGGGCACGAAGATCGCGTACCTCGCTTATTGCTCGGTGCTGCGCCCCGGTTGGGAGGCCGGCATTGATCGCCCCGGATCAGCGCCGATGCGGGCGTCAACCTTTTATCAGCAAACCGACTATCAACCCGGAACGCCGCCGGCCATCATCAGCATCGCACATGCGCAGGATTTGCAGGCGATGAAAGAGGACATCGCGAAGGTGCGGCAGCAGGTCGACGTAGTCGTGGTTTCGTTTCACTAGGGCGTGCACTTCATACATGGCGCGATCGCCATGTACCAGAAAGAAGTCGCCCATGCAGCCATCGACGCCGGCGCGGACCTGATTTTGGGCC
This sequence comes from Betaproteobacteria bacterium, assembly GCA_947476215.1. Taxonomy (GTDB): domain Bacteria; phylum Pseudomonadota; class Gammaproteobacteria; order Burkholderiales; family SG8-41; genus PALSA-1004. Next base: position 7,264 of record CANJQI010000009.1, read on the forward strand.
ACCATCCTCACGTCTTGAAAGGCATCGAAGTCTATCGCGGCAAGGCTATTTTCTACAGCATGGGCAACTTTGTCTTTGATCTGCCGCTCTCGGTCCTGACCTCGCGTCTCAAGTCCCTGGGCAAGGCGCACGCCTTCAATTCGCTCAAACCCGATCCCGACTATGCCGCGTGGTATGCGTGGGCGCCCGACAGCCGCAATTCCATGATAGTGAAATGCCGCGTTCGCGATAAACACATCGACAAAGTGTCATTTCTGCCAGTGTTGATCAACACTCGCGCCCAACCCGTACTCGTGTCGGATGAGGCTGAGTTTCAGACGGCGCTTAAAGAAATGCAGGAGCTCTGTACGTGCCAGGACATCAACACCGAATTCCGGACCGAGGGCCGGGAAATTGTGGTGCAGGTGCAATCATGAGCCAAATGACAATTCCACTTGTTGCAGGCATCTTTTCGACGACGTGCGCGGCACTCATCACATCCACCGTTTGCGCGCAGACTTATCCCGCCAAGCCGGTACGCATCGTCACCTCCGAGGCAGGGGGCGGCAACGATCTGACTGCACGCATCATTGCACCGGGGCTCACCGAACGGCTGGGCCAGCAAGTTATCGTCGACAACCGAAGCGCGCTGCCTGCGATAGACGCGGTCACCAAGGCGCCACCCGACGGACATACCCTGCTACTCACCGGAACCATACTGTGGGTCGGTCCGCTCTTGCTGAACAACATCACCCATGATGCGTTGCGCGACTTTGCACCCGTTGCCATCGTCGTAAACTCGCCCAGCATCGTAACCACGCACCCTTCCCTGCCGGTCAAATCGATCATGGAACTCGTCACGATGGCCAAGTCGAGACCGGGCGAACTCAATTACGCATCAGGTGCCAACGGTGCTCCACCACATCTCGCCGGCGAACTGTTCAAGGCCATGGCCGGTGTTAATATCGTCGTGATCCCCTACCGCGGCAGCGGACCGGCAATCAACGCCTTGATCGGCGGCCAGGTGCAGCTGATGTTTCCCACACCAGGCTCGGTCGCCCAGCACGTGAAATCAGGTCGATTACGCGCAATCGCGGTCACCAGTGCGCAGCCCTCGGCACTTTTACCGGGATTGCCTACCGTAGCGGCGTCAGGCGTCCCAGGTTATGAAGCCGACGCGATGCAACCAATATACGCGCCGGCCAATACGCCCGCCGCGATCATCAACCGCCTGCACCAGGAAATCGCGCAAGTCCTCAACAGATCGGATGTTAAGGAGAAATTCCTGAATACTGGCGTTGAAACCGTCGGCGGATCGCCCGAGCAACTATTGGCCAAGATGAAAGTTGAAATCGCCAAGTGGGGCAAGCTCATCAAGAGCGCGGGTCTGCACGAGTAAACGGATATGGAATCGTGTAACTACGCACGATCACGCCAAACTAAACGTGGCCTGCTTTTCCAGGTTCTCCAGCCTGGATAGCAGTCGTTCCGCGGAGGCTGGGTCTCTCCCCGCAGTGAGCAGCATGAACTTGCGGCGCATGTCCTCGCTGCTCAACGGATCACCCGGCATGCCTTTAAACGTTTCTCCAATGCGCGTGAACTCGCGGCCATCCTTGAGACGAACGGTAATGCGTGTCGGCAACGGCGTCTGATTGAACTGCGCATTTGCACGCAGTTCGACGATGCGGCATGCGGCTCGTATCGAAGCATCGTCCAGTGCCCCGGTAACAAACGAGTTCGGATTCTCGGGATCCCGAAACAGTGCGAGCGCAACACAAAAAGGCACGCTGTATTGCGCCTGCATGAGATCGCCGGGCTCGCGAATATTGTGGTGACTGGCGAGCTTCTCATGCCCCTCGACCAGTATGCTTGCCACATCGGCGCCATGAAACCCATGCTCCGACATCAACCCGCGCAGCGACTGTACCGCGGTCTGTGCATTCATATGGCACGCGTAGCGCTTCATACAGATATGCAGCACTTCCCAGCGCTCCTTCAATTCGGACGTGAGCAGCTCGGGGGCTGCATCACGGCAATAAACATCCATGAATCCAAACATGCCATCGAGCACGGTTTCGGGTCCGGTGTAGCCATCCTTGGCAAGCCGTGCCGCCAGCACGCCGGACTCGGCGGCTCGCCCCAGATGCAGGCGTTTCACCATCCCCCCCTGTTGGGACTTGGTAAATGCGAGTATGCCCGAGGACAATGAACCGGCAATGCCAAGCGCATGCACGAGTTCGTCCGCATTGAGTCCCATTACGCGCCCCGCCGCGATCGCAGCGCCGTACGGGCCGGTGAGACCCGGCGAATGAAAGCCGAGTTTCTCCGGACTGTGGTGCGACGCCAGCGCGATGCGATACATGACCTCGCATCCGGCGACAAATGCCGCGATGGCTGTTTTGCCATCCGCGCCGACTTCCTCGCATGCGGCAAATACCGCGGGCAGCACCGTTGCTTCCGCATGCGCGCCGGCAGGCGGGAAACGGCCCGCATCCTGTTCGAAAGCATGAGTACAGAGGCCGTTGACGAGCGCCGCATAGGGCGCATGAACGCGCACGTCCGGATAGCCTATGAGAGTGCACGGTCCACCGCTCCCATATCGGCGCGCATAGTCGGCGGCGGTACGGCTCCACGGAAACTGCGCGCCAAATGCGGCAATTGCAACCGCGTCGATGATACAGTTCTTGGCGCGCTGAACGACAGCGTCCGGAAGATCGGTAAACGCCAGATCGGCGGCGAATTTTCCCAAGGTCTGGCTGGCGGTCGGCATGTGGTGAGGTCTCCCTGTGCGAATCAAGTATAAACAAGTGCGCTATGCGGTGGCACCACCCATTATGTTACTCTTGTCCTGCACTTTTTCCGAGGTCGCGACATCGTTCCGGATAGCGAAAGGACGTACAGATGGCGGTTGAAAATGTAGGCAAGATTCGAGTGGATGACACTCTGGAAATGGGTTACTACATTGACGACTGTACCGATCCGTGGAAGACGCCGGAAACGATTATTCTGCTGCACGGTTGTCGCAAACCACGGCAGGTTTTTTATGCATGGATACCGACGCTGGCACGCGAATTCCGAGTCATTCGTCCCCACATCCGCGGCCACTGGGACTCGACGTCGGCACCCGCGGACTATGTATGGTCGGTTGCCGGTCTGATACAGGACCTCAGGATATTTCTCGAAAAACTGAACGTCGGCAAAGTGCATTTCGTCGGTGAATCGCTGGGTGGTTTCCTCGCGTATCATCTCGCCTACCACCATCCCGATTTGTTCAAGACTTTGACGCTGGTGACCGCCCCCAGCCCGAGCTTCAAGGATCACCCCATCGGCAAAGCAGGCAGCATGGAAGCGCGCCATCCCGTTTGGGGCAAGGACGAAAAATCCCGCCTACAACTGCTCGACGAGTTCGGCCCCGAGCACCGTGAGCTCGCGGAGTGGGGATATCTGGAACGCTGGAAATGCCCGATCGAAGGCACCAAGGGATATTTCAAGGCCGCTGCCGGCTGCGAAGTCAATGTCGATGCATTCCTGCCTAAAATCAATATTCCGACGCTATACCTGATGGGCGCGGACTGCACGCGCATCATCCCGGTGCAGGAAGCACAGCGGCTGTGTGACCTGATGCCGAACGCGAAACTGGTGACCTTCCCCGGCATCAGATCACAGTGCCAGTTCACGATGCCGGAGCGTTGCGCGGAAGAAGTCGTGCGCTTCGTCAAGGAACAGAATTCGCAGGCGCACTAATTTCCCGTAATGCAGCGGGAACCTCAATGGCCATGTTTCAATAGGTAGCCGCGCAACACCGGGTACGGCGTCAAGGTCACCTCACATGCGGTCTATACGACCGCCGTCCACGCACAGCAACTGTCCGGAAACAAAGCTCGATTCGTCGCACGCGAAAAAGAGCACGGCGTTCGCGGTGTCCTCGGGCTTGCCGGCGCGGTTCATGACGCAGGCTTTTTTTCTGGACTCGATATGCTTCTCGGCTTCCTCCTTGGTGCGCGTGGTGTATGTCATGGGCGTCACCACGAATCCCGGTGCCACGCAGTTCACCGTGATGCCATGCGGCCCCAGCTCCCGCGCCAACGTTTTCGTCAGATGTATGACTGCCGCCTTTGCTGACGAGTAGTTGCCGTTGCCCGCCGGAGATCCACCACCACCAAACGGTGCCGCGCCGGTACCGGCCACCGACGATATATTCACGATCTTGCCGTATTTCTGCTCCATCATGTACTTGGCTACGGCCTGCACGCAGTAAAACACGCCTTTCAGATCGACCGCGATCACCGCATCCCAGTCCGCATCATCCATCGTCAACCACGGACGCGGCCGGACTATGCCGGCGTTGTTGACCAGGATGTCGATATGCCCGAACTTTTCGGCCACGGATTTCGTCATGTCTTGAACCTGCCTTCTGTTCGTGACGTCCACCTTGTAGCCCATCGCCGTGCGCCCCGCCTGCTGGAGCTCCGCAACCACCGTATCGATGGATTCCTGCTTGATGTCGGCGACAACCACCGACGCGCCCTGCTCGGACAAGCGATGCACCATGGCCCTGCCCAGCCCCGATCCGCTGCCGGTCACTATCGCAACCTTGTCTTTCAGTCTCATGCTCCGCTCCTTATTTTTTCATGTATAAACCGCGCGACTTCCGCGGCACATTGTTCGGGAATGACAAACTGGCATTGCGCCGTAACGCCGGGAAAAGTCACCAGCCGTGCGCGTGGCATGAGATCGCACAGCCGCCGCGCTTCCCGTGCATCTATGATCCTCGTGTGCTCGGCCCCCAGCAGATAGAGCGTGGGCACGCTGATTCCAGCCAGAAACGACTCGGTATCCGCCGTGCATGTCGCCGCCGCCTGAAAATATCCCTTGGTTCCTTCCTTGGGGCACTTCCATCCTTCGTCGTGGCGCCAATCGGCGAGTTCTTCATTTCCGGGGCCGAACTCCGCGATGACCCGCGCCCTTTGCTTTTCGTCCACGCCCCATACCGGGTGATACACCTCGTGGTTGCCGATCTTGCCCAACGGATGTTGATTGAAATCGGGGCCGGGTGAAGTTACCAGCGTCAAGGTCTTCAGGCGTTCGGGGTAACGATGCGCGAAATACAGCGCCTGCAGCCCACCCAGCGACTCGCCCAGCAGGTGCACCCTGTCCATGCCCAGCGCATCGAGAAAACCCTTTAAATCGCGCACCAGCCCGTCCATCGTCCATTGATAATCTTGCGGCGCGGGCGTCGAATCCCAATGACCTCTCAGATGCGGCCGAACGACTCTGAAGTGGCGCGCCAGTGTCGGGATCCAGGCATAGAACATCTGTCTGGGCTTGAGACACCCATGCAGCAGGACTATCGTTTCCGGGGTTTTCCACGGATCGGTACCGTCATCAAGGTAGTAACCCGCTTCTAGCGTGTCGTCGACCTTGACCTTTCTTGTCAGTTCAACTGCCATGGGTATATTCTCTATTCGGCACGGATATTCGCTTCCTTGATGAGTTTACCGACCGTGCTCATGTCGGATTTTATCGCAGCGGAAAACTGCTCCTGCGTCGTTCCCACCGCCTCGGCGCCGGCGCGCAACAATCTTTCCCTTACGTCTTCGCGCTTTAACACAAGCACGATTTCCTGATTCAATCGATTGATGATAGCCGGCGATGTTTTTGCCGGCGCAAATATGCCCGGCAGCGTTACCGATTCGTAGCCCGGCAGTCCTGAGGACGCCACTGTGGGCAATCCGGGCGCAAGTGCAGACGTCTGCGCGCCCGTCACCGCCAATCCCCGCACGCGGCCCGATTTCACATGCGGCATGACCGCGCTCGCGTTGCCGAATGCCAACTGCACTTCGCCGCTGAGCAGCGCGTTGGTAGCCGGACCACCACCCTTATAGGAAATACGCACGATATCGACGCGCGCCATGGCCTTGAAAAGTTCCGCCGCGAAATGTTGCGATGCGCCCGCCGCACCCGCTGAATAGTTCAGAACGCCGGGCCGCGCTTTGGCCAGTGTAATCAGATCTTTCACGGTCTTGACCGGCAAGGATGGATGCACGACCAGCACGTTGGGCGTGATGACCGCCAACGTGATCGGCACGAAATCTCTCTGCACATCCCAGGTTATGGTGGCTTGCATATACGGCAATATCCATAGCGTGTTGGCGGCCAGCAGCAGCGTATGGCCATCCGGCGGCGCTTTGGCCACCGCTTCTATAGACTGGATCACGACCCGGTTTTCGATAACAACAGCCTGGCCCATGGCGCCCGTCAGACCTTGCGCGATGGTGCGCGCCAGCATGTCATTTCCGCCCCCCGCCTCTGAGGTAAACATATGAACCGGCTTGGTTGGGTAGGCCGGTCCCGCGCCCGTGGCAGCCGTCTGGGCATGTAGCTCGCACGCACAGAGCAACCCCACCGAGACCATGACTGCAACATAGCTGGCTTTCATCTGTTCTCCCATATGATCAGGCAATAACGTCGCCTCAATTACCCGCCATTCAACTTGAACGCATGATATTACCCGATGCGTAAGCGATGGTGGACCTGTGTGGCCCGACACCGGTCGCTATAATTGACGTTTTGTATTTCTGTGCACCACTGGAGAATGGCACGATGGATAAAACCAGAGAAAAGTTAGTCAGTTACGCTGCGGCACTGCGCTATCAAGACCTGACACCGAAAGCAGTCCACGCCGTCAAGCGCAGCGTCATCGATTCCGTGGGATGTGCGCTCGGCGCATTCGATGCCGCACCGGCCGTCGCGGCGCGCAAGCTGGCGGCGCAGGTCAGCGCCATACGTCCTGCCACGGTCATAGGCACGGATATCCGAAGCACGCCGGAGCACGCGGCTTTTGCCAATGGCGCGATGGTCAGGTATGCGGACTTCAATGACGACTACTTTGGCGGCACCGGCCAGTTCGGACCGCATCCCAGCGACAACATCAGTCCGGTGCTGGCCGCCACCGAAGCCATGAATGCGGATGGTAAAACGCTGATATTGGGCATCGTCACGGCGTATGAAATCTGTTGTCAGATCGTGGATCATACGCATCTGCATGAACAGGGTTCCCCGTTGCGCAAGTGGGACTATCCTATCCTGCACTCGATCTCGAGCTCGCTCGGCACGGCCAAGGTTCTGGGGTTGACCGAAGAACAAATGGGTAACGCCGTGTCACTGGCTATCGTGCCCAACATCCCGCTGAACCAGACGCGTTACGGCAAGCTCTCCAACTGGAAGTCACTGGCCGGCCCCAATGCCTGCCGCAATGGTCTGTTTGCGGCGCTTGCCGCGCAAGCCGGCATCACCGGACCGGAAGAACCGTTCGAGGGCCGCGCCGGCTACATGAATATACTTCCCGATAGATTCGAACTAGCCGCTGCGTTCGGCGGCAACGGCACGCCGTTCAAGATTGAAGGCAGCTTCATCAAGTGCCTGCCGGTACGTTACGGTTGCCAGTTGCCGATCTGGGTCGCGCTCGAACTGCGCACCAAAATCAAACTCGATGACGTCGAAGCGCTCTGCGTCTATATCGAAGATCGCCCGCATCGCGTCGTCGACCGCGCCGATGAGCCGGAATACTGGAACCCGATGAGCCGTGAAACCGCCGATCACAGTTTTCCGTATCTGGTCGGAGCCGCCCTCGTCGATGGCGAGATCAACGCGAAGACCTTCACACCTGAACGATTCCGCGACCCGACGATACTCTCTGTAGTGCAAAAAATCCGCCTCGCTGGCGACCAAGCCTACAACAACGATCCGTGGACTTACGATTGCCGCATCGAGGCAACGCTTAGATCGGGAGATGTCGTCACTGTGCACCAACGCAATCCCAAAGGACATCCCGGCAATCCCGCGAGTGACGAGGACATCGAACAGAAATTCCTGAAACAGGTCGACGGCCGGATACCCGCCTCGCAATCCCGCACTTTGCTCGACGCGCTCTGGCAACTCGACAAACTGGACGACATCAAGAAGCTTTTTCCGATGATGCTGATGCCCGGAAACCGCTGATGCGTCTGCGCCTGCTTGTAGTCGGCCTTGGGATCGGACTCACGATTCCGCTCGCGGACGTGGTACGCGCAGACACTTATCCAAGCAAACCCATACGTATCGTTGCCGGTGAAGCCGGCGGCAGCACGGACTTCATGTCGCGTCTGGTTGCGCCCGGCCTCGCCGCCAGCATGGGCCAGCCCGTCATCGTTCAGAACCGCGGCGGCAATGGCCTGCCACAATCGCTAGTCGCCAACGCTTCACCGGATGGATATACCCTGCTGCTCAATGGCAGCCCGGTGTGGCTGTTGCCGTTCCTGCAGGACAAGGTGGCCTACGATCCGATACGAGATTTTTTCGTGATCACATTGACCAGTTCGTCACCGAATGTGCTCGTCGTGCATCCGTCGATGCCCGCGACTTCGGTCAAGGATCTGATTGCATTGGCCAAAGCGAAGCCAGGCCAGCTCAACTATTCGTCGTCTCCCGCCGGTAGCACGCCTCACCTCGCGGCGGAGTTATTCAAATCCATGGCCGGCATCAAAATGCTGTGGGTGCCATACAAGAGTGCGAGTCCGGCACTCGTCGCGCTGCTGGGCGGAGAGGTCCAGCTCATGTTCGCGACACCGCTATCGGCGGCGCCACACGTCAAGACAAGCCGGTTGCGGGCATTGGCGGTGACCAGCCCTGAACCAACCGCGCTCGCCCCCGGCCTGCCGACGGTAGCATCCGCCGGACTTCCCGGCTATGAAACCCGATCGATGCAGGCGATATGGGCGCCGGCAAAAACACCCTCGGCCATCAGCCGACGATTGAACGAGGAAATCGTGCGCGTCCTCAATCAACCTGAAATGAAAAGGAAGGTTTTCGAATTCGGATCAGAGGTCGTCACCTGTTCGCCTGCAGAAGCGCTGTCCATAATCAAAGCGGATATGGCGCGTATGGGCAAGGTGATCAGGGATACCGGCGCGCACGAATAAAGTTCAGTCTTTAAAGACCTCTGCCAGGCTACACGGTGCCGCAGTCAGCCTCCCAATAAGCCACGACTTCCACCTGCCCCATCTGTATGCTGTAAGACTTGATGCAAAGGCTGTCATGCATCTGTATGATGCAATTCTGGAGCAACGACGATGGTTGAAAACGTGGAAATTTCGGGGTGTAATGATATTTGAATGTCGTTTATAAACATGATTATACATACGTGTTTGCCAAAATATACACCTCGTTGGTGCTTATCCCAATACTTTTAGGTTGGGGACTTTGCGTTTAGGCAGCATAGCAAGCGCATCAAGACGCCGGCATGTAATTCAGGGCGGTGCGCGGTGCGCTTCGCCCTCGAACTGAATACAATGAACCTTCATACAATGAACCTTCACTCAATTTGCCCGAGCGACAGTGCCGCTACCTCAACTAAATGATCAGGGCGACCTTCCCGCAGGCATTCACGCGTCGTCAATCGAAGAAGTCATTGATGTCTTTGGGAAAGAGTCGCCCCAGCGCAAGATCGTAGGATTGCGGCTTCGACGAATTTACGAATTGGCGTTGTCGACCGGCTGTCTTGAACGAGCCCTGGTGTTCGGCTCATTCGTTTCGGCAAAATCGCATCCGAACGATGTTGACGTCTTCCTGGGCATGGGCAATGAATTCAATGTTGAGTCCCTGGCTGCCGGTCAGCGACTCCTATTCGAAAATGCGTCGGCACAGGCTCACTTTGGGGCCAGCGTCTTTTAGTTAAGGCAAGTCGCGGCATTTCCCAGTATCGAGGAAGTAATCGCGGGCTGGGGCGTCAAGCGAGACGGTAACATTCGAGGTATCGTAGAACTTTCCGGGGGTACGCCATGATCGCAAACGATCAAGAACTGAAGGTTACACTCGAACGCATTGCGCGGTTCCAAGCACAGATTGCGCACTTACGTTCAGTCGAAACCAATCCAAGCAACTATCGAGCTTCGGTTTCAAGTTTCCTATCCGAGGTCGATCGCATGCAACTTGAGGTCCGCGATTACCTCAGCCTCTTGCCGCGCGAGTTGCAGTCTGCCGCCTAACGACTAAGATTAGAGATGGAATCGAGTTTCCATATGAGGCTGTGCACGTAGATTTCATTTTGAAGACTGCATGAAAATCACAACTTGTACAGCCCCAGTGCACTGAGGGGCGTCCATCTACGTAGTTGACATGCTCCGGGACCGGGCGTTACATTCAGCGCGAACAAATTATTTTGTTATACCTATCAACTGCAGAGGAAATGCATGGAAGCCATACGCCGGGTTGCACTATTAACAGGTTGCGGAAAACCCACTGGAATCGGCGGCGCAACAGCACGCGCGCTGGCCGCCGCCGGGATTGCTGTCATGGTGGCCGATCTGGAAATGCGCGGCGTGCCCAACGACGAAGACAGGCCAGCCGACATAGACCCCTCGTGGCGCGGACTTGAGGCGCAAGTGGATGCCATCGTTGCCGCCGGCGGCACGGCATCGTGGGTCCAGGGAGATGTGACCTCTGAAGTCGATGCGGCGCGCATGGTCGATGAGACCGTCAAGAAATACGGGCGTCTCGACATACTGGTAAATCTCGCTGCCGCGCCGCACGGCAAGGATCGCGATGAAATCCAGAATGTACCGCTGGATGCGTGGCTCAAAATGATGACGGTCAACGCCACTGGAACATTCCTGATGTGCCGGGCTGCGGTGCCCGTCATGCGCAAACAGGGCTGGGGGCGCATCATCAACATGTCGTCCGCCAACGCCAAGAATGCCAAGGGACGCAGAACAGCCTACGCCGCATCCAAAGCAGCCATCGTCGGCTTCACCCATTCATTGGGCATCGAACTGGCGCCGCATGGCATCACCGTCAATGCGCTGTGCCCCGGGCCCATCCATACAGCGAGCGACCTTGCGTCGGCCAGACGCGTGGCCGCAGGTGATCTGGTGTCAGGACCCGCAGCAAGGGCGAAACGAATTCCGATCGGACGCGAAGGACGTCCCGAAGAAGTTGCCGCGATGATCGTGTTTCTGGCATCGGAAAACGCGTCTTTCATTACGGCGCAGGCGCTTAGCGTGTGCGGCGGCACAACGTAGCCTGCACTTCGGACAAGACTATCCTCTTACCTGCGCGCCTACTCGCCTCATATACGTTCTTCCTTGATGATCTCGCCCATCCTGAGTTTTTCAGCATAGAACAATCAGCGGATAGCAATGGATCGTATTCTGGAATTCCTGAGCGATTACGCGGTTGCGCTTAAGTATCAGGATCTTCCCGCCGGGGTAGTGCATGAGGTCAAACGCCGTGTTATCGACACCCTGGGTTGCGCCATGGGCGGCTACTCCATGCCCCCCCCGCGGATTGCACGCGCTCACGCGATGGAGGCGAGCTCTACGCCGGGCTCCACGATACTCGGCACCCGGCACAGAAGCACGCTGGAAGCCGCCTCGTTTGCCAATGGCGTGATGGCACGGTATCTGGACTTTAACGACACCACCATCAAGGGGGGGCACCCCAGCGACAATATCATGCCGATACTCGCGGCCGCGGAGTATGCCGCTGCGGACATGCGCACGGCTATCGTGGCTATCGTTATCGCCTATGAAGTGCAGGATCGATTCGGCGCGGTTTCCAGGGCGATCAGGACCCATGGTTGGGACAACGCAATCTACGTCGGCATAGCCTCCGCGCTCGGCGCCGCCAAGGTGATGGGACTGGACAAGGAACAAATGGCCTACGCCTTGTCGTTGGCAACGATACCGAACGCAGCCATGAATCAGACGCGCGTAGGCCACCTCTCGATGTGGAAAGGTTGCAGTGCGCCGAATTCGGCAAAAAACGGTGTATTCGCCGCACTCATGGCACGCCGCGGTATGACTGGCCCGCTGGAGGCCTTTGAAGGTGCGCGGGGATTCAAAAAACAACTCGGCGCCTCTTTTGAATTACCCGCGTTCGGCGGCGGCGATGAACCCTATGCCATTGCGACCGATAAACTTAAATGCTTCCCTGCTGACTATGAAGCGCAATGTTCCATTACGCCGGCGCTGGAACTCCATTCGCTGCTCAAAGGTAAACTGCATGAGATAGCCAAGATCGAAATAGAAACCTACGATAACGCGGTTTATGTGGCCGCGGACACACGCGACAAATGGAGCCCCACCAATCGCGAGACCGCCGACCACAGCATTCCTTATGTTGTTGCCGTGGCGCTGAGCCAAGGCACATTCTGGCTTGAAGACTTTGAAGAGGAACGTATCAGGGATACCAAGATACACGCACTGATGCAGAAGATCGAAGTGCGGGCCACCGAGGAATTCAACAAGGCATGGCCGCAAGCCTATCCTTTCCGCATCACGGCGACCACGAATTCAGGAGAGAAGCACATGCGCGAAGTGCGCTACGCCAAAGGTCATCCGAAGAATCCCATGAGCGATCAGGAGGTCGAGGCAAAGTTTCGACGCCTGTCGGAACCTGTCATGAATACGAAACAGATAGACGATGCATTAAACCAGCTCTGGGACATGGAAAGCATGAACAACGCCCACGATATACTGGCGCTTTTTGCGCTGGAAGGTTGATCGCCAGCGTGTTCGTGAGCGTCAAGTACACAAATTTAGAATTGCCGTTTTTCACACACCCCACTTCTTTCAGAATTTATTTATGCGCGCTATAGGTATCCCTGCATTGATTTTCACCGCACTGGAAATTGTGCTCCTGGACATGGGGGTAGTCACTGCACAAACCGCAACGACGGGCTCGGGGCAGGCCTATCCGAGTAAGTCCATACGCATCATCACGCAGGAAGTCGGGGGCAGCGGGGATTTCATGTCGCGTCAGATCGCGCTCGGACTTACAGGCCCTCTGGGCCAGCCGGTGATCGTCGACAACCGGCCGACGCGCATCGCCCGCGAAATTGGCGCCAAGGCGGCTGCGGACGGTTATTCCCTTTATCAGGACGGCAGTGCGTTCTGGCTCGCACCATTTCTGGAAAAAATGCCGTACGACCCGGTGCGCGACTATGCGCCGATTTCATTGCTGACCCAGGCGCCCAATGTCCTCGTGGTACATCCATCCGTCACCGTCAAATCCGTCAGCGAGCTGATAGCCCTCGCCAAAGCAAAACCCGGCGTGCTCAACTATGCATCCGCGGTCTCCGGTTCCGCTTCCCACCTCTCCGCGGAATTGTTCAAGTCCATGGGCGGCGTCACTATCGTGCGCGTCCCTTATCAAGGCAATGCGCCGGCCCTGACCGCGCTGATGAGCGGAGAATCGCAGATACTGTTCGCCAGCGCCGGCGCGGTAACACCTCAGCTCAAATCCGATCGGCTGCGTGCGCTCGCAGTGACGAGTTCACAACCGTCGTCCTTGTTTCCCGGACTGCCGACCATCGCCGGCTCCGGCCTTCCGGGTTTTGAGTATGTCAGCAGCTTCGGCATATTCGTGCCCGCCAAAACGCCGGCGCCGGTCATCACGCTACTGAACCGCGAGATTGTGCGCGTCATTACGCGACCGGAAATAAAACAACGATTTTTCGGACAGGGACTGGAGGTAGTCGGCAGCACGCCTGATGAACTCGCGGCCAGGGTCAGGTCGGAAATAACCAGTGTAGGCAAGGTGATCAAGGATGCCGGGATCAAGCCGGATTAACAGTCTGTTGAAATTCGATTCGTCACACTGGCGGAGGCGGGTGTCCAGAGACACGCGAGGCTATCGAATCAACACCTTCCTGGATGCCGGTTTTCACCGGCATGACGAAATGATAAACACCATGACAATTTTCGCGCAAAGCCCGTCATAAAGCAGACTTCATAAGAACTCCAAACATGCGTAATGCAATAGTGATAGCGTTGATGTTATGTGTTCCCGTGTTCAGTCACGGCGCGGAGACCTATCCCTCCAAATCGGTGCGTGTCGTCGTGCCGTTTGCGCCAGGTGGCAGCGTCGATACCACCGCGCGCGTGATTTCACAGCAACTCACGGAACAGCTGGGCAGGCAATTCATTGTCGACAACCGCACCGGCGCAAGCGGCACCATCGCGAACGCGATCGTTGCAAAATCGGCGCCGGATGGTTACACGCTGATGATGGCCGACACCAGCACCGCCATTGCCGGCAGCTTGTTCAAATCACTGCCATTTGATGTCGCACGCGACTTTGCGCCGATAACCGAGATCATGCGTGCGCCGCAGGTGATGGTGGTCAATGCATCGCTCAATGTCAGCACGCTGAAAGACTTTCTTGCGCTCGCGCAGGCCAATCCGGGCAAGTTCAACTACGGTTCAGCCGGTTCCGGTGGCGCGCTGCACCTTACCGCCGAGCTGTTCAAGATGGCGGCCAAGGTCAATCTTACCCACGTGCCGTACAAAGGCGGTGGAGAAGCCATTGCCGCGCTGATGGGTGGGCAAACCCATGTTCAGATTTCAACCCTGCCGACCGTACTTGCCGCCATCAAGAGTGAAAAAGTACGTGCGCTGGCGGTCGCCAGTGACGGCAAGCGACTGCCTGCCCTGCCCAATGTACCGTCGATGAGCGAAGCCGGTGTTCCCGGCATGACGGCCTATGTCTGGTACGGGCTGGTCGGCCCTGCCGGCATGCCGAAAAGAGTGGTCAGCCTGCTCAATGCAGAGGCCATCAAGGCGATCACGGTTCCGGTGGTCAGGGATCGTTTTGCAGCACAGGGCGCTGAAATCGTCGGCAGCACGCCGGAAGAATTTGGGAAATACCTACGCCAGGAACTTCAGCGCTGGAGCGCCGTGATCAAGACAGCGGGAATTACCCCAGAGTAGAACAACAATATAACACTTTGTTTTATCAGTTTTTATTGTCGCCTATCGGCGGTAAACATCGGTGCTCTACGCCAGGAAGAACCGTGGCTGCGTTTCAATCGTATCCAGCATGGCAAAGTGTTTTACGGCAATTGCCTCACCCCTATGCGCTGTCAACAGCATGAATTTGCGTTGCAGGTCGGCGCGTGTGAGCGGATCGATCAGCATGCCTTTGAATGAATCTCCGTGCCGCGAAAATTCGCGGCCGTCCTTCAATCGTACCGTGACATCGGTCGCCTTTTCCGAGCGCTTGTCGCCTTTGGGACGCGCGCGCAGATCGACGTTGCGGCACACAGCACGAATTGCCGGATCGTTGAGCGCGCTTTCGTCGAACGAGCGCGGATCATCGGGATCGCGGAACAATGCCAGCGCCACGCAAAACGGCACGCTGTACTGCCCTTGCGCGACATCACCGGGCTCCTTGCTGCCGTTGTGGGTAACGATTTTTTCAACGCCCTCGACCGAGATGCTCGCGACGTCCGACCCCTGAAACTTGTGTTCGGCCATCAGGTCGCGTATGGACTGCACTGGCGTCTGCGCCGTCATATGACAGGCATAGCGCTTCATGCAGATACGCAGCGTTTCCCAATCCTCGCGCAGCCCCTCGGTCAGTTGCGCGGTGTCGCTGCCCTTGCAATACGCTTCCAGGAAACCGAATTTGCCTTCGAGCACTGTTTCCGGCCCCGTATAGCCTTCACTGGCGAGACGCGCGGCGAGTATTCCGGATTCCGCCGCGCGGCCCAGATGGAGGCGCTTGACCATGCCACCCTGCTTGGCCTTGGTGAACGCCAGTATGCCCGACGACAACGAGCCGGCGATGCCGAGTGCATGCGTGATCTGTTCCGCATTCAGACCCAGCACGCGTGCCCCGGCGGCCGCCACGCCGTAAGGACCGGTCAACCCAAGTGCGTGAAACCCCATAACCTCGGGCGGCGTCTGGCTGCGATGCGAGGTCCGGGCAATGCGGAACAGCACCTCACATCCCGCCACGAATGCGGCAAGCGCGGTTTCGCCACTCGCTCCCGTTTCTTCACACAAAGCTAAAACCGCCGGCAGTATGGTCGTTCCGGGATGCGCGCCGACGTTGGGTTCGTGCGTGCTGTCCTGTTCGAACGCGTGCGCGAACGACGCATTGGCCAACGCCGCATAGGGCGCATGCACGCGGTCGACCGAGCCCATGACAGTGCAAGCTCCACCGCTGCCGTAACGGCGTGCATAATCGGCAACGATGCCGCTCCACGGAAATTGCGAACCGAACGTGGCGACTGCCACCGTGTCTATGATGCAAGCCTTGGCACGATCCAGGACCGCCAGAGGAATATCGGAGAGCTTGAGTTCCGCCGCGAATTTCGCCAGCACTTGTGAAGATGTGGGCATTGCGTTACTTCCCCGTCACGTAATCCCCGGCGCTTTCACCCGCCGTACGCCCGAACACCGCACCGTTGGTCAGACCGGAGCCGCCCGGATAATTGTTGTAGAAAATGCCGCCAACCAGTTCGCCAGCGGCGAACAGACCCGGTATCGGTTTCTCGCGAACGTCGACCACCTGCCCCCTGGTCGTAATCTTCAGGCCGCCGAATGTAAACGTGATGCCGCAGGTCACGCCATAAGCTTCGTACGGCGGTGTGTCTATGGTCAGCGCCCAGTTCGACTTGGGAACAGCCAGTCCCGTTGTGCCACGCCCGTCCTTGACGTTCGGATTGAACGGCACATCCTGCCTGACCGCTGCGTTGTATTCTTTGATGGTCTTGAGCGCCTGTTCTTGGTTCACGCCTTCGAGTTTCGCGATCAGCCCTTCCAGGGTATCCGAGCTGACCTTGGTCGCCTGCTTGATGCGATAGGAATTGCGCAGCATGTGCAATACTTTCGAATCAAAGATCTGCCACGCGAACTGCCCGGGTTGCTCCATGATGACGCGGCCATACTTGGCATACGTGTAGTTACGGATGTCGGCGCCTTCGTCGACAAAGCGCAGGCCCTTCGCATTGAGCATGATGCTCGACGGATAGCTGTGCTTGCTGTAGCCCTCACCGACCTCCAGGTTGCCGTAATCCGGCGCATTCAGATCCCACTCGCAGGCGTGTGCGCTGGACCAGTGGCCATAGGGCTGCGCGCCGATATCCAGTGCCATTCTGATGCCATCGCCGGTGTTGTAACGGGTACCGCGCACCTTGGCCAGGTCCCAGCCCGGACCCAGATAGCGCGCACGCCATTCACGGTTGGCCTCAAAGCCTCCGCATGCCAGCACCACGGCACGCGTATGAATCTCCTCCTCGACGCGGTCCTCGACTACGCGTATGCCCTCGATACCGTCGCGGCCGCAGACCAGCGATTTGGCTTGCGCGTTGTAGCGTATCGTCACGCCCAGTTCTTCCGCGGCTTTGATTTCAGCGTCGACCAGCGACACGCCGCCATTGGTCCCGACCACGATGCCGCCGAAGAACTTGAACCTTCCGCCGTGCTTGAATGCCTGATTACCGTAACGCGGCACAAAACGCACGCCCTTGTTGCGCAGCCATAACACGGTATCAAAGCTGCGATCTACCAGGACTTCGGCCAGATCGGGATCGGTCCGGTACTCGGTGATGCGTCCCAGATCGTCAAGAAACTTCTCTTTGGTGTAGTCCTCGAAATCGGTGGTCGCGATTTCTTCGGCGGACAAATCGACGAATTTCCTGACGTCTTCGGTGCCGTGACACACCATGCGAAAGCCACCGGCGGTAAACGCGCTGTTGCCGCCGCGTTCCTCCTTCGGCGCACGTTCAAGCACCAGCACCTTAGCGCCGCGCTCGCGCGCCGCCAGTGCAGCGCACAACGCAGCGTTTCCGGCGCCGACGACCACAACATCATAAGTTCCACTGCTCATGACACGCTCCTCATTTGGGTAGCAAATTTGCGGGATTCATGAGTTTTTGAAAAAACCCGCCTTCACTTTCTTCATGATGTAGGGTAACGGCAGCATTGCGTCCACCAGCACGGGCAGCCCGCGATGCGGCTCTATGCTGAAGCCGCGCCGCGCTTCGGGCGTTCCCGGTTTGGGACCACCGACCACGACTTCTCCATTCTCCATGGCGTAGGTGGTGCCGAAATCCGTTGAGATAGACTCCATCTTTTTCATGACCTCGAGCCCAATCTCGCGATCTACGATATACGGCTGCCACTGCTCGGAAATACGCACTGGAATGAAACTACATTTTGTTATTTTCTTGTTTTTAATCATACACTTGAGTATTATCGTGTCGGCGCCGAAGTGATCGTTCATCATTCCGTCCATCACAAAATTGCCCATGCAGTAGCAAATCAGCTTGCCCTTATAAACCTCCATGGCCTGCAGCGAATGCGGATGGCAGCCCAGGATGAGGTCCGCGCCCGCGTCTATGGCCGCTCGCCCCAATTCTTTCTGGTAACCGCAAACCTTGCCGTAACCCCACGACACGCCCCAATGAAAACCCGCAACCACGATGTCGGCGAGCTTCCTGGCTTCGCGCACGTCGTTCATCATGCGCTCCAGATCCATCGCATCCGGGACGGTCGACACCAGCGGCGGGTAACCCGGCTGATAGTAAGCATTATCCGGCGCCTGATAACTGGTGTTTACGCGCAGCGTCGACAACCCGGGCCGGCTGTCATCCGCCGTGTAGCCGGGGATGAATACGGACGTGTACGCGAGTAGAGCCACTTTGGTACCGTTGCGTTCGATAATGGCCGGCTTATGCGCTTCGATCAGGTTGCGTCCGCCACCGGTGTGCGCGATATTCGCCTTGTCCAGCAAGCCTACGCACTGCATCAAACCGTCGGGGCCAAAGTCCATGTTATGGTTGTTGGCCATGCCCACGGCGTTAAATCCGGCGCTGGTCAACGCGCGCATATTATCGGGCGTCGATCTCAAGTGCCGGCTGCCAACCTCGATCTTGCCGTCGATCGGCGTGCCCGTATCGCAATTCAGTCCTTCAAGGTTGCACATGACAAAGTCGCCTTGCCGCAGCACGGACTCAACCTTGGCAAAAACAGAGGGAGGATCCGCACGATTTACGAATACATCACCCACCGCCATCAAAACCATTTCGTCTTTTGCGTTCGATGCCATTTTCTCTCTCCCTGTTGATGAACTATTTTCCGCGTAGCGCCGTTTCCCGGATGATCTTGCCCATGC
Source organism: Betaproteobacteria bacterium (assembly GCA_947476215.1). GTDB lineage: Bacteria > Pseudomonadota > Gammaproteobacteria > Burkholderiales > SG8-41 > PALSA-1004. The sequence goes on from CANJQI010000009.1 coordinate 26,182, forward strand.
GCGTCACTTCGGATTTCACCGTCGCCGCAAGCTGCTCCGGTGAACTGGCGACGACACTGATCCCCATCCTGGTAAATTTCTCTTCCACATCTGACTGGCCCAGCACACGCACGATTTCCTGCTGCAGCCGGCTGACGATGTTCGCAGGCGTTTTGGCCGGCACATATATCGCCATGATGGACACCGCCTCATAACCGGGCAATGATGCTGCCACGGTCGGCAATCCCGGAAACAACGGAGACGGCTCGATACTGGTGACCGCCAAGCCATTAAGTTTACTCGATTTCATGTGCGGGACCGCCGCGCCCGCGGTGGGGAATGAGACATGAACGTCACCAGCGATCAGGCTGGCGATCGCCAGCGTGGTGCTGCTGTAGCTGACATTCACGATATTGACGCCTGCCATGGACTTGAACAATTCCGCGGCAAGATAGTTCGACGCGCCGCGTTGCGCCGAGGCAAAGTTAAGCACCCCGGGTTTCGCCCTGGCGATAGCAATCAGGTCCTTCACGAATCGCACCGGCATCGAGGGATGAACGACCATGATGCCGGGCTGCCAAGCGGCGAGCGTAACAGGCGCAAAATCTCTCACCACATCATAGGCATACGTCGCGGCATCCTGCAGCAACGGCTCTATCCAGGTATTGGTGCCCGTGACCAGCAGCGTATAGCCATCCGGCGCGGCCTTGGCAACGGTTTCAGCCGGCAGGTTGCCGGCGCGATTTTCCACAACGACCTGCTGCCCCAGCGAGCCCGTGAGCCCTTGCGCGATCAAACGTGCGCCCAGATCGACGCCGCTGCCGGCCGACGAGGTCAGTATACGCAGAGGCTTAACCGGATAATTTTCCGCGTGCAGCCCGTCGCTGCTCAGCGCCGTAGCAAACAACCATGGAACTGCAACCAGAAACCGCTTCGGCAACATATATCCTCCGATATCTGAACATCACCTTGGTGCACGTCAAATAGCCGTTGGTCCCCCCGGCGCACGCCGGGGCCCATAGTCATCAATCGGCAAGTGTATGGATGCCGGTTTTCACCGGCATGACGGCGCATTCGTCATGCCTGGTTTCGTCACGGATTACCCGGCACCCGCATCAGATCCAGTAGCTGTTTCATGTTTTCCAGTTCCTCCAACTTCCACAGGCGCGCAAGCAGCGCCTGGCACTGCTGCTCGGGCAGCACGGGCCGAACCTGTTTCAGGAATTTGTCCTCGATCTCGCGATCGGTCATGGGATTCGCCGGATGCCCCCGGGGATTGGTCTGATGCAACGAGATTACCTGTCCCGACTTCAAGGTCGTATCGATGCGGCAGTTGAATATGCGCGGGTCGTTCTTGTACGCCTTGTCGGATGAAAAGCTGATTTTCTGTATCAGCGCCAATATTTGCGGATCGCGAAAACGTTCCGGCGTGAACGTTTTCTCGGTGATTTCGCCATCGACCAGCGCCGCGCCTATCAGATAAGGAAAACTGTGATCCGACGTCTCGCGGCTCTTGGGGTCCCAATATTCCGGCATCTCGGTGATTTTGACGACGCGCGACGAACCATCTTCGAGAACGACGCACATCGATACGATGTCCTCAAGCTTGACCTTGGTGCGTAGTTCGAGCGCGACCCAGATTGACAATTGTATGGTGTAACGCACCGGCATGTATTTGAAATACGTGCCCTCGACTTTGAACGGCGTGGTCTTGCTACCGAAAGTGCCCAGCGTAAACGGATCGGCCAACTGCTTCATGTAGCCATAGATGCCCTCGAAAGGTTCCGCCGGCCCGGTAATACCGGCACGCGCCATGATCGCCGCGAACAAACCGTTGCGGCTGCCGTTCGGCCCTGCAAAAGCCTTCCAGTTGGAAAGATCCTTGTACCGCGTCTGGTTGAGGCAAATGTTGGGCACCACGGCTATGGACAGCGCGTTACGCAGTTGTTCCTTGGTGAGTCCCAATATCCTGCCGCCCGCCAGCGACGTGGCGATGGCATGAAAGATCGGGTAGTCCCAGCCGCGCCCGCGGTCACGCGCCTGCAACCGCGAATGATCGACGATCTGGCCGCAGACTTCGTAGACGGTCGCGACGCCCGTCACCAGCGCCTTACCATCCGCGCCGGCCGACTCGGTCGCGGCCATGATGGCGCCGATATTGTCGCTCGGATGCGGACCGGTCTCGCCATTTCCGCCAAAATAGTCGTCGCTGAAGTCCGAATATCGGACCATGGTGCCGTTCACAAACGCCGCCATTTCGGGCGAAGTCTTGATGTCGGTACCTATGATGGTCGCGGGTCGTTTGGACATCGTTTCGGAAGCCACCATGCATGCGGCCCGCACCGGCTCGGCATGATATGCCCCCACCGCGCACCCCATGGCGTCGACCACGCTGCGTTTCACCGCATGTATCGCGGCGGGCGTCAGATCCGAGAACTTCAGATCCGACACATAGGTGACCAGCTTCTCTCTCGTATTATCCAAACCTGTCTCCCCTCAAAAGCACTCCTATTGTGGCATGAGCATCTACACACCTTTTCCCTCCCTTGCGCACGCAGTGCGCGGGGGGAGGGATAGGGAGGGGGCAAGCGCCATCAAATCGCCCCCTCGCCTGACGGCTCTCCCCCGCGCTTCGCGCAAGGGAGGGTGTTGAGATTTGTAGGTACATATACTACTGCGGCGTAATTCCCGCCGACTTCACCACATCCACCCACCGCCGCAGTTCATCGCGTATATATCCGGAAAATTCTTCCGGACTGCTCTTCACCACCGCCCCGGCCTCCGCCACAAACGGTTTGATCACGGCCGGCATGTCCAATACCTTCGCCACTTCACCATGCAATTTATTAATCACAGCCCTGGACATACCGACAGGCCCGACTATGCCCTGCCAGCCATACACCGACATGCCGTTGAGCCCTGCTTCGCGCATCGACAGCACGTCCGGCAGCGCCGGCGAACGTTCGCCATCCGTAGTAACCGCCAATGCCCGCAGTTTCCCGCTTTTCACATGCGCGATAAACGTCGGTATGGTCGTGAGCATCATCTGCACTTCGCCGGCCAGCATGGCGGCAACCGTGGCGCCGCCTCCCTTGAACGACACGTGTTCGAGGTCAACCTTGGCCGCCTTCTTGAACAGTTCAGGCCAGATGTGCGTGGCACCGCCGTAGCCGCTGGAGCCGTAATTGAACTTGCGTGGATATGCCTGCGCAAGCGCAATGAATTCCTTGAGCGTCGTCACATTCAGCGCGGGGATCACCACCAGCGCGTTGGTAAATCGCACCATGTGGACAATCGCGGTAAAATCCTTGCTGGCATCGTACGGAAGCGATTTGGTCATGGCCGACAGCACGGTGAAACTGGGCGTGGCAATCAGCAGCGTATATCCATCAGGCGCCGCTTTGGCAACGATGTCATTGCCGATAATACCGCCGGCCCCACCCCGGTTGTCGACGATAAATGGTTTGCCCAGCCGTTCCGACAATTGCTGCGCAATCATGCGGGCAGTGAAATCCGTCGTGCTACCCGGCGCGCTGGGCGCGACCACACGCACCGGCCTGTTCGGATAAACATCGGCACCCTGGCATCGTAAAATCACGAATACCAATGAAACAAACAAAAACGCTATACGCATATTCATGTATGTTATCAGGAACACGGAGATCCAGTTATGCCAACCCGGCACTCAGCACTACGCGTATTGCCTGCACTGTTATTAATCTTAACCGGCACGACCGCGATCAACACCCATGCCGCATCTGCCCCCGCCTATCCCGCCAAACCCATCCGTATCGTCACCTCGCTCGCCGGCGGCGGCAATGATTTCGCCGCGCGCGTCATGGCGCTGGGACTCACCGCTCCGCTGGGTCAACCGGTCATTGTTGACAATCGCGGCGGAGAGCTTGCCCCCGAAATCGTAGCCAAGGCCGTACCGGATGGATATACACTGCTCGTCGCCGGCAGCAGTTTCTGGATAGGCCCGTTGATGCATAAGTCGGCGTGGGACCCGGTCAAGGATTTCGCACCGATCTCCTTTACCACGTCTGCGCCGAATGTATTGGTCTCCCACCCCTCGCTAGCCGTCAGTTCCATCAAGGAGTTGATCGATTACGCAAAGGCGAAACCTGGCACGCTGAACTATGGGTCGTCCGCGATAGGCGCCGCGGCGCACCTTGCTGGAGAACTATTCAAATCGATGACTGGCGTCAATATCGTGCACATACCCTACAAAGGGCAAGGCGCGGCGAACGCCGCCATACTGGGCGGCGAAGTGCAGCTGACGTTTGCAACGCCTGCACCCATAACCGCATTGCTCAAGTCCGGCAAGCTGAAAGCCCTTGCGGTAACCAGCGCCAAGCCTACCGCGCTACTGCCCGGTGTCCCCACAATCGCGGCCACCGTTCCCGGCTTCCAGATTGGCAGCGCGACCTCAATAGCTGCTCCGGCACGCACTCCGGCTGCTATCATCAACCGACTGAATCAGGAAGTCGTGAAGCTGCTCAATCAGTCGGATGTGAAAGAAAAGTTTTTCAATGTCGGCGTTGAAGTCGTCGGCAGCACCCCGCAGGAATTCGGCGCTGCGATGAAGTCTGAAATGTCCCGGTTAGGGAAAGTGATCAAAGATGCGGGGTTGTACGACAAGTAATGGCGGAAAAAACGAACGTCTTACCGTCCTTATATCCGAACGAAGTCTAACTTGCGCAAACATCAGGTCTTCTTCAGATTTCTGTCCCACAAATCAAATATCCGCTCCCATGAATGCTCAGAAGCAACATTGTTATAGGCGGCACGCTCGGCAAAGCAGTAGCCGTGCAGCGTACCGGGGAGCGTTTCGATGGTGTGCTTTACGTTTGCTTTCTTCAGTGCTGCCGTAAGATCAGGAACCACGTTGGCAGGCACTGAGCCGTCAGTCGCGGCGAAACCATAGTAAAGCTCAGCCTTGATCTTGTCGGCCAGCAGGTGCGGCGAGTCCGGCTCGTCGGTTACGACGTTGACGCCGTAAAGCGACGCAGCCGCCTTCATGCGCGTCGGGAACCTGCCGGACACGGTGGTGATGTAGCAGCCGCTCATGCAATGCCCGACACACCCCAGCGGCCCGTCACTTACCTTGTCCTGAGCGTCCAGCCACGCGATCAATCCTGCGGTGTCGTCCGTCACGTCTGCATTGGTCAGACTGTTCATGGCGGCCCTGATTACGACTGACATCTGGTCGTTGCGACGTGGAATATCGAAGCGGCACGTACCCAAGCGATAGTACATGTCGGGCAGCAGGCAGAAGTAGCCACGCTTAGCGATACGGCGCGCCATGTTGCATAATTCCTCGCGGAAACCCGGCGCGTCCATGTAAAAAATAATGCCGGGGTACGGCCCCGGCGCTTCAGGGCACACCGCAAACGCCGGACATTTCCCGTATTTGGTGGTAACCATTACGTCTTGTTCTATGAGTGCCATGTCGTGCCTTCCACGTATGAGCTTTGAAAAACTCCAATGCCTGAAATCACAGTATTCAATCGGGCCGAATATCTGCGTCCCTGACGATCCTCGCCGCCGTCGCGATTTCGGACTTCATGGTTGCTGCAAGCTGATCGGGCGAACTGGCGACGACTTCGACACCGGTTGTCGCAAATTTTTCCTTCACATCCGCGCGATGCAAAACCTGCACGACATCCTGATTCAGGCGACCTACGATCGCAGCCGGCGTCTTGATCGGCGCCACGATCACCGTCAGCGATCCAGATGTAAAACCGGGCAGACCACCCGATGCCACGGTGGGCACACCGGGAAGCAGGAGCGACGGCTGAGCCGAAGCGATGCCCAGGGCCTTCAGTTTTCCCGATTTGGCATGGGGCAAAACCGAGCCCATATTGATGAACGCCAGTTGAATCTGGCCGGTCAGCAGGCTGATCGTCACCGGGCCGTCGCCTTTGTGCGGAATGCGCACGATATTGACCTTCGCCATGCTCTTCAACAACTCGGCCGCCAGATGGGTTCCGCCTCCCGACGCACCGGAACCGTAATTGAGTTTGCCCGGATTGGCTCTGGCGAGCGCGATCAGGTCCTTGACGGATTGCACCGGTAACGACGGATGCACGACCAATATTGCCGGCGCACTCGTCGCCAATGTGATCGGCGTGAAGTCCCGCACCGGATCGTATTGTGTTTCGCGCAGTAGAGGTCCGAGGAAAAACGATCCGGATCCGAGCAACAGCGTATATCCATCGGGCGGCGCTTTCATCACCACTTCCGCGGCGACTATCTGTGCGCGATTGTCTATGACCAGCTGCTGACCGAGATAGCCCGGCAATGCCTGCGCGATCAGGCGCGCCGCGAAGTCACCCGCCCCACCGGCTTCGGGCGAAACCATGCGTACCGGCTTGCTCGGAAATGCCGGCCCCGCACCCGTGGCGGACGCTTGAGCATAAGCAGCGCTCGAACCCAGCATCATGAATAGCAGCGAAAATATCCCTCTTGTAATCCGCATTGACACTATCAATCTCCTATCTTCAGGGCGATTCCGAAACATATTCGTTGATCACTTTACTTCATTTGCCGTCGTCGATCCATAGCACCCGAATGAAAAACACCACTCGTCCACCTCGCCACAATCTGACTGGATCGCCTGCCGTCAAGGTCGTAGAATAAGGCCGTGCAATCAAATCCGCACATGGACCAGCAACCCTCGCGTTTTCCCGTGTCCGCGCACCACCACATCATGCGTTACGGCACACGCGTCATGTCGTTGCTGCACGGTCCGGTTGGATTCGAAGATGTTCGTGTCGCAGTAAAACTGCGTCGCCAAGGAATTGGCGGGAAAGTACTGCCTTGAGTAAACTGCTCGATAACATCAAGAACGCAGTGCAAGCACGGCGCGAAGTGGCAGGACGCCGGCGGACCCAGCGCACAGCAGGCAAGAGCATCGTTGCAGAGACATCCCTTGCACACCGCGACGATGATGGCCCGCTGTTACGGGCCATGAAACGCAGTATCGCTGTTGATGCGTCCGCATCTTCAGTGCCTACTCCGAACAGCGATTCCCACGATCGCAACGCCACAGAAGAGCTTGGCGCAACACAAACGCCCCCTCAAACCAAACCTGAATTGGATGCAAGGGAGCATACCGAGAAGCAAGCCGAAATTACCGCTTTGGCGCGTGCACGAGCGGAGCACGAAGCACTTGGAGAGTTCCAGGCACGGATAATCGTGGAAGGATCGGCAACTCGGCGAGCAAAGACCCGCGCGATGGCAGAACAACAGGCGCTCGCCGCGGCGATTGCGCGCGCGCATGCGGAAGCTGCGTTGCAAAGGCAGATTACAGGCCGGATCGAAGCCGATCGTGCGGCCGAGGTAATTGCAAAAGAGCGCACGAAGGCCGATCAATGCGCGATCGCGGCAGCGCGTAAGCGCGAGGCGGCGGAGCTCGAGGCAAACCGTCAGGCCTCACTACGCGCGGATGCAGAGGCGGTAGCGCAGCAGGTTGCGCGATCTCGCATAGAAGCCGAACAACTTGCTGAAGCTAGGGCGCGCACGCGCGCGCATGCCGAGGCGCAAGCGCAGGCGACGGCGGGCCACCCGGCAACAGCCGAAGACAGGCAGGTGGCGGGCAGTCTCGCCGGAGCCGCGGACGGAATACCGCCACCCCCACGTTATTCACTCTGGAGCTACTCGCTGCGACTCACCCAGTTCGCAGGCATTGCCGCCGTATTCAGCATAGGAGTCGGGCTTGGCGATTGGCGAGGCAGGAACGCGGACGCGACGTCTCCAGACGTTACCGCGCAGGTTGTAACTAGGTCGCCCGCGCCCTTACCCGGCGATACTCAATTGCGCATGGACAACAATCTCGAGCAGTTCAGCCGACACTTTGTACTACGAGTTCCACCAGGCCATGGATCCGGCGGTGCGGTCGGTGGAGGCTATTGATCTATACCGCTATCATCGCAGGTTGGCTGGATCGCCTGCCATCAACGTCGTAAAATACTGGCCGTGTAATCAAATCCGCGCATGGACAGGCTCCTGGCAGTTGTCCCAAGTCCGCGCACCACAACATCATACGAAGGAAATCTCCATGAGCAATGCGTCCTATGACGTAATCGTCGTTGGCGCCGGAAACGCCGCCATGTGCGCGGCGCTGGCCGCACGCGAACAAGGTGCAAAGGTGCTGGTTCTTGAGCGGGCACCGTATGAACAGCGCGGCGGTAACAGCGCCTATTCCGGCGGTGGCATGCGCATCGTGCACGGCGGCGTCGAGGACATCAAGAAAGTCGTGCCGGACCTCAGCGCAGAAGATATAGCGGCGACCGATTTCGGCGTCTATACCGCCGAGCAGTATTTCGACGATCTGGGCCGCATTACCGAGTATCGCATCGATCCGGATCTGGCGGATGTGCTGGTAAACCGTAGCACCGATACGCTGGAATGGATACGGCAGAAAGGCGTGAAATTTGCTCCCATGTACGGCGCCAAGACCTTCAAGCACGAGGGGCGCTACAAGTTCTCCACCGGCTCGGTGGTTGCAGTGGTCGGCGGCGGACGCGGCCTGATAGACGCCGAAATCAAGGCCGCGGAAAAACTCGGGATCACCATGCGATACGGCACGCGCGTCATGTCGTTGTTAAACGGTCCAGATGGCATTGAAGGCGTTCGCGTCGTGGTAAAACGCGTCGCCGAGGACATCCGCGCACGTGCCGTGGTGCTCGCCTGCGGCGGATTCGAGGCCAATCGCGAATGGCGTACGCGTTACCTCGGCGCGGGCTGGGACCTGGCCAAGGTACGCGGCACGCGCTACAACACCGGCGACGGCGTGAGAATGGCATTGGAAGTCGGCGCCCAGCCGCATGGCAACTGGTCGTGCGCAAACGCCTGCGAATGGGACATGAATGCGCCCGAATATGGCGACATTGCCATCGGTGACGCCTACAGCAAGCACAGCTATTACTTCGGCATCATGGTTAACGCTAACGGCGAGCGCTTTCTCGACGAGGGCGCGGACGTCGGCAACTCCACCTATGCCAAATACGGCCGCATCATCCTTGCGCAACCCGGACAGTTCGCGTGGCAGATTTTCGATTCCAAGGTACTGCACCTGCTGCGCAGCTCATACCGTATCAAAAAGGTCACCAAAGTTACGGCCAACACAATAGAGGAACTCGCCGGCAAACTTACCGGCGTAAACAAGGAACAGGCGATCAAGACCATCAACGAATACAACGCCGCCGTCAAAAAGGACGTGGTATTTCATCCGAATCAGAAAGACGGGCGCGGTACCGTCGGTCTGACGATGCCCAAGTCCAACTGGGCCAACACGCTGGACACGCCGCCCTATGAAGCGTACGGCGTGACGTGCGGCATTACGTTTACGTACGGCGGACCGAAGATCACGCCCAAGGCGGAAGTCGTCGATGTGGAGGACCAGCCCATACCCGGCCTGTACGCGGCAGGCGAAATGGTCGGCGGGATTTTCTATTTCAATATCCCGGGCGGATGCGGACTCATGAACGGCGCGGTGTTTGGTCGTACTGCTGGGGAAAACGCGGCACAGTTTGCGCAGTCGGGGCGGTAGATAGCAGCAGAACGATGGGTTTCGTTCCTCTACCCATCCTGCGGTCGCGCCAAGATATAACCGAAGCAGGATGGGTCGAGCGCAGCGATACCTATCAAAACCGCAATCAGTCTTCGCGGATACCCGTGTCCCTGACCACCTTGCCCAGCCGGGCAATCTCCGATTTCAATGAGGCTGCCGACTCCTCCGGTGAGCTGCCTACGGTCTCCAGACCGGCAATGAAGAATTTCTCTTTAATCTCCGCCTGACTCAACACTCTCACCACTTCCCTGTTTAACCGATTAACGATCGCTGCCGGCGTCCCCGCCGGCGCGAACATCGCGGACGCGGCGCCGATTTCAAATCCGGGCAGCGTGTCGGCGATCGTGGGCAGACCGGGAGCAAGTGCCGACGGCTTGGGGCTGGTGACCGCCACCGCCCTCAGCTTGCCGGACTTGATATGCGGGTTCACCGATGCCGGGGTCGCGAATGTCATCTGCACATCGCCCCCCAGCACCGCAAGCGCCGCCGGCCCGCTGCCCTTGGTGGGTATGTGCTGGATGTTGACGCCGGCCAGGGACTTGAACAGCTCGGCCCCCAGGTGAGATGACGAGCCTATGCCGGCGCCGGCGTAATTCAGCACGCCCGGTTTGGCTTTGGCAAGCTCTATCAACTCCCTGACGGATTTCGCCGGCACGGAGGGATGAAGGCTGAGGATGTTGGGCGAATTTACCGTGAACGCTATCGGCGTAAAGTCCTTAACCGGATCGTAGGTCGTTTTCCGTATCAACGAAGCAACCCAGAAGGTACTGCCGGCGACCAGCAGGTAGTAACCATCCGGCGCAGCACGAGCCACAATGTCCGGGGCTATGGTCCCGCTGCCGCCGCGGTTTTCGACGATTGCTGGCTGTCCCAGGAAAGCGGCCAGACCAGGCGCAATCAGGCGCGCGATAAAGTCCTGCCCACCGCCTGGCTCAGCGGTTACGAGGTGGACAGTCTTGTTGGGATAGTCCGGCGCAGGCTGCGGCTTCTGTTGGGCGTGGCTCGCGGTTACAGTGGCCGCGAGCATTACCAGCCAGGAACTGACGATGTGGAGGGACAAGTTCATATTGCCGTATTCTTGATTGCGCGACTGAAACCTAATTGAGCCTTAACCCCGCTTCCGGCCACGGCATGGATGCGAGCTGGCCGTGTCCCGAAAGCGTGATGTATGCGGTACGCATATCCGGTCCGCCAAAGCAGATATTGGTCGGAAACACGTCCGGCACCTTGACCTGGCGCACGAGTCTGCCATCCGGAGAGATTACGGTAATACAGCCGGCCGCGATAGTGGCAACACAGATGTTGCCGCCGGCTTCAACAGCCAGACTGTCGAAACGTTGGTACCCGGGCAGGCCATGGATCAGGCGCCCGCCGTTAGGCGAGGGATGAGACATTTTCTTGACGACGCCGGGCTCGACGATATCGAAAGCCCACAGCCTTGAAGTATCCGTTTCGGCGTAATACAGGACCTTGCCGTCCGGCGAAAGGCCGATACCGTTCGGGCTGCCGACCGGATACGCAACAACCTGTATTTTCGTGCCATCCGAGCGCGCGTAGTAAATACCGCCATGGTCGCGATGCCGCTTGAACTTTTTTCCGATGTCCGTGAAGTAAAAACCCTGATGCGAGTCGAACACGATGTCATTCGGCGCGGACAGGCGATCGGATCCGCAATACGAATAGAGCACCTTCGCCTCTCCATTTTTGGGATCGACGCGCTGGATGTGGCCGCCAAAATAGTCCTTCGCAACACCCGAATTAAGATAGGTGTAGTCACCCGTTTCCCGGCTGTACTCACTGCCGCCATTGTTACAGACATACAAATATCCATCGCGGCCCAGCGCCATGCCATTCGGCCCGCCGCCGGTACCGGACACCACAGATAGCGTGCCATCGAGCGCGACTTTCCTGATCATTCGGCCCGCTATCTCCGCGAAAGCCACCGAACCATCGGGCATCACCACCGGGCCCTCGGGAAATTTCAGTTCGTTCGCCAATATCTTGATTTCGCTCATGACTCCATGTCTCCCCTGTTAACTTCCGCGATCTTCTAGTGACTCTTGGCCTCAATGTGACACGCCGCGATCTGTTCCTTGGTATAGCCCAGTATGCCGCCCAGTATCTCTTCTTCATTCTGATTGAAGTCAGCCACGAAATCCCGGGCATGCGTGTTCATACCGGGCATCTGGAATGCTGCGTTCGGCAAACGATAGTCGCCGCCGCCAGCCTGGATCGTGGAAATCGTGCCGCGCACGGCGAGATGCGGATCGGCCATGGTCTCGGTCACGGTACGGTAACTTGCGCACGGCACGCCCGCTTTCATGAGTATGGATTCGCATTCCGCAGTGGTCTTGTCGCGGGTCCACTCCTCGATCACCGCCAGCAAATCGTACCAATTCTCATTGCGTCCCTGGACTGATGCGAAACGGCTGTCCGTGATCCACTCTGGATGCCCGGTCGCCTTGGCAACGTCATGGAAATTGCGCTCGGTGATGGGAGGTATCTGCATGTAGCCATCCGCCGTGCGCAACGGCACGTGCGAGCGCCGTATCGACTGGCCGTACTGTGCCTCATGACATTCATAGATCAGCGAGAACAACAAGCTGTCGTGCATGGACAAATCCACCAGCGAGCCGCGCCCGGTCCGCTCGCGTTGAACCAGCGCGGTCTGTATGCCGGAAAACGCCCACACGCCGGAGAAGGAATCACCCAGCATCAGGCCGGACATCTGCGGCTTGTCGGCACGATCGAGTTTCATCTGTGCCAGCGAAAAACCACTGCGCGCTTCGACCAGCGACGCGAATGCCGGCAACAACGCATTCGGTCCGGTCTGCCCGTATCCCGATATCGCGCAAAAAATGATATCGGGCTTGACCTTGGACAAGGTCTTGTAGTCCAACCCCAGGCGCGCAGCCACGCCAGGGCGCCAGTTCTCCACCACCACGTCGGAACGCTTGGCGAGCTCGAATGCCGCGGTCTTGCCCGCGGCGGACTTCAGATCCAGAGCGAGACTCTTCTTGCCGCAATTCAAATGCGCGAAATGCACGCTGCGTCCATTGCGTATCGGGTGACGCGTGCGGCTATGATCGCCTTCGGGCGGTTCAATCTTGATGATCTCGGCGCCCATGTCGGCGAGCAGACGGGTACAGATCGGCCCGGCCATCACATTCGTAAAATCCAGTACGCGTATACCTTCGAGAGGACTGGGGGATGATTGCGGTGTTGTGCTCATTACGGCTTTAACTCCTCGAAAAAAGGTTGCGAGACTGCCCTGCCTTTGTAATTCACAGATACGGTTTTACAGGAACTTGGGCCACGTATACTATAAGAACTCAATCGAATTAAGTAAATAGCACATGGAGAATTGTATGGATCCGTCAGGAACCGGGTACTACTTCGAAGACTTGCCCGTGGGCAAGAAATATACAACCGTCGGACGCACGATTACCGAAGCCGACATGATTGCCTTCTGCAATTGCACCGGCCTCACCGGTGAGATATTCACCAATGTCGAATATCAGAAGAGCCAATCGGTCATGAAGGGAAGGCCGGTACCCGGTGCGTTTGTGTATTGCCTGTGCGAAGGATTCGGCGCCCAGGGGGCATCGCGCGGCACGGGACTCGCCTTATTGAACGTCGAAATCAATTTCGAAGGACCGATCTATATCGGCGACACCATACATTGCGAAATCGAGGTAATAGAAGCCAAGACCAGCAAGAGCCGCAACGATTCCGGCATCGTGCGTTTTCGCCAGCGCGTTGTGAAGCAGGACGGGGCCACGGCAGTTACATACAACGCACTACGCTTGATCCGGCGGCGCGAGAAAACCTCGTAAGGCTACTGCTTCTTTTCCGGCGCCTTCACAAAGTCTTCAACGTGCTTGGCGTTCGCGGCGTCGCGGGTTCGTGACACACGCTTGAAGTATTCGTCCGGAATCGCCTCGGGCGTCTTGTAATACAGGTGTACGCAGGGATCGGTGTCCTTCTTGGGCGGCAGATTAATGCGTATCGGTATGCCGCGTATCTCCATCGGCAGGATCTCCCACATCACCGTGCAGTGCGTGCAGTAGAGCGGCACACCAGCTTTGTTCCAGGTCCAGTCGTGCGCCTTTTCCGACGTGGCGACGGTCTTGCTGCGGCGCAAACTCCCGCCGCTGCCGCACGGATCGCAGGTGATCACAAAGCGATCGTTTTCCTCGCGTATCGCGGTCTTGCCGAAGTGGCCACGCTGATACTCGACGGCGCGCTCTATGGACTCCTTGACGCTCGGCGTCGCCTCTATCCACTTTCGGATCACGGGTTCATATCGAGTCCTTAATACGGTGTTGACCTCGTCTTCGCCGGCAACCTTGGCGATATGAGTCAATGCATCATCCACAAACGAAATCGCGGCATCATGCATTTTCTTGCCCTCGACACAGGCGACGTCGAGCCGGGTATGCGCTTCGGGAATATTGCCCTCGCGTATGGCTGCGCGTGCCGGCTCCCAAAGCAAGCGTGCTTGGTCTCGATGCCGCTGCAGGGATACATGCCCTGCGCGCAACTTGTGATAATCCGCGTCCTCTCCAGCCACCTTGGCGAGGTGTACCAGCGCGTTGTCCACAAACGCAATGGCGCTGTCCTGCATCATGGTCGCTTCCGAATAGCCGTACTCGAACCGCGCGAGGGCATCGTCCAGCTTCCCTTCGTCCAACGCTCTGCGCACACCATCCCAGGAGGATTCCGTGATGGCGCCGACTTCGTCGCGTCGTATGTCGCGCCCCAACGCTTCCGAGCGTTCAATTTTCATGAGCCACACCCAAAATAAAATATGTAAATTCGAATGGTTATCAACAACAACGCTGAAACAGCGCCGGATTGCCCGTGGTGAACGCGCCGTCCGCTGCCGAGTGATCGTCATGCTCGGTCTCCGCTGCGTCGCTCCAGTCGAGATGCTCGAACGAGGGGCGCAGTTGCGCGCGTCTGGCGATAGTCGCGTCCAGATCCACTTCGTTTCCGCCGGGCCTGAATACAATACCGTAACAGCGCTCGGCGCGCTCCCGGGAAATATAGCCTTCGCGCAAATCGGATTCGACTTTCGCGACCGGACGGTCGAGCGGTGTGCCATAACCGCCGCCGCCGCCCGAACGCAGGATGTACGCTTCTTCGGGTTTGAGCAACCGCGCCAACACCTTACCGCTCGGAAAATTGAGCTCCTCTCCGCCAGCGGCGCGCACGGCGATCTGGTTGCCCGCACCGGGATGGCCGCCGAACAATCCCCACGGACGGCAATGCACGCGCTCGATCTGCACGTTAAACATGAATTCGTTGACCGCCCGCACGACTTTCTCTACACCCAGTCCGCCCTGCCACTTCCCGGCGCCGCCGGAATCCTCGCGCAACGCGTAGCGTTCCACGATCATCGGGTACTTCGCTTCGATCTGCTCGACCGGACTGTTATGCGTATCGCCGTCGTTGATGCAGATGGTGGCACTCGCACCGTCCTCGCCCTGCTTGGCGCCCCACCCGCCGCCGATCAAACCGCCCGACACCAGATATATCCGGCCGTCGCCGGGCATGCGGCCGTTGATCATGCACGACATCAGATCTGCATGGTGTGCCGCGATAACGCGATCCGGTATGGCCGGTGCCAGCGCCTTGAAGATGGTGTCGACTATGGTCATCGGAAACGTCATCCACCAGCGCATCGGCGAAGGACGCACCGCGCTGACCACGCGCCCCGGCGGCAGTATGATCTTGAGCGGTCGGAAGCTGCCCTCGTTGATTGGCTTTTCCACGGCCGACGTCAGGCACTTGAAGGCAACCTGACAGCACGCCCGTCCGGTCGCCTCGCCGGAGTTGTAAAACCCCTTGACCTGCTTGCTGACATCGGTGAGGTCCACGGTCATTTCGTCGCCGGCAACGATGACCTTGACCTTGATCGGCACGCGCTGACCTTTGTCGATGCCGTCGTCGTCCATGAACGACTCGGCCACATAGGTACCGTCGGGTATGCTCAGCACCTGCTCGCGCGCAATCGCTTCGGCGTGGTCCATGATGGTGGCGATGCCGCCCAACAACGCGTCGCGGCCGTAACGCTTGATCAGGTCCAGAAAACAACGCGCGCCCAGCCGAGTCGCGGCTACCTGCGCATTGAGATCGCCGATGGCGCGCTCGGGCAGGCGCACATTCATGCGTATCACCGCGAAAATGTCCTTGTTCGGCTTGCCGCGCTCGTAAATCTTGACGATGGGCACCTGCAAACCTTCGGAATAGATGTCCTTGGTCATGCCGTCCAGCGAACCGCCGATATCCTGCCAGTGCGCCATGCACGCCGAGAAGCCGACCAGCGTCTTGTCGTGGAAAATCGGCACGGCGAACGTCATATGGTTCAAGTGGCTGCCGGTGATGTATGCATCATTGGTCAGCAGCACATCCTCCGGATAAATACCGTCGATACCGAAATGCGCGGTCATGGCCTTGACCGTGTCGCCCATGCCACGCACGAACATCGGCAGGCCTATACCGATGGACACGATGTTGCCGCTGGCGTCGAACAATCCCACGGTAAAGTCCTGCGCCTCGTAGATGATCATGTTGCACGCAGTGCGCATCAAATTGCTTTTCATCTGCTCGGTGATCGCGACCAGGCCGTTGCGTATGATCTCGGTCACCACGGCATCCGCCTTGCGCGCCGCTGCAGCACGCTTCTTCGGTGCAGCCTTGACACGTTTTGTTTTTGCTTTTCTGATCGCCATCATTTATCTCCTGTCTATGGTGATGATCAGATCACCATACTTGCCGACTTCGAGTTTGTCGCCGGGGAACACCACCGTGGTGGATGCGTATTCTTCGACCAGCGCAGGACCCTTGAATTTCGCCCCGGCGGGAAGATCCGACCGCGCATAAACCGGCGTGTCGACAAACCCTTTATGCTCGGCGAAGTACACCTTGCGCCTGTGTGCCGGTTTGACAGGTTTGGTGCTGCGCCGCAGCGGCTTGGGTACGGGCTTCTCCAGCCTACCGATGACCGAACTGTGCAGGCTTACGATCTCGGCGGGATCATTGGGCGAGTTAAACCCGAAACGCTGGGCATGTACTGCATCGAAACGTTTCTTGATCCCTGCCCTGTCGCCCTTGGCCAGCAATTGCATCGGCAGTTCGACCGTGACCGAATGTTCCTGACCCGCATAACGAAGGTCGGCTGCGCGCACGGTGCTGATCTTGCCGCTGCCCGCGACATCGTTTTCGAGCGCTTGCCTGCCTTCGGCTTCCATCGCATCGTACAGCTTGCACATGGCGGCGAAATCGACGCTGTCCAGACGCGTGAACCAGGTGCGCACAAAATCGCGCCGCAGGTCGGCCATGAGCATGCCGGTTGCTGAAAAATGCCCAGGCGAAAGCGGAATAATCACCTTCGGTATGCGCAGTTCTCGCGCCACCAGGCCGGCATGCAACGGCCCCGCGCCGCCATACGCAACCATCGCGAAATCTCCGGCATCAAGCCCGCGCTCGGTGGTGACGCGAGTCACGACGTGCGACATCGTGGTTGCGCCGATCAGAATGATGCCGTTTGCGGCGTCGAGCATGTTCATGCCCAGCGGCGCGGCGATTTTCGTTTGCAGTGCGCGTTTGGCGCCTTCGAGGTCGAGCTTCATGTCGCCGCCGAGAAAACGATCGGGCGCGAGACGTCCCAGCACCAGATTGGCATCCGTGACGGTAGGTTCGGTGCCGCCGAGGCCGTAACACACGGGGCCAGGAGACGAACCCGCGCTTTGCGGACCGACGCGCAACCCGCCGCCGGTCTCTATGCGCGCAATACTGCCGCCGCCGGTGCCCACTTCCTGGATGTCGATGAGCGGAATCTGTATCGGCAGGCCCTGCGTGTAGCCGCCTATCATGATGTTGCCCGCCATCATGACCTCGCCGTCGAGCACCACGCCGGCCTTGGCGGTGGTGCCCCCCATATCGAACGCGATGGCATCGGCGAGTCCCAGCCGCTTGCACACCGCCTGGGTGCCTATCACGCCCGCGGCTGGCCCGGACTCCAGCATGCGTATGCATTCGCGCTGCGCATGGCTGACATCGAACAGTCCGCCGCTCGACTGCACCACGAAGAACGTGCCCGGGAACTTCTCAAGCGCCAGACGTTCGTCGACTTCCTGCAGGTAGGAACGCACGCGCGGGCCGATATACGCATTCGCGGCGACCGTGGACGTGCGCTCGTACTCGCGGTACTCCTGCGACAGTTCGTGCGACGACGTGACAAACATGCCCGGACATTGCTCTTCGATGATGCGTTTGGCGCGAATCTCATGATCGGCGTTGGCATAGCAATGCAGAAACAGGATGGCGACCGCTTCCACATCCATCGCTTTTAACCGCTGCGCGATAGACACGATTTCCTGCTCGTCGAGCGGAATCAACTCCGCACCGCCTGCGCTGATGCGTTCGGTGACCTCGATCCGCAGTTCGCGCGGAATCAGCGGAAGGTGCTTCTGAAAAAACAGATCGTACGCTTCAGGACGGTTGATGCGGCCTATTTCGTAGATATCGCGAAACCCTTTGGTCGTGAGCAACGCGGTCTTCGCGCCGGTGCGCTCGATCAGCGTGTTTATGCCTATCGTCGTGCCATGCAGAAACAACCGCGTCCCCGACAGTTGCGAGTCCGCCTTGTGCACGCCATTGATGATGCCTTCGACCAGATGTGCAGGCGTCGTCAGTGTCTTACCGTAACGGGAAACGCCAGATACCTCGTCGAACGCAACCACGTCGGTAAACGTCCCGCCGACATCCGCGGCGATGCGGGCGCGCGGCAAATCGCTATCAGACCTTCTATTCATTCATGCTCCTGAATCTATCTCTATTGCTGTTCCACGTTATTCGGGCTATGCAAACAACTTTTCTGATTTTACGTCTCTATTCAAACTGATCGATGCACAAATATCCCGTAGCCGGGAAGGAGTCCGCAGGACGTATTCCGGGACAAGCATCGTGCACTGAAAACCCGTGAGTTCGCGCACCTCTGCTCTCCCGGAATACGGCCATGAAAAACCATGGCCTTCTTCCGGGCTACGTTCATTACGTGCCGGGCGAGCGGAAGCGAAGGATGTGCGGTTCTTTTCATAGGGACTGAATAGTGACGATTTTACAAAATGCGCTGGTTACCGGGTGAAAGCGCCACGCACCAGCGCATGTGCGCGTAAAAGTGGTGCCGGCGTCCATAGCTCGCCACGATAACCGCCGGCAAACTGCTCTATCGAGCGCAGCACGGCATCCACTCCCACCGTGTCGGCATAAAACAGCGGGCCGCCACGATAGCGCGGGAAACCGTGACGCAGGAAACAAATCGTATCGATATCCGAGGCGCGCGCCGCCCCCCCCTCGTCGAGGATGTACGCGGCTTCGTTGACGAGCGCAAACGTCCAGCGCGCAATGATTTCTTCACTGTCTATCGCTCGCGGCGGTGCACCTGCATTGCGGTCTGGCGTCTGTCCGGGAACAAACGGACTGGCTGCGTATCCCCAGCCCATAAGTGCCTCGTCTATTTGAGCACGCGAGGCACCCTCCTCCAGCAAAACCGTCATTTGGTTCATGCTTTTCGCCAACATGCGTTCGCCTATGCCGGCAACACGTACCACCACCGCCACCTTGTCCATGCGTTTGGCCAATGCAACCACACTCGCAACCACTTCAGCCGAGGTTTCGGCTCGCCGCACGAACTCCAGCAAGCGCGTTTCGTGTGACGGTCGATCTAAGCGCATGCCGATAATGTCGTGCGACCGCGAACCGTCGGCGGGAATTCGGTCCGCGACTGGAGTATCCGGTGTGATGGCGAGTATTATGGCTCCCGATTTGAGGG
Organism: Betaproteobacteria bacterium; assembly: GCA_947476215.1. Taxonomy (GTDB): domain Bacteria; phylum Pseudomonadota; class Gammaproteobacteria; order Burkholderiales; family SG8-41; genus PALSA-1004. The sequence continues at coordinate 45,579 of CANJQI010000009.1, forward strand.
CGCGCTGCATATCGTGGTTTTTAAAAGGATTATTGCCATGACCGGCGATGACGATCAGATCGGCATCTGCAAGGCCGGAACCATCCCCCTTGCCGGAATCCAAGTTCCAGCTGCGCGCTGGAATTCCTGCCCGTTCAAAACACTTCGCGATATTCGCATCCACATCCGCCGCGCCTATGATCGCCACCTGCCGAATTTCGCGTCGCACCGTTGCCGGTGTCACGTCCGATATCTTCGCGGCCGCACGCTCCGCCATGAATGCATATTGCAAACCCTTCGCCTGCTGCGACTCGCGCGCGAGGTCGCCGTTTCTTTCCTCAACCGCCTTGCCCTCGTCGAAGGGCAGCGTCACAGATGCCTGCAGGCACTCGAGTATCTGCAGCGGCGCGCTGTATCCGCAATGCGTGCGCTCGAGTTCCGCGCGCTGTGCCGCGAAAAATGCCGCCGCGTTGTCGACCGTCGCCCGCAGCTGACTGATACGGCGCGGCCCCTTGCGCTCGGCGATCAAGCGCCGCGCATAATGCACAGCGCCTTCGAGCAAGTCCCCATCCACGATTTCATCGATGAGCCCCGCTTCCAGCGCCTGCTCCGCCGACATGGGCTCACCGTACAGCAGCATGCGCGCCGCGCGAGCAACACCGATCAGGCGCGGCAGGCGCTGCGTTCCACCGCTGCTCGGCACACGCCCTATCCGGACTTCGGGCAGCCCTAAACGCGTCTTCGGTGTCGCAATCCGATAGTGGCTGCACAACGCGAACTCCAGCCCGCCTCCGAGCGCATATCCGCCTACGGCCGCGACGATGGGCTTGTCTACGGTGTCCTGATACTTCATGCCAAGCCGGTTCGCTTCGGCATCTTTCGCCGTACGCGACTCTTTAACGTCGGCGCCCGCCGAGAATACCGTTTGCGAACCGATGATCACGATCGCGCCGATGGCGGCATCCTCGTTCGCTCGCTGAAGATGAGTGCGTACCGCGGCGCGCACGCTCTGCGCCAGGGCGTTGACCGGCGGATGGTCGAGCGTCAGCACGGCAACCGCGCCATGCACCGAATAATGGGCGGTTTTCGCCGGCACTGCTACGGCAGCCGGTGATAGCGTTTTATCAAGACTTTCAGGATTCATGACAATTCAGAAACAAGTAAATTTTGCGAGCGAGGTTTGCATTCCTCTCCCTGCGGGAGAGGAACCGAAGGTGAGGGCGCGAATTTGAGATACTGCTCAACTGTTAACCACTCAAGCAATGATGCTAAACGACCGCATCCGTCAAATCCGACGCTGTTATTATATCCGACACACCTCGTCTCATTCGGCAAGGCGCAACCTTGCAAAAAGGGCAGGTCATGCGAAATCCACCGTTATCAATGTTGTGTGGTATCACGATAGCGCTTTCGAACACTGCCTATGCACAAGGCACCGCGGATACGTATCCAACAAAGCCGGTGCAGATCATCGTGCCGTTTACGCCCGGCGGCGCAACGGATATCGAGGCGCGCGTCTATGCGCAGAAACTGACTGAAAGCGTGGGCCGCCCGTTTATCGTCGACTACAAAGCCGGCGCCGGCGGCACCATAGGCGGCGCCTATGTCGCGAAGTCAGTCGCGGATGGTCATACGCTGCTGGTGGTGACATCGAGCTTCACCGTGAATCCGGCGTTCTACAAAGAACTGCCATACGACACCGTCAAGGACTTCGCACCGGTTTCGCTGATGAGAAAACGCGTCACGGTGCTGCTCGCGCGTCCGTCTTTTCCGGCCGCCACGATACGCGACTATATCGCGTATGCGAAAGCGAGTCCGGGCAAGATCAACATAGGGGCCACCGGTGCCGGCAGCATTCCCCATCTGGCCGGCGCGTGGTTGCACAATGCGTCGAATACCCAGGCGACCTACATTCAGTACAAGGGGACGACACCGTTGCTGCTTGATCTGATCGCGGAACGCGTCGACGTCAACCCCAGCCCACTCGTGAACGGCCTGCAATACATCAAGACCGGAAAACTGAAAATACTGGGCATCATGAGCGATGAACGATCCGATCTGCTGCCCGGCGTGCAGACGGTCGCCGAACAGGGCGTGCCCGGATTCGACTATTCAAGCTGGCTGGGCTACGTCGCGCCGCGCAGCACACCGACCGCCATCGTCAATAAGCTCAGCACCGAGTTCGCCAGGGCCGCGCGCGCCTGACGTAGCTCAGAAATTCGGCCCCGAAGGCACCACCATGGTCGGCAGTACCCCCGCCAAGGTTCAGGAACTCATCGTCACCGAAGTCAACCGCTGGAGCAAACTGGTTCAAGCCAGCGGCATCAAATTGGACGAGTGACGGCGCGCGCAATTTCTTCAGGTTCGGTTAAGCAGCATGCGGTCAACTGTCGCTAAGGTTGCAGCACGGGCCTCATGCGCTGCCAACTGAACGGCCCAAAGGCATGCGCGCTGGACGCATTGCCGCCAGGGTCTATCGTAAGTTTCAGCCATTCCAGCGGCACAAGGCTGCCATGCACTACGAGGCGACGGAAATTTGGCACGTCGTAGCCATGGGGTTGCGTCAGGTACGGATCCGCTGGATTTTTGGCAGGCATGATGTGACCGGCGCATACAATGGCCTCTGCGCCCGGCTTGGGTTCGATCACGCAAGGCGCCCCTTGCATCAACGGGTTGTCGACACGGAAAACGTGTGAATCACCACTGATGAGCAGCACCGGCTTGCCGAACGCCTTCGTGTTGGATGCGATCTTGTCGATGAACTGCTTATATTGCGCGAGATGGCTGGCAACATTGCTGTCGAGATCCCACATATCGGCCTGTAGTTGTATCAACACCGCCATCGCGCCGTCGAGCCTGGCCTGCTTGAAAGCCATGTCGATCCAGCGCAAGACCGCTCCTGTTCGCTGGTTGACCTCCTGAACCTGTTCCGGACTCATGGCCGGCACGCCGTACCAGGGGTCGGTGTCATTGTTCGAGGAGCCGGGGATATTCAGGGTTACGAACAATACCCCGGATTTTTTCCACCACATGTGCTCCACGTAGTTGCGATCGCTCGGGTAAGCAGGGTCGAATTCCCTGGCCTGCGTGTGCACGTTCATGGACCCACCCAGGGTCTTACCCGGATAGGCAAAGAATATGGAGCGAACGAGATCCAGGTTTGCAACCGGGTTGCCGCCCGCATGACTGACCTGCTTTCCGCTTGCATCAACAACATAGTTGATCGTTTTTGTAGTTTCGTTGTATGTTCCGCCACCCTGCGCGACCTTGTGGCAGTCGGCCCATTCGTTGTCCCCGGGTATGTATACCAGCGGACTCCTGAATGTGGTCCAGTGTGTGTAGATCGCGCGGTTGTATGCCTCGGTGCAGTACTGCCTGCCCGAATGGATATCACCGACGTGCAGCACCAGCGAGACATCGGGATCGAGATTGATCGAATTGATAAACCTGGGGTGCAAATTGAACTGATCAGTGGCGGTGGGGGTGAGGTCATATGGCATATCGCCGAAAACGGCGATCGCGGACTTTGAACGACCGTCATAACCGTCCACGCCCACGCACGCCGTGATGGTGGACACAAGCACAAGCACGGATAACATGACAAGATTTCGCACGGCACGGCCCCCAAAAACAAAGCACACAAGGAACTTCAAACGGCTATTCCGACTGTCCACGACTATATCACCACCTCGGACCCGGAACGCGGTCGCAGGGAGTAGCACGCCCGCGGTCCTATCGCTTTCCCGAACAGCCTGTGCAAGCCTAATATCACTGGTTTCAACTCGCGTGGGCGTCAACACGTAACTCGCATTTTCGGCGGTGCTATGTGTAGCAGATTGCAGACTGCAGCCTAATCCATAAGGATGGACTAAAGCGCACTGCCAAAATCACATCACGATCACGACCTTACCCATCACCTGCCGGGTCATCAATGCGTTGATCGCCTCCGCGCCACGCTCCAGCGAATAACGCGCACTGATCAGCGGCCGCAGCTTCTCCGCCACGATCCAATCCATCAACTGCCGCATATTGCTGTCGTAAACTTCGCGTTCATAAAGCCTGAACTCGCCGCGCCGCACGCCTATCACCGCACAGCACTTCAACAGTATGAGATTGAGGGCGAAACTCGGGATCGGGCCGGCGGCGAAACCTACCACCAGATAGCGCCCCTTGCGCGCCATGCTGCGCAGTGCGGGTTCCGAATACTTTCCTCCGACCGGGTCATAGGTTACGTCCACGCCCTTCTCACCCACCAGTTCCTTCATGCGTCCACGCATATCCTCGGTTTCATAATTGATCACCTCATCCGCGCCATAGCGCCTGCACACCTCGAGTTTTTCCGCGGTGGACGCGCACGCAATCACACGCGCGCCCATGAGCTTGCCGAGTTCCACGGCGGCCAGTCCGGCGCCACCCGAAGCGCCCAGCACCAGCAGGGACTCGCCTTGTTGCAAATTCGCGCAGTCTTTCAGCGCATGGTAGCTGGTGGTATACGGCAGACAAAATGACGCTGCATTCTCGTAATCGAGACCGCCTGGCATGGGCACGAGACGGGACGTCTGCACCGCCACTTCTTCGCGAAAGCCGCCATGCGTCAGATTTGCGATCACGCGATCACCGACCTTGAAGCCGCTGACGCCGGGTCCCGCTTCCTTGATGACGCCGGCAATATCCTGACCCGGCGAAAACGGAAGCTTGGGCTTGAATTGATATTTGTTTTGTATCGTGAGCGTATCCGGGAAATTGACACCCGCCACTTTGACGGTAACTACAACCTCGTCGGCACCTGGTGTCGGTGACGGCAGATCCTCGACTACCAGCGTTTCGGGTGGGCCGAAGGCCTTGCAGAGCAGTGCGCGCATGTGTGATTTTCCTTTGAGGCCATCAACTGATGGCGGCATCGGTATGCCGCCCTACAACGAGATTGCACATTCGTTTAGCCGACCGCACGCGCTACCGCGACGGCCAACAAAGTATTCTGTCGATTCAATTATAATCGACGGCTACAACACGTTTGGACTTCACTCGCTGTTACTCTGTGGGGTCAGTCCATCACGCCTTTCATCGATAAATCCGACGCAACACTGCTGCGTGATGTAAATCAAAAGGAATCGCATACCATCATGGGACCACTCAAGGGATACAAGGTTGTCGAGTTTGCAGGTTTGGGGCCGGGGCCGTTCTGCGCGATGTTGCTGGCCGACATGGGCGCGGATGTCGTGCGCATTGATCGTACTGCCGCCGTCGAATTAGGATTAACGCGAAATCCAAAGTATGAACTCAACCGGCGTAACCGGCGCTCGGTCGCCTTGAACCTCAAGGCCAAGGAAGGCGTGGACACGGCCATGCGCCTGATCAAAAATGCCGACGCGCTGATCGAGGGCTTTCGTCCGGGTGTCATGGAACGGCTGGGCTTGGGCCCCGATGAATGCCTCGCCGCGAATCCAAAACTTGTATACGGCCGCATGACGGGCTGGGGACAGGACGGACCGCTCTCGCAGGCCGCGGGCCACGACATCAACTACATCGCACTCGCCGGCGCGCTCCACTATATCGGCCAAAAAGGACAGCAGCCCTCCCCGCCACTGTCGTTGCTGGGTGACCACGGCGGCGGCGGCATATACCTCGCTTTCGGTATGGTATGCGCGATGCTCGAGGCCAGCCGTTCCGGACTCGGACAGGTGGTCGATGCCGCAATCATCGACGGTGTTACTTCGCTGCTGACGCCTTATCACGGCCGGCATGACGCCGGCGACATGGGCGCTGTGCGCGGCGAAAATTCTTCGGACGGCAGCAGGCCCTGGTACACCTGCTATGAGACCAAGGAAGGAAAGTGGGTTTCCGTCGGCGCTATTGAAAGCCGCTTTTACGCGGAACTCTTACGCCGGATGGGGCTGGACAAGGAAGACCTGCCCAAACAGCACGACAAGGCCGGCTGGCCGCAGCTGCACAACCGCTTCGCGGAGGTGTTCAGTCAGAAAACGCGCGATGAATGGGTCGCCATCATGGGAGATTCGGACGCGTGCTTCGCGCCGGTGCTGAATCTGAACGAACTGCGCGATCATCCGCACATACGTGCGCGAGCCATGTTCACCGAGATCGATGGCGTACCGCACCCGATGCCGGCGCCGCGCATGAGCCGCACCCCACTGGAAATCCGCAGCGGTCCGGTCATGGCCGGCGAGCACACGGCGGTGGCCCTCGAAGATTGGGGATTTTTAAAAGACGAAATCGCCTCCCTGAAAAAGTCCGGCGCGATCGGATAGGCCAGCGCGCAGAACATAAATTAGTATTTTAAAACAAGGAATTACTAATGACGACGCGCAGTTTCAGTTTTGCACCGGTGCAGTTACCTGCAAGCGCCATGCGCCTGCGCGCAGAGGTACGGGAATTTCTTGCAGGCGAAACCGCGGCAGGCACTTTTGCTCCCGGACCCGCCGGATGGGCGCGCATCGATCCCGCATTCAGCCAGCGCTTGGGTGCGCGCGGCTGGCTGGGCATGACATGGCCAAAAAAGTACGGCGGCCATGAGCGTAGCGCGCTTGAACGTTATGTCGTCATTGAAGAATTGCTGGTGGCCGGCGCACCGATGCGCGGTCACTGGGCAGCAGACCGCCAGTTGGGACCGCTGCTGCTCGAATTCGGAACCGAGGAACAACGGCAACGCTATCTGCCCGAAATCGCCGCCGGTCGCTGCCTGGTTGCGATTGGATTATCGGAACCCGACTCCGGTTCCGATCTATCGGCGATACGCACCTCTGCCGTCAAGGTCGACGGCGGCTGGAAGGTCAATGGCACCAAAATATGGACCAGCCTCGCCCACCGCGCCCAACTCACCTCGCTTTTCGTACGCACCTCACCCAAAAGCGAGAATCGCCACGCCGGCGTCAGCCGCTTTCTCGTCGACATGGCTTGCAAGGGCATCACCGTGCGGCCGGTCATCAACATGCTGGGCGAACACGACTTCAACGAGGTGGTGTTCGAAGAACTTTTCGTGCCGAACAATATGGTGGTTGGAGAAGTGGGCGCCGCATGGCAGCAGATGGGCAAGGACCTCGCCTACGAGCGCAGCGCACCGGACCGCTGGCTCGCATCGCATGACCTGCTCCTGCGGACTATTGAGCGTATCGGTGATGCACCCAATCAGGTCCAGCGCGAAACCATAGGGCGTCTGGTTGCACATCTGTGGACATTACAAAACATGTCGCTATCCATCGCCGGCATGCTCGGCAACGGACAAAACCCCTCGGTGGAAGCCTCCATCGTCAAGGATCTGGGCACGCAATACGATCAGGAAGTGCCTCAGCGTGCACGAGCGCTGGTCCCCGAGCACCTGCGGGTCAGGCCCGACGCGGGTGGATTCGAAGCCTCGCTGCGCCATAACCTGCAGTTCTCGCCCGCCGTGACCATCCGCGGTGGCACCACGGAGATTCTGCGCAATACGATAGCGCGCGCATTGGGACTGAGGTAAACAACATGAGCGACATGAGAAACATGCTGGTGGACAGCGCGACCCGCCTGTTCGCCGATGTCTGCACCAAAGATGTCCATGCGCGCACGGAACAAGGTCTGTGGCAGGCCGACATCTGGGCAACTCTGGAAACGGCGGGACTGCCCGGCGCAACATTGTCCGAGACTCGCGGTGGCGCAGGCGCGGATCTTGGTGATGCGCTTGCCGTGGTTCGCGAAGCCGGTGCTGCCAGTCTGCCGGCGCCGCTCGC
>CANJQI010000010.1 GCA_947476215.1 Betaproteobacteria bacterium
CCCCAATCCATGGCGTGGTTACTGGCCAGTGACACGATGTCTATGTTGGCGGCCTTGAACACATTGGCCATGTGCGTAGGCAGGCGCGTATGCTGGCCGCTCGGTCCCATGTTGTATTGCGGGACCCAGCCTTTGTCGGAGTACGTTCTTTCGCATTGTCCCAGCCGCACATCAGCTTGCTGCAACACCGGTGCGATGAGTTCGGCGAACTGTTCTGTGGGTTCGTAAACAGGGCCTATATCGCCGCCGGCCATGAGGGTAATCGTATTTTTCTGCTCGGACATTTCAAAATCCTCCCATTGTGATTCGTAAAATTACACGGCAACTGCCCCGCATGAATGTGAAATCAAATGCATTGGTTGTCTGTTTTCAGCATACGACAAAGTGGTGCGGGATGGTCGCGGCGTTGTCGAGATCTTCGAGGTGCCAAAGGCGGGTCAGGATGGCATCAACCCGTTGCGTTCCCAGCAAATCCTCGGTGAGTCCCCGGAATTTGTCGTCTATCTGTTTGTTGGTGTTGGGGGCGGAAAGGTCACCGTGCGCACCGCCAGTCGCACCGACGTATTGTTCACCGCTATTCGTCGTAACGGTCACGCGCGTGTGATTCTCCTGCGGCATGCGCTCGTACGCACGCGTGAATTCCTCATTTTCGACCAGTTTTATCTTTTGCATCAGCGCACGCAGTTGCGGATTCCATAGATGGGCATCATTGTAAGAGTGCGGTGTTACCTGGCCATCCATCAGCGTTACCGCAACGAGGTACGGGATGCTGTGGTCGGCTGCCTCCTTGCATTGAGGATTCCACGGATCTTCGGAGATGCCGGTGCCTTCCTTGGACCACTTGCAGGTTTCTATGATGACTTGTGTCACGTCCGCTATATTGCCGATGGGCGCCACTTTTTCGGCGGCTATCATGCTGGCGGTCGTGCCGCCGCTGCCCGATCTGGGCTTGATGCGCGTATCGAGAATTCGGAACGGCGTGCCGTTACCACCCATGATGTCCAGCGTGAAGCGCTCCTTGGCAACGTGCTCGCACCAGCCCGCCTTGCCTTCGAACGGCAGATGCGGACCTTCCATGCCGGCGCGCGCCAACATTGCGGCAAACACACCGGAGCGCCCGGCTTGTCCGGTCGCCATGGCTTTCCATGACGACCCGCCCAGCCTTGCCTGCCTGAGTACAACATTCGGGACCGCCGCCATGGAAATGCAGTGCGCGAGTTGATCGGGTGTGAGGCCCAGAAGTTTACCCGCCGCAACCGATGTGCCCAGGGTACCCAGTATCGTGTGATCGATCGCAGGGTTGTGAAAGACATCGCTGATGCGCAGAAAGATTTCATAGGCCAGCACTATGCCGGTGATCAGTTCGCGTCCGGTGACCTGGGCATGCTCTGCCGCGGCGAGAACCGCCGTTACGACATCGCTCGGATGTCCGCCGAAACTGCCCGGCCAGTGGTAGGTATCCGTCAGCTCCGGATAGCGCGCGGTGGTGCCGTTGACGAAAGCCGCCATGTCAGGCGTAGTCTTAAGTCGCGTGCCGATAATGGTGGCGCCGGCGGGATTTGGCATCTGCGCGGCAACATTGCGCGCGATGCGGCAGGGTTCGGCAAAGAACCCACTCATCAAAGCGCCCAGCGTATCGATGACACGCGACTTGGCGATATTGATGGCTTCGGGCGTGAGGTCAGCGTAGCTAAGGTTGCACGCGTAATGCGTCAGGCACTGCTGTATGCTGTCGATGGCTTTTTCCGCGCGCTGCGGTTCAGGTATAGTCATGCGAATTTTTTGAATTGCGATAAGTCAGTGCTTGAATTCGAGTGGAGATCATTCACAGTTTTCAGGATCATTCCAGGCGCATACCCGCATCCTTGATCAACTTGCCCATGCGTTGCATCTCCGATTTGATCTTGGCGGCAGCCTCTTCCGGCGTGGTGCCGACAGGTTCCACACCGGAATTCATGAATTTTTCTTTCACGTCTGGCCGCTGAAGGGTGCGCACGATTTCCTGATTAAGGCGGCTTGTGAGCGCGGCGGGCGTAGCCGCCGGCGCGAACACGACAGTCATCGTGCTGGATTCGTAACCCGGCAATCCCGTCGCCGCTACCGTTGGCATACCCGGAAATAGCGCAGACGGCTTGTCGCTCGTCACTGCAAGTGCACGCAGCCGTCCTGATTTGACGTGAGGGGCTATAGAGCCGGCCGTTCCGAAATTTAACTGCACCTCACCGCCGAGCAGAGCATTGGTGGCGGTGCCGCTGCTCTTGAACGGAATGCGCACAATGTCTACGCCTGCCATGTATTTAAACAGTTCCGCCGCCAGATGATTCGTGGAGCCAATCGCGGTGGACGCATAGTTGAGCTCCCGGGGCCTGGCTTTCGCCAATGTAATCAATTCCTTGACGGTCTTTACCGGCAGCGAGGGATGGACTATCAGCAGGTTGGGCGCCTGATTCGTCAATGAAATCGGTGCGAAATCCTTGACCGGGTCATACGGCATTTTCTGAAAATAGGGGCCCAGCCACAGGCTGCCCGTGCCAACGTATAACGTGTAACCATCCGGCGCCGCACGCGATACGGTTTCTGCCGCAATGATGCCGGTGGGCCGATTGTCGACCACGGTCTGCCAGCTCGCGTTGTCGGTCAGGCCCTGAGCAATCAGGCGTGACGCAAAATCAACGCCACCGCCTATGCCGGTGGTGACGAAGCGTATGGGTTTCGCCGGATAGGCCTGCGCGCATACGCCATTCACGCCGCATGCCGCAATGGTTGCCGACACGATCCCTGCGGCCGAACGTATCGTTAACATGCTGCCTCCTTATTGGTAGTAAATTGCAAATTTTGCTGCGGACGGCCTTGCCTAGTTTCCCTGTATATCAGACTCCTTGATCAGCCGCGACCATGTTTGCATTTCGCTGACCAGAAATGCCCGAAATTCCTGCGGTGTGCTGGTGACGATTTCAGCGCTCAGCGTGGCGAAGCGTTCGCGAGTTTCCTGGGTGGACATGCCACGCACGATATCCTGATTGAGCCGATTCACGACGCGTTGTGGTGTGCTCGAAGGCGCGCAGATGCCGGACCAGGTGGCCATTTCGTATCCCGGCAGCCCCGACTCGCTGATGGTCGGCAGCTCCGGCAGTTGATCAAAACGTCGCACCGATGAGATGCCCAACGCCCTGACGCGATTGCCGCGCACCAGCGGCAGCGCCGTCGGCACCGGCTCAAAGACGAGCTGCAACTGACCACCGATGAGATCGGCCGCGGCAGGCGCGCCTCCTTTGTAAGGTACGTGTATGAGCTTGATTTTTGCCATCGAACGGAAGAGCTCGCTTGCCAGATGCGATGTACTTGCAATGCCGGCGGAGCCATAGCTGAATTCGCCGGGCCGGGCCTGCGCGGCGGCGATCAGCTCCTTTATCGACTTGAACGGCGAGGCGGTTCCCACGATAAGTAAATACGGAATGCTGACGACCATGGTGACAGTCGCAATGTCCCGCAGCGTGTCATAGGGTGTTTTCTGCAACATGAAAGGGCTGACCGCCAATGCACCGCGGCTGCACAGCAGCAGCGTGTAGCCGTCGCCGGCGCTCTTCGCCACGATATCGGTTCCTACCACGCCCCCGGCACCGGCACGGTTGTCCACGACCACGGGTTGCCCATAAGCCGCGGTGAGTTTCTGGCCGACCGTGCGCGCGACGAGATCGGTGGGCCCCCCCGGCGCAAATGGAACGACAACGCGAAACGGCTTGGACGGGAAATCCTGCGCGACGGCATGGCCACAAGCCAGCGCGGAAGAGAGCGCCAGCAGGGGCAACACGAAAAAGAGTCTCGAACCCCATGCTTTCAGGAGCGGCTTGCACGAGCCGTAGCCATGAGGTGCAAACGCAGCATTCATTCGGTTCTCCCACACCCAAGAAGGATGAACTTTAACACGCGCACGCCGTCTGGTTTCACAGCGCCGTGGCTGAACTACTCGGGCACTTCTCCTTTTACCAGAACGCGATGCAGCAAGCGGTGTTCGTCAGGGTCGTAGTCGAAGTTCGCGCGGTGCAGTGCCGCGCGGTTGTCCCACAACAGCACGTCGCCTTTTTTCCACCGGTGCGTGTAGATAAACTCGTCACGCACGGCGTGCGCTAACAGTTCATTGAGCAGAGCCTGGGTATCGTTGGGCGTCATGCCGACGATGCACTCCGTCTTTACAGGATGGAAATAGAGTGCCTTTTTGCCGTTTTCCGGATTGGTGCGTATGAGTGGCTGCTGCACGCCCACGGGTTTTTGATCGGCCTGCGCTTCGGCGCTGTGCGCTGAATGCGCCGATGCGCTGCCCTGAAGTACATTGACCGTTCTCATGCCCTGTATCTTCTGGCGCAGGTCTTCGGGCAGGGCCTCGTAACCCGCGCGCATGTTGACCACGGACGTGCCGCCTCCCTTGGAGGGCAGTGCCACCGCGAACAAACACGTATATTTCGGCGGGCGCACATGGTTGGTGTGGTCAGTGTGCCAGCCAGCCCCATGTTTCACGCGCTTCCCAGTCTTATCCGTGTGCCGATTGGACACCTCGCACACCAGTGGACAATCGGGTAGCTCGTACTGGGTGAAGTGCTGCGGCATGGGTTCACCAAAGTTAGCGATGGCCGCCAGGTATTGCCGCGGCGTGAACTCCTGATCGCGGATCACCAGCGCGATATGTTCGACCACGGCGGCGTTGAGGGCCTTGCGCGTTACATCATCAAGCGGTTGACGAAGGTCGATGCCGGTGACTTCGGCGCCGATGTGCTTGGATAGGGCTGTAATCTGCATGTGTCGACCTTCGTAGTGGTTCTTCAGGCCCTTGCGGGGACGGGAGGGGAGTATCAATGTAGTCCAAGTGTCATCTCGGAAATGATACTCTTCCGGCGCCGTGTGTCGAGTATTGAGAATGAGGCGAAAGCGTCGCCAGCGTCCGCAGTTCTCAAAGCCAGGCATTGTGAAAGTCCAATCGACACGCCGGGCTCACGTCCGGGCGGCGTCGGCCGCAGAACCTTTGCGACTTTTCTCCGTTGCGGCTTTTCGCTCGCTCCATTCGTCGTCCAACGTATTGATATAGCGATCAAAGCGATACACGCGTCCACGCTTCTGGCCGGTGATTTCGCGCAGGATTCCCAGGTGCTCGAACTTTTGCAGCCAGGCGATCGCGGTGTCCAGGCTCACGTCGAGGTGCCTTCTCACGCCCCGCGTGTCGATGATGGGATATTCATAAAGCAGCGGGAGCAACTGGTGTCCACTACGCTGCCCTTCCATGAGCTTGTTAATCTCCGATTGAAGCGTAACCAGTCTTTCCGACACGCCCGTCGCGTCTTTGGCCGTCAACTCGATTCCCAAGAGGAAGAACTTAACCCATCCCCACCAATCGCCGTTTGCACGAACCTTGGTCAGTCGGTCGTAATACTCGCGTTGGTTCTGGAGCAAATAGAGACTGATGTAGAGAAGCGGCTGCTCCAGATTTTTCGTCTGGAAAAGCATCAGGGCGATGAGGAGCCGTCCGATGCGGCCATTGCCGTCGGTGAACGGATGAATCGTCCCGAACTGTGCGTGCGCGAGCGCACATCGGACGAGCGGCGCCATCGGACTCTGATGCTCATTGATGAAGTAATCGAGGTTGCCGAGTGACTGAAACATCTCCTGCACCGGCGGGGGCACAAAGTCAGCTTCCGTCGCGCTTGATCCTTTACGGCCTATTCAGTTTTGCTTTGGGAAAAATATCCCCGGATTTCCGTCTGCCTCGCCTTCAAGCAGGATTCCATGTAGCTCCTTGAGCAGCGCGGCGCTCAGCTTCCCCTGTGTTAAGCACTCTAGCAGCCTGTCGGACTTGATGGGGGTTTCCAAGAGCTGACGCGCTCATGGGAATCGATTTCGCCCATTCTATGCATATGGCATATTGGTTATCCGGATTTCCTTGCTTTTCGCTTCATTTCATCCGCTTCCGGCGCAATTGGGGCGCAGTACGGCCATGCGTTTCACGTTCCACGCAAGGCAAACCAACGTCCACTCGCCGCTTACCTTTTTCAATCCGCGCAGAGAGAACTGCCGAAAGCCCATCACGGACTTGATGATCCCGAAGACCGGTTCGACCGTCTGCTTTCGTAAGGCGTACGCGGCACGCCCGGCCCTAGTCTTCAGTTTATGCGCCATGGCTTGCATTGGCGTGGCAGTCGCAGGCAACGGCGATGGTTCGCTGTGGCGCTCGCGCCAGCCCGGATGGTGCTCATCTCTGGCCACCGCGATCAGCGGCTCAATGTCGACATCCTCATACGCCTTGATGTTCTCAGAGTCAGAGTTACCTTGCGGATTGCCTGTCTCGCATGAGTAGCTCGTAATGATACGCCATGGTTAAACACCTGCAGTGACCGGAGGTGGAGCGCATCAATCCGGCGGCCCGATGCGCAGGGTCCGGGTGGCGAAGTATATTTCGCGCAGGAATGACGTGAGTCCGCCTATCAGTGCAATCATGGCCAGCACGAAGAGGCTACCGATGATCCACTTGAGGTTGGCACCCACGAAGGCTTCGACAAACAGCATGGCCACCACCGTGCAGACGAGCAGTGCGGCGCAGGTGCAGAAGTTTATCGCCCAGTAGGCGAGGCGCGCGCGGCGCTTTAGTATTGCAAGTTCCTCGTGCGCGCGGGCACGTGCCTTGCCGTCGTATTCTTTCCACATGCCTTCAACGCGGCGGGCGCGGTCGATAACCCGAGCCAGCCGGCCGGACATGACGCCCAAAAACGCGCCTATACCGGTGAGCAGGAAAACCGGCGCGACCGCGAGTTGGATAACGTGGGCGATTACACCGATATCCTGCTCGATTGGCATTCTTGCTCCTTTGTGTTGTTAAAGGCATCCGCAGGGCGGATTTCGCGCGTACGGGACTACAACTGGTAATATGGCGTTCGGATGGTCAATATCAATTCCACAATTTGCCCATGTCGCAGAGTCATATTACGGTCAGGTGTCTGCGTCTGCCGGGCGCCGCGCATCCGTGTATAAGGAGAATACGACATGTCACGCTTAAAACGAAATATTCCGCTGTTCGCGGTGTCGTGCGCCGCCATGTGCGCGTCGCTGTCGACTTTTGCGGCGCAACCGGATCCCGCGCAGGCTTATCCCGAACGCTCGGTTCGATTCATCGTTCCGTTCGAGCCGGGGGCGGGCACGGACATTACCGCGCGCACGATCGCCGCCAAGCTCTCGGATCGATGGAAGCAGCAGGTCATCGCGGATAACCGGACTGGCGGGGCCGGCGCGGTCGGTTTGGAGACCACGAAAAATGCGGTTCCAGACGGCTATACGATCTGCCTGATATCGGCGTCGAGTTCCGTCAATTCCGCGGTCAACACCAAGCTGCCGTATGATCTCACGCGAGATTTGCAGGGGATTACTCAAGCGACCTCTCTGTTTTACGCGCTCTATCTGCATCCATCGGTGCCTGCGACGAATATCAAGGAGTTGGTTGCTTACACCAAGGCCAATCCCCGTAAGCTCAACTACGGTTCTTCCGGCACGGGTGGGCTGCAGCATCTTTCCGGTGAACTGTTCGATTATCTGGCCGGCACGCGCTTGACTCACGTGCCGTACAAAGGATCGGCGCCGGCGCTCATCGCGGCGATTGCCAACGAAACACAACTCGGATTTGGCACGTTGCTCGGATTGCGGCAATACATGCAAAGCGGCCGCCTGCGCGTATTGGGGATCACCGCCGCAAAGCGTTCAGCGGCAGCGCCGGAGTTGCCGACGATTGCTGAAGCCGGTGTTCCGGGCTATGCGGTGGACCAATGGTACGGCGTGATCACCGGTGCCAAAGTTCCTGCTTCGATCGTCAGCAAGATCAACAATGCGATTATCGAATCGCTGAAGGCGCCGGACGTTGTTCAGCGCCTGACCTCCGATGGGTCGACGCCCATAGGCTCGACTCCGGAACAGTTCAACGTGCATATCAAGAGCGAAATATCGAAGTGGCGCAAGCTGGCCGCGGACGCCAAACTGACATTGCAGTAGTGATTCGTCGGATAGGGTCGTAAAAAGCCGGCACGTGTGCCGGCTTTTTTGGGCCGCGCCAACGCTAGGGTCGCTGGGGCACGGCTAGCAGGTCGTTGAACTGCAGAGGGGTAACGATCCGAAACGGTGTGGCCAGGGATTTGCGGCGCGCCAGCTCCAACAGCGCCTTGTCCCTGGTGACCAGATGCGTGGCTGCGCAGTCGCGTGCGAGTTCCAGAAATTTCTGGTCATCGGGATCACGGCAAACCGGCAGTCTGAGCGACCCGTCCTTGGACTTTATTTGTTGAGAGACCCGCCGGCATTCCTCAAGATGCGTGGCTTGCTCGATCGGGGACAACGTTTCATTCCGTCTAGGGTATGCCAGAACCCTGGCGAGTTCCTGTTCGCATGGCTCGTCGATGAATATCCGCGCCTTGCCTGACTCAACCATCGTTTTGAGGACATCTATTTCCGCATTGTGAAATACCAGCCAGTCGAGCCAGATATTTGTGTCGAGGACGAGGCGTGACGTTGATTCGATGGACGCGGCGATTGTGGTTTTCGGATTATTTATTTTGAATATCTTTCCTGATTTGGGTTCGGCGATCGGCATGGGGAACGGATGTCGGTGCAGGACTGGCTATCGCCGGGGTAGGGCTTGCGGTTGAGATACGCGGTGTGTTGCCGGCTCTGTCCGGGGTGCTTGCCATGACCGCATGATCGCGTACCTCGGACCTTGGTGCATCCGGACGAATAGTCGGCGCGACCGGGGGCTCACGCCTCGGCTCGTGACGCGGTGCGGCGAGCGGTGCATTCGGGCGCAGGGTGTTTTCCACGCGCACTGCTGTTTGCTGCTGATGGTTGGGTTCGAGCCGGACTTGAGCCGCGCGCATGTCGGGCCGGTTGATCGGGGCAGCCGGCGCGAGTATGGGCTCGGGTACGCGGTGGAATTGATGCCGTGCCGCGGGGTCAGGTGCGATGCGCGCGCGATCCACCTCGTGCCTGCGTGGTTCCGGGGTCACAGTGACAGTGCGTTGAACCGCGATAACCGGCGGCGGGGCAACGGGCCGATGGGCGTGGGCGGGGCGGCCATAATAAGCGGGGTTGATAGCGATTACACGCGTGCGGCGATGAGCCCAGTCCGGCACCCCAAAGAAATATCCGGTGGAAAACAGAACCGCATTGCCCGGCGCATAGCTGTAGGCGTTTCTCGGCCACGCGTAGTGTCCGTTCCACGGTGCCCAGTATACGGGGGGGTGACTCGACCAGCGCCACGTGCCGTAGACCCTGCGGGTGTCGTAGTATGGAATGTATACGATGCCCGGATACGCCGGTTCTATTTGTATGAACTGTCCCTGTGTCGTGACGCGGAGTTGCTCGTCTGATCGCAGATTGCCGGATGCAGTGGCCTGTTGCCGCAAGTACTGTACGGCGTCCATGAGCGCGGCCTCCTGCATCAGGAATGCATCGCCCAGTCGCTCGGTCCATTCGATCTTTTCTTCCATCATCTGTAGTATCTGAGGGAATGCCGCCAGAGACTTCACGCTCGGATCCCAGCGCTGATACTGAACTGCGTGGATGGCGGCGTCGCCGCTCACGCCGGGATAAGTTCTCGACCAGCGTGCGGCTTCCCGAATTTCGGCCGGAAATGTCGCTGCCATGAGGATTTGCACCAGCAAGGCGTCCGGGTACAGGGCAATCGGAGCGAGCATCTGGTCGAGGTCCTGCCGCGTATACGCGCTTTGGTCCAGTGTCGCTAAGTAGCTCTGGGCCGTGGCCGCAGGGACGAACGCGAATGGTGCGGCGACGATAGACAGCGCGAGTCGTTGAATCAGTAGGGCGCGTTTGCGTTTAATCATGGTGTGCTCCTGCATACGATTGCGGACTGCATCCGGGGCGTATAAAAATCAGTTCCGCTGCATCCACCTTGCTCCGGGCAGATCCTTGATGCTCAGACTGCGCCAATTGGCGGAAAATTGCACCGCAATAACGTAACAAGTTGTTACTGAATGTTTCGTGGCGATAAGTATAATCACTAAAAGATTGCAGGCGCCTGTTCCAGAGGGGTAAATGGTCAGTCACTTCATGGGGCGCATCGTTGCCGGTCTCTGCCTGTTGACGGCGGTGGCGTGTGCGCCGCTTGCCGAGCGTTCCGGTTCGTCCATGGTGGGGTGGCCATCGCCCAACTTTGACGAACGACGGCCGAATTTCGTGATACTGCATTTCACCAGCAACAAGTCCGTCGAGCCTGCATTGCACACATTGAGCAGCCCGGCGAGCGGCGTCAGTTCCCACTATCTGATCGCCCGCGACGGCACCACCTACGCGCTGGTGGATGAGCGCAAGCGCGCCTGGCACGCGGGCGTGTCATACTGGGGTGGTAGCCGCGATCTGAATTCCGCGTCGATCGGCATCGAACTCGACAACGACGGCGAAGAGCCTTATGCGGAGCCGCAGATTGTGGTCTTGCTCGCATTGCTCGGCGAGCTCAAGCGCAAGTATGCGATTCCAGCGGCGAATTTCCTCGGTCATAGCGATGTCGCGCCACGGCGCAAGGGTGATCCAGGGCGCTACTTTCCATGGCAAAGGCTGGCCGGGCAGGGCTACGGGCTGTGGTGCGAGCCACCGTACTCAGCGCAGCCGCAGAGCACTGCCGATGACGTGTTGTTGGCCGCTTTGGGGTACGACGTTGCCGACATTGATGCGGCGATTGGCGCCTTTCGATTGCACTTCACGCCCCGCTCTGAAACTCGACGACTGACCACGGAAGATCATGCTTTGATCCATTGCTTACTGGAAAAACGCCGGAACTGAAATTGCGCCGGGCCCCCGGTGTGTATGGAGGCAAATCCGGATTTGCGGTCTTGCCCGGGATTTGTTACAAGCAGTATCGTCCGCGCGATGGTAGGTGGTCGCAATCCCGTCATTACACAAGTTCCGAAGCATGTCGATCTATTTCACCTTTGTCCTGATCCTCTTCAACGTCTTTACCTATAGCGCGATACGCGTATTGACCACGCTGCTCGCGCTCAAATTGGGCGCGGAAGCAATGACCATCGGTTTGCTGGCCGCCGCGTTTTCGATTTTTCCCATGCTGTTGTCGTGGCACGCCGGCAAGATGACGGATCGCTTTGGCATGCGCTGGCCCATCATGATAGGAGCGAGCGCGAATACGCTGATATTGTTGATGGTATTCCTGGTGCCGACGATGCCGGTGGTATTTGTGTGCGCGGTGGTGTTCGGCGTGGGCTGCATGTTTTACAGCATTTCGATGCAGAGTCTGGTGGGCACGATCAGCACGCTGGACAATCGCGCGCAGAATTTCAGCAATGCAGCCATTGTCGTGTCGATCGCCAACGCCACCGGACCGCTGTTTGCCGGATTTTCGATCGACAGTTATGGTCATGCGCAGGCGTTTTTGTTTCTCGCCGGCCTGATGGTCGTGCCGGTGGTGCTGCTCGCGGTATGGGGACACCGATTGCCGGGTGCCACGACCGGGGCTGCGCCGGCACGTGGCATACGGCATACCTTGACCAATCCAAAGTTGTGGCCGGTGCTGGCGGCGAGCAGTCTGGCTCAGGGCGGCGTGGACATGTATCTGTCGTATCTGCCGGTGTACGCGGACAGTCACGGCTTGTCCGCGTCGGCGATCGGCGTGATCCTCGCGATATGCGCCGCCGGTGGCATGATTTCGCGGTTGGTGCTGAAGCATTTGATCGCATGGTTGAGCGAGGAAAAGTTGTTTGCCTATGCATTGTTCTTCGGCGCATTCGGATTCGTGGCGGTGCCGTTCTTCGAATCGGCGATGGCGCTGGCGGTGATCTCGTTCATACTGGGGTTCGGCCTATATTGCACGCAACCGGTCGCGCTCACGCTGATCTACAACCGCGCCGCGCATGGGCGGGCGGGCGAGGCGCTGGGGTTGCGCTTCGCGCTGGATAACGCGGCCAAGCTTGCGGGGCCCCTGGCGTTCGGCGCCGCGGCTACCACGCTGGGTTTGAGCGTCATGTTCTGGATCAGCGGGTTTTTGCTGGGGAGCGGCGGCGCCATCGCGCGCTTTGACGCGGGGAAGAATAGTGGATCGCGAGAAACGGCGACGCACGGGAACTAGTGGGTCAGTCAGATTGCGTATTCGACGAACAGGCAAGCGATGAAAGAGTTATTGATCGTTTTTCATACGATGACGGGCGGAGCGGAGCAGATGGCACGTGCCGCGGAACGCGGCGCGCGCCGCGAAGCGGATATGAACGTGCGTCTGTTGCGGGCGGCGGAGGCGCACGCCGCGGACATGCTGCGCGCGGACGGTTACCTGTTCGTGACACCGGAGAATCTTGCGGCCATGTCGGGCGTGATGAAGGATTTTTTCGATCGTACCTACTATCCAGTTCTGGACAAGGTCAACGGCCGGCCGTATGCGGCGATGATCTGCGCCGGCAGCGACGGCGAAAATGCCGCGCGGCAGATTGCGCGTATCTGCACCGGCTGGCGCCTCAAACCGGTTGCCGATCCGCTCATCGTCTGCACTCATGCCCAGACGCCGGAGAAGATACTGGCGCCCAAGACCATCACTGTCGATGATCTGACGCGCTGCGAAGAGAGCGGCGCCGCGCTCGCCGCGGGACTAGCGCTCGGCATATTCTGATCATGCCTATTCATCTTGTCTTCGCCCTTGTGCTGTTTCACACCTCGTGTTTGCGTGCAAGCCGCGTGCTGGTAACACTTTACGCGCTGAAGCTTGGCGCCGAGCCGCTGACCATAGGCATCTTGGCGGGCACGTTCGCGATTTTTCCCATGCTGATATCGTGGCATGCGGGCAAGGTCACGGATCGCTATCGTCCGCGCCTGATCATGTTGTGCGCGGCCATAACCAGCGCATGCGGCCTGGCGCTGCCGTTTTTCGTGCCGAACCTGACCGCCGTTTTCGTGTGTGCGGCCCTGGGCGGGCTGGCAGCGACCTTCTACAACCTGTCGCTGCAGAATCTGGTCGGGAGATTGAGTACAGCCACCAACCGTGCGCGCAATTACAGCAATTACACCATGGCGATATCCGTGGCAAATGCCGTGGGTCCGCTGATGGCGGGACTATCGATCGACAGTCATGGCCATGAGTTGACCTTTTTGTACGTGGCGGCGGTACTTGCGGTGCCTATCGCCTTGTTGTTGATCATGGGCAGGATACTGCCCGCCAATAAGATAGAGGCCAAGTCCAAGGGCGGATTCAAGGACATGCTTTTCAACCCCAAGATCTGGCCGGTAATCGCGGCGAGCAGCGTGGCGCAATCCGGGCTGGAATTGTTCCAGGTCTACATGCCGGTGTACGGTAATTCGCTGGGATTGTCGGCTTCCGCCATCGGGCTGATCATTGCACTGTCTGCTGCCGGCGGTTTCGCATCGCGCATCATTTTGACGCGCCTTATCGCATGGGGCAGCGAGGAGAAAGTGTTGGCGTATGCGCTGCTGATCGGTGCGCTTGGATTTATGGTCATACCGTTCTGCCACTCGCTGTTGCCGTTGAGCTTGATCGCGCTCGTATTTGGTTGCGGTCTCAACTGTACCCAGCCGATTGTGATGACGCTCATGTACTCGCGCTCGCCCGAGGGCCGCGCCGGCGAGGCACTGGGCCTGCGCTTTGCTCTGGACAATGGAATACGAGCCATAGGCCCCGTGATATTCGGGGCAATCGCATCCAGCATCGGCGTGAGCGCGATTTTCTGGATCAGTGCACTATTGCTGGGAACCGGCGGGGTGGTTGCGCATAGAGACGCGCAAAAGGGCGGCCGCGGCGCCTGATACTTAGATCTCAGATCCTGACGGGTTACCCCGCGGGCTCCCGCTTCATGGTTGCCACATCGGCCGCGCGGGTAATGCCTGATCGAGCAGCGACTGGCTGAAAAAGAAGTAGGCGTCGAAATGGTCCGCGGGCGCGATCTCGATGCCGTTTTCGAGTCCCTCGGGCGCGTTACCGTTTTGCATCCACCAACGCGCGTATTCGGACAGGAACGGCGCATGCGCGAGGAAAAACGAAAATCGGTGGCCGGCGTGGTGTAACTTTCTGTCCATGGAACTGGCGGCGGTGGGCGTCAACCATGCGCCCTGGGTTCCGCTGGCCTCGTACGCGGTCAACGCGATGTTGAAGACCTTTTTTTCGGTCATCGCCTGAAAGAAGAACACACCGGATTTCAGATCGCCGTAACCCCACCAGTCCGCCTTCGAACGGTTGTGGGAAACATGACTGGTGTGAGCCGACAGTATTGCCCTCGCGGCGCCAAGCTGTTCCATGATCAGCATGGTATTTCGCGCCTGCGCCTGATCGCGTTCGTTCCAGCTCGACACGTCGTCGGACCAGAAATAGCGGTAAAACCCGAGCCAGCCCATGAGAGTAGAGGCGGAAATTGCCAACTCGTATGCATCATCTGCAGTTACCGTTTTCGCCGACTTCAGATTCTTACCCAGCTGTTGCGACTGGTGCATGATCGTGGTCAGTGCAACACGGCAGCGATCATACTCGCCGGGCGTACTCTGCAGAGGCGCAAGACGCGCCTCGATCTGCGGCCACGACGATAGCCGGGACACGGAACAACTTTGCCGGACGCGGTCGACAGTCTCGTTATCCACGCCCACACGCACCGCAAGGGACTCGATCCGCGTATGGTGCTCCCACGGTCGGTCCCAAATATCCATGCCCCTGAATAATATCGGATTAGACGGATGCTGCCGGTTGTAGTCACACACCCAGTCCCAAAGCGCCCGGTCTGCCGCGGTGGGCATATAAAGCACGTCGATAGGCGCAGGAGTCCGGGTGCCTGGCGTTGCGCATGACGACACCCAGCGCCCCAACTCAAGGCTGCGCAAGGTTGGATTTTCCCAGACCACCAGCCGGATACCGTGATTGACCACGAGGTAACGTATCAGCCGCTCTTGCACTCGCAGGAACGACGATGATCCATGGATCGATTCTCCGATCGCGATCACATCGCTCGAACCAACTCGTTCTCCGAGCAATACCGCAAGCTCGCGATCGGTAATCTGTTCGGGCGACTTGCCGAGCTCGGTGACGCCGGGAAGCGCACCGGCGACTGCGGTGCACCACCACAACCCGATGCTGATCATCCACGCTTTCACCACGACGGCTCCTTTATCGAGGTCGCCTTCAAATCCGGATGTCCGCCACCACTGGACCGGTAATCGATGTTACATCTTCCATGCCGCAGAAGTCATCGCCCGCCACCTGGTTCGTGCCATCGTGGAGCAAAGGAATCCAGTGTAAACAAACCACGATCGTGGACGGCGTATCATCGCGCGTGCATGCGGTTGCGCGTAACGGGCATGGAAGGAGAATTCGTGGATACCATCATCGAACAGATCGTCGACTTTGCCGACCTGCCGGCAAGCGTGGTGCGCGATTGCAAGCGCTGCCTGATAGACACCGTGGGCTGCGCGCTTGTTGCACTTGATAGCGAACCGGCAGGCATTGCGCGCAAGCTTGCGCTGCGGGTCGGCATGGAAGGTGGTGCGCGCGTGCTCGGCACGCGACACCGCGCCTCTCCCGAGGGCCGTGGCGGTGAAGCGCTGGGCCTGCGTGTTGCGCTGGACTATGGAATACGAGCCATAGGCCCGGTGATATTTGGAGCGATCGCATCCAGTATCGGTGTGAGCGCGATATTCTGGATCAGCGCGCTATTGCTGGGGACCGGTGGTGTGGTGTCACACAGAGACGCTCAAAAAGGTGGGCGCGGCACTTGATCACGCTCCAGCTCGTAGATCCTGCATGCGATATAACACCATGATATTAAATGAATATTTAAATTATTTCCGCGTTCCGTGATTACCCTCTCCACTTTGTTGCCGTTGCCGGGATAGTCTATGGGCACCTGGCTGGCATTCGCGCTGACGCTCATGAACATGATCAGCAACCGCGGCAGTCGCGTGTTGATCACGTTGTACGCGCTCAAGCTGGGAGCTGAACCGCTTACTGTCGGCTTGCTGGCCGCAACGTACGCGATATTCCCGGTTATGTTTTCGTGGCATTCGGGGCGCATGTCGGATCGTTACGGCCCGCGCGCGCCGATGACCCTTGCAGCGGTTGCCGGTGCGTTGAGCCTCTCCTTGCCGTATTTCGTGCCCACACTCGGCATTTTGTTCGTCGCATCCTTTCTCCATGGCACGAGCTCGACCTACTACAACGTCTCGACGCAGAACCTGATAGGGATGTTGAGTGACGCCAGGAATCGCGGCCGCAATTTCGGCAATTACTCGATGGTCGTTTCGGTGGGCAATGCGATAGGACCGGTGTTCGCCGGGTTTTCGATCGACTATTTCGGTTATCAGGCAACGTTTCTCTATATGGCGGCTGTGCTTTTCGTGCCGGTAATTCTGCTCATGGTGTGGGGAGATGCGCTGCCCGGCAAGGTAACCGATGCCGCACCGGCGCACAGCGTGGGCCATATGCTGCGCAATCCCCTCCTGTGGCCGGTGTTGCTGGCGAGCGCAATCGCGCAGGCAG
The DNA here is from genome assembly GCA_947476215.1 of Betaproteobacteria bacterium. GTDB lineage: Bacteria > Pseudomonadota > Gammaproteobacteria > Burkholderiales > SG8-41 > PALSA-1004. The sequence continues at coordinate 16,505 of CANJQI010000010.1, forward strand.
GTCTCGAACTGTTTCAGGTTTACATGCCTGTCTATGGCAATCAGCACGGCATGTCGGCTTCCGCCATCGGGGTGGTACTTTCCATGCTGGCGGTGGGGGCGGTCGCCGGGCGGGCGCTGGTCACGCAATGGGTTGCCAGATCCAGTGAAGAGAAAGTGCTGGCATATGCGCAGTTTGTTGCTTCGTTGTGTTTTGCGATCGTTCCTTTTTTTCAAGGTATCACCGCCTTGTCCATCATTGCCCTGGTATTCGGTTTCGGTCTCAATTGCAGCCAGCCGGTGTCCTTGACGCTAATCTACAGCCGTTCACCGGAGGGACGGGCCGGCGAAGCGTTGGGACTGCGCTTCACCATGGACAGCGTGGCCCGGCTGTTGGGTCCGGCCGCGTTCGGCATGATTGCATCGGTATTGGGTGTGGGCGCAGTGTTCTGGCTCAGCGCGCTCATGATGGGGGCGGGGGGCGCGAATAGTCACAGGGATGCAACCAAAGTGGGTAAGTGACGGCGGTTGGCGTGACCTGCCATCGGTGTTGGCGGCCGTGTAAATACGCGTAGATGGCGCAGTCCGGGCTTCGTTGTTCGCTTAAAAAACCGCGACTCGACTAAATAATGCGACGCCTAATAAATGAGGCTCCGGCAATGTTTTTCTTGAAAACGCCAGGGGCGGGTTCCGACCCTGAGCGGACAAAGCGCCCGCTCTAAAGCGGCCGTTCAACGTTTGCGTTGAGCGGCGCGTTTCTTCATGACGCGTCCGTTTTCGAACGCGTGGTTGGACGAAGCCGCTACGCGGAGGAAATCGATTTGGCAGATTGCCATGAGGCCATGACCTCACCCCCTCAACCGAGGGGATTTTTTATGACATAAGACGAGGTTACTCCATGTTGGAAACATCTGCCAATTCACATTTCGAACAGAACTACCAGTCGCATCTGAAACATCTGAAACTCAAGGGCTTGCAACCCAAGACTATTGACGCTTATTCCCGCGCGGCGCGTCGAGTAGGAGATCGTTTTGATAAACAAATCGACAACCTGAGCGAATCACAACTGACTGACTATTTCAGCGAGTTGGTAGCCCCGCACTCCTGGAGCACCGTCAAGCTGGATCTGTATGGTTTGCAGTTCTACTACGCCCATGTCTTGCGTAAGCCCTGGGTGGCGTCTGGTTTCATCAAGCCGCCCAAGAGCCAGTGCTTGCCGGACATCGTCACGATCGCGCAAGTGCGGCGGATATTTGCCATCACCCGCGTGTTGAGTTACCGGGTGTTCTTCTTCACGTTCTTTAGCCTGGGACTGCGTCTGGGCGAAGGACTGCGACTGCAGGTGGGGGATATCGATGCCGCCCGAGGTAGGCGGCGACACGCAATTGGCCAACCTGCATCTTGCGTACGATACGTTGTCACCGGGCATGAAAAAAATGCTTGAAGGTGTTGAAGGCGTGCACATGGAGCAGGAAAGCGAGCTCGATCATTCCTCCCCCGAGCGGTTGGCGGCGCACCGCAAGGTCAAGACCACGGCGCACCGGATCATTGGCGTTCATCCGGAAACCGGACGCAAGCTGCTGTACATCGGTGACAAGGTGAGGCTCTTCGCGGGCATGACTGTAGAAGAGAGCGAGCCGCTCTTGAATTACCTGCGTCTGCACGCCCGGCGCGCGCAATTCGTGTGCCGCCATGTGCCGCAAAAGGACGACATCGTCGTGTGGGACCAGCGCTCCACTGCTCACAATGCGCTCGGCGATTATGACCGGCGCAACGAGTTGCGGCATCTGGATAAAATCACGCTGCTCGCGCCGTGCACCCACGGGCTATAACTATGATGATCCGACCCATGCCCGCAATACAACGGAGTCCTTCGCCTACCGCTTTTGACAGAGTCTCAACGGCCCTGTATTTTTGAAGCTTGGATAATTTTGTTTATTCGCGCCATCTCGCTCTTGACCGCGATGGCGATCTGCTCGGGAGTAATCCCCACCGTTTCTATGCCTGCGTTGGCCAGCCGGCTCTTCACCTCCGGACTGTTTTTAAGGATGCGCACGGTTTCCTGATTCAGGCGACTGATGATGGGTGCCGGGGTCTGAGCGGGCGCGAACATGCCGTAGTTCGTTGCCGATTCAAAACCGGCGAGTCCGGACGATGCGCCTGTAGGCAGGCCGGAAAACAGCGCTGAGGGTTGCGCGCTGGTCACGGCCAGCGCCCTGAGCCGGCCTGATTTGACATGTGCGGCCACCGTGGTTCGGTGCCAAAGGCGACCTGCACTTCGCCCGCTATCAGGGCACTGGTGGCCACTCCGCTACCTTTATATGGAATGTGCACGATATTGACGTTCGCCATCGACTTGAACAGTTCAGCGGCAAGATATCCCGTCGACGAGCCCGTTGAGCCCGAGCTGTAGTTGAGTTGGGCGGGTTTCGCTTTCGCCAGCGCAATCAGCTCCTTGACGGTCTTTACAGGCAGCGAGGGATGCACGACCAGCACGCTGGGCGATATCACGGCTATGGTTATCGGGGCGAAGTCCCGGGCAGCGTCGTAGGGCGTCTTGCCCTCATTCAGCAACTGTCCTATCCACATGCTCCCGCTGTTGATCAGCAACGATGTAACCATCGGGCGCCGCCCTGGAAACGATTTCGCCCTGTATTACCCCTGTGGACCGATTGTCGATTACGATGGGCTGGCCGAGCGCCAGCGCCAGTCCGGGCGCGACCTGGCGTGCCACGAAATCACCGCCGTCACCCGGCTCTGAAGCTACGATGCGTATCGGCTTCGCCGGACACACCTGACCAAAGGTTGCTGGCGGGCTAAACATGAGCATACCGGCGATACCCAGACAAGCCCGTAGACGGACATTGTGCGAAGGTGGCAATCCACGTGTGCGTTCCTCTTCAGATAATGAATGTCTGTGTCAGATTGTCGGGGTTGTATCGTTGTACTTATAGCCCGCTGGCTATCGAACCGGATAGGACTCCGCGGCCACCTTTTTCTCATTCGTGACTATATCGATGGTCTGACAAGCGGTCAATCGCGTGGGGATCAGAGCACACTGCACATTCCACCATCGATATTGATAATGGTTCCGGTGATGTAGCTTGCAGCACCGGAGGCGAGAAACACGATTACTCTGCTACTTCATCAGCTTCGCCGTAGCGGCCAAGCGGTATGCCGGATTTGCTGGCTGCGTTGGCATAGTTTTGATTGATACTGTCAGTCGAGTGGACCCAGTGCCGCTCGTGTTGCGTCGACTTGATCTTGCCCAGACAGACTGTATTTACAAGTATGTAACTCCATCAGTCAGGCAGCGTCAGAACTGCAAGGCGACGTCACACATTGTCGCGGGCGGCATGCGATGCGATAATGGCTTTCGTATCAGATGCGAATAGTCCGGGGAGAAATCATGGCCACACCTGCCAACGTTCAAGCGGTCAACATCAACGATCTGAAACGCTTCGCACCAGACGCACGTGTCAATCAACTCGTGCTGAATTCGAAGGATCTGGTTACGCGCATGAATTGCTACGAGCCGGGCCAGATCACTCCGCAACACCTTCATCCCGATGACGACGAGGTCGTATTCTGTGTCGAGGGCCGGGGCGCAGTGAAATTCGAGGGGCGCGACGACGTGCCGTTGACTCTTGGCACGATCGTGAACCTGCCGGCGGGGCTGGCGCACTGGATCGAAGCCGCGCCGGACAGTCGAATGGTTGTGGTTTACTGGGCGAGCGCGCGATACACCAGCGTTCGGATGCATAGCGAAGCCGGTTATAGCGACGTACGCCTGCCTGGCGAGCAACCACCTACTCCGCGCGGAACTGCTTAGTTCTTGCCTTCGTGGACCGGCATGGCGAGTTCCCGCGGATTCGCGCGCAAGGCCTGTTCGAGTCGCGCTGCGAGCTCATCAAGCCGCACGACGCCCGGCAGTCCTGCCATCTCCCAAGTTGCCACGTAGGCGTGCTGCTTGCACGGCTTGCCGCCCATTGCAACATCCGGGGACACGAAACTCACGCGTGGCAGCACAAACGCCTCGGCAACAATTCTCCCGTGCAGGCTGGTTCCGGCAAAGCCGCGGCTTCCCGCGATGAGTGCGCAGATGTCCAGTATGTGGGCCGATTCGAACACGTGGACACGGCTTGCATGTGTTGCGCCGCTCTGCGGTATGGGGCCGGCGCGTCGTGCCACGGCGCCGTGCCGGCGCGAAAGAAAACAATCCCGCAGTCCGCGGCATGTGCGGCGGCGTCAAGCTCCAGCGTCGCGTCGCCCTCGCAGTCCGCGCTGAACTGGACGGCGAGATAACCACGCGGGAACGCGGCGCGCACCAGTGCCGGTTCGCCCTGCAGCAGACGCTGCCGGATACGATTGCCGAACAGCTTCGCCACGAGCACACCGCAGTCGGGCACGAGTGCGGCCGCGATACCCGCCACACGCCGTGAGATCGCGATTCGCGATGCCTGCGAAGGCTAGGTCTTTCCCATCCAGCAGCGCTGCGACGACGTGCGCGAACAGCAGGTCGCCCAGATTGTGGCGGTCAAAGGCGCCGAAGGTGACGGTCCGAGAGAGTCGGGAGTTCACTGAGTGCGGATGAGGTGGCACTCATTTCTTTTTCTCCCCGGCAAGCCAAAGCTGTTGCCAGCCTTGATGGCCGAGGCGGTGCAGAGTCTTGATATTTCTGGCGAAAATCTCGGCGGCGTCAGGGTAAGCCGCGACCGCGCGGTCCACGCTTGCCTCGCGCAGGAGATGCAGTGTCGGATAGGGAGAACGGTTGGTATAGTTGTCTATATCGTCCGTTGCAGTGCCGGAAAATTCATAATCCGGATGCAGGCTGGCGATTTGAATGACGCCTTCGAGCCCGAGATTCTTTACCGTCGCAAGGGCTTCGCCTAGAAAGAAGTGGTAATCCATGAAATTGGTCATCGCAAGCGGATGGATGAGCAACGTGGTATCAAGTTCCGAGGGATCCGTTTGTTTCAAAATCTCCATTTCGTGCGCAAGTTCGGCGAGCAGTTCGTCGGCACTCCGCGCCGCGGTTATCGCATAGCGTATCTGCTCCTTGTTGTAAACCGCCTTGGCGAATGGACACAGGTTGAGTCCAATGACGGCTCGCTCCAGCCACAGCCTGGTGCCGGCAACGATTTCGTCGGCCGCCGCCGCAACGGCGTATGGCATCAAGACGTCGATCGAGGGGCGGAGTATTTTCAAAATGTCAGGTGGCATGTGACTCAGAGCGTGGAAGTGAAATGTTTCGCGATGCAATCGATTTCGCCGACCGGATTAAATGTTGCTTGTTTACCTAAGGACTGTTTCTCTACAATAACAACATAATCAAAGGATAAAAAGGATATTTCCATGAAATTTGGCATTTTTGGCGGCGCACGAGTCGGCCGCGCGGACGCTCTTCATGACAGCCATGGCTTCCGCGATTTCATCGACTATGTGCTGGCCGCCGAGAAAATCGGCTTTGAAGGCATCTTCCTGGTGGAGCACCACTTTACCGGGCAGGGGCAGCTTTCGGCGTCACTGAATCTGCTGTCCTACCTGGCGGCGCGCACCACGCGTATACGGCTGGGTACCGGCGTGATCGTGCTGCCTTGGCACAACCCGGTATTGGTCGCGGAACAGATAGCCACACTCGATGTGTTGTCGGGCGGGCGCGTCGATCTCGGCGTTGGTCGCGGTTACCGCAAGGAGGAGTTCGACGCGTTCTGCATTCCGATGAGCGAGGCGCAGGAACGTTTCACCGAGTGTTTCCAAGTCATGCTGAAATCGTGGGCCAGCGACGAGCGCTTCTCGCATCACGGCAAGCGCTGGAACTACGAGAATATCGTGGTGGAGCCCGCGCCGTTGCAGCGCCCGCATCCGCCCATCTGGCTCGCCGGCGGCAGCCCCCCGGGCATCGCCTACATTGCGAGCCAGAACTATAACCTGCTGCTGGACCAGCTCGCCACGATAGATCAGGTACGGGAGCGTATCGCAGCTTATCTCGACGGCCTCGAAAAAATCGGCAAGCCGCGTGATGCGACGCGTATCGGCATCGCGCGTTCGATCACCATCGTCAAGAATGAAGCTGAACGCAGGCTGGCACTGGAGCGCCGCCGGGAAACCTTCAAGCGTATCGGCGCCATCGCCTACCGTCCGCCGGGTGCAGTGCTGTTGAGCCACGATCATCCGGACCTCGCGAGCGACGACAGTGCGCTGTTGGGCACGCCGCAGGAAATCGTCGATCGCATCAACGTGCTGGCCGAAGCCGGCGCGGGCTATATCCTGCTCACCATGGCTTCGATAGCACCGGAATCGGTGCAACAATTCGCCGAGGAAATCCTGCCGCACGTTAAGAGTGCCTAACATAATGAAACGCGAGTGCGCTGTCACGATTTTGGCTCAGAACGCGAAGCAAGGCACGCCGCTTAGTCATTCTAAGCAAGTGACTTGCGACAAAGTGCTGAGCCAAAACTCGTGCCAGCCCAAAGGGTTGCTGCCAGAATCGGCGCTGGCCGTGTTGCTCGCCTTGCCAATAGAATGACTATTACCTGCGTCGAGCGCCTTGCCATCACCAATTCTGGCAGCAACGCACTCGTGTTTCATTATGTTAGGCACTCTAAGGACGCGGGTCCGAAATTCATTGCGCCTGCGCCTGCGCCGGTGCATTGAGCATCGCCAGGACCTGTGTGTTGATCATGCGGCAACTCAAAGGGAATCAATGTGGCTAATCCGGAACCCGTATCAGAAGTCACCAGGAAACTGAGCGCATATATTGCAGGAGCACTCAGGCAAAAATTGCCCGCGGAGGTGACCGAGCGGGCGAAACTGCATCTGCTCGATACGCTGGCCGCCATGGTGTCCGGCTCGCGTCTGTTGCCAGGAAAGCGCGCGTTTCAATACATCAAGACGCTTGGGGGCACCAAAGAGGCGAGCGTTATTGGTACGCGCATAGAGACGACGGCGGTCAATGCTGCGCTGGCCAATGGCATGTTCGCTCACGCGGACGAAACCGACGATTCGCACCAGGGCTCAATTACGCACCCGGGCGCCAGCGTCGTATCGGCTGCAATGGCCGTGGCGCAGCGCAATCACGAGAGCGGACTTGCGCTGTTGCGCGCCGTGGTGGTGGGTTACGATGTTGGCACGCGTCTGACGATGTCGCTTGATCTTGAGCCCTTTTATTACGAGCGCGGCCATCACCCGCCCAGTTTTGGCGGGCTGTTCGGTGCTGCCGCAGCTGCCGGTGCGTTGGCCCGACTCGACGCGGCGTGCGTGCGCACCATGCTTTCTTACACAGCGCAGCAGGCAGCGGGCTTGTCGTGCCTGTTTCGTGATCCGGAACACGTCGAGAAAGCGTTTGACATGGGCGGCATGCCGGCGCACAACGGCGTGCAGGCGGCATTGTTCGCGGCGCACGGGTTTAGCGGCGTGGCGGACGTTTTTTCCGGGGACCGCAATTTCTATTGGGCTTTTTCTCCAGGCGCAAAACCGAGAAAACTGGCGCAGAATCTGGGCAGCCGTTTCGAGATACTGAAAACGTCGATCAAGAAATGGCCGGTCGGTTCGCCGATCATGGCGCCCCTCGACGCTCTCGAAAACCTGATACGGGACAACACCTTCACCGCCGATGATGTGCAGAAGGTGGTGGTCATGCTGGCGGCGGACAGGGCGCGGGTCGTGGACAACCGCGCCATGCCGGACATTTGCCTGCAGCATATGGTCGCGGTGATGCTGCTCGACGGCTGCGTAACCACTCATTCGTCGCACGATTTCAAGCGCATGCATGATCCACGCGTGCTGCGTCTCAGGAAACGCATAGAGCTGATCGGCAGTCCCAAGTATGCGGATTCCCAGCGGCGCTGGCATGCCAACGTGGAGATTACGTTGAAAGATGGCCGCAAGCTCGAACATTACACGCGGGCCGCGCGCGGTTACTTCCTCAACCCCATGACGCGCAAGGAAGAAACAGAAAAAGCGCTGGATTTGCTGGCGCCGGTGACCGGCAAAAGCCGCGCCCAAAGGCTGATTGCCACGATCTGGAGCGTGGAAAAACTCAAGGATGCGCGCGCGATAGGATTATTGTGCCGTCCGGTATGACTTCGTTTCCTGCATCGCATAGACGGTTGCCGACCTTCAGCGCGTGCGAACGCCCGCTGTCTTCATAACCTTCGCCCACTTCGGAATTTCAGAATGAATATAGGCGGCAAATGCATCTGGCGTACTGCCGACGAGTTCCGCGCCGTCGTTTGTCAGTTGCGTTCGCAGTTCGTTTGTATTCAGCGCTTTGACGATTTCGGTGCGTAACTTTGCAATGATCGCCGTCGATGTCTTGGCGGGGGCGAGCACGCCATACCAGCTCGTGACTTCATATTCCGGCACACCGGCTTCAGCCACTGTCGGCAGATCCGGCAGCGCGGGTGCGCGTGATCTCCCGCTGACTGCGAGTGCCCTGACCTTGCCTGCTTTGACCTGCGGAATGGTCGAAGGCACACTGCTCAGCAGCATGGCGACTTCGCCGGACAGCAATGCAAGCAGGGCGGGTCCTCCTCCTTTGTAGGGCACTTGCATAATGTTGGTTGCGGTCAGGTGCTTGAATAACTCCCTACCCAGATGCGGTGCCCCGCCGTCGCCACCCGAGGCGTAGTTAAACTGTCCGGGTCTGGATTTTGCCAATGCGATCAACTCCTTGACGGAATTTGCCGCGACTGAAGGATGAACGCCGAGTACGTACGGTTGCGACGTTGCCTGGGTAATCGGCGCAAAATCCTTATAGGGATCAAAAGGCAAGGTCGTGAAAAATCCAGGATTGGTGGCATACACGGAAGACGTAAAGAGCAGGGTATGTCCGTTAGGCGCGGCTTTCGCCACCATGTCGGTCGCGGGGATGCCGCTTCCGCCGCCGCGATTGTCGACGATGACCGGTTTGCCGAAAGCTTCGCTGAGTTTTTGTCCGACTGCGCGTGCGAGTATGTCTGCACCGCCGCCGGCAGAGAACGGCACGACGAGCCGCAGCGGTTTATCCGGATAAGGTGAAGCAACCTGTCCTGAGGCAGGAAGGGTTGCTGCGAAAAGAGCGGAAGTCAGAAACAGAAATGCCAATTTTGCATTGCTCATGGCTTGCGGTATCCTCGATCGTGTCGCCAGGTACTCCACTAGGTTACCACCACTCGGGAGATCAATAATGTTACTGTTTTTGAAGTGGCGCGATGCGATTAGATTGATGATGAGCTTCGCGATTTGGGGTGTGTTCGGGTTGGCAACTGCCGCAGACCCTGCGGCGGGTTATCCATCGCGTCCGATACGCTTTGTTGCATCGACTGCAGCTGGCGGAGGCAACGATATTCTGCCGCGCCTGCTGGGGATGCATATGGCCGCGAACTGGAATCAGCAGGTCATCGTGGATCTGCGCCCCGGTGCGGCGGCTATTGCCGGCACCCAGTTCGCCGCGCATGCGGTGCCGGATGGCTATACGTTGATTGTGATTTCGAATACGTATTCGTTAAATCTCTCACTCTACGAAAAATTGCCCTACGATACGCTCAAGGATCTGGATCGTGTGTCGCTGTTTGCGGTTGCGCCGCTGGTGCTCGTGGCCCACCCGACAGTCCCGGCGCAATCGCTGCCTGAAGTGATCAGGTTGGTGCAGGAAAAACCCGCTCAGATCGACTATTTTGGTGTGCTGGTCACCGGTGGTACGCCGCGTTCCATCATTGCGAAACTCCACCATGAGATCAGGCGCATCATCGCGCTGCCTGTCGTCAAGGCCCAGTTCGATGACCTCGGGGTCGAGCCCGTCGATTACGGTCCCGAGCAATTTACGGCTTTCGTGAAAGCCGACATCAGCAAGTGGGCAAAAATCTTTGCCGAGAGCGGAATCAAAACGACAAGTATTCAGTAGGCGGCTTCATGAAATTGGGACTTTATCTCTATCAAGGCAGGCATGACAGCTTGACAGGCGTCTGTAGCCGGTTAACCGCGCTCGCTTGCGGGGCGATGTGCTTGTTCGCGAGCATCCTGTCGGGTGCTATCGACTACCCCGTGAAGCCCGTGCGTTTTGTCGTTGCCTACCCTGCAGGGGCGCATGCGGACCAGGTCGCGAGATTGATCGGACAAAAACTGACGGAGTCGCTGGGACGACAATTCGTCGTGGATAACAAAGGCGGAGCGGGCGGCATCATTGCCGAAGAGATTGCATCGAGGGCGGCGCCCGATGGTTACACGATACTGTTGGTATCGATATCCCATGTGGTAAATCCAATCATGATCGAAAAACTGTCTTACCGGTCGATGAAGGACTTGATACCCGTTTCGCTGGCGGTGTCCGTACCCAACGTGCTACTTGTCAATAATGCCGTAAATGTAAAGTCCGTTCCGGAACTGATAGCGCTTGCCAAAGCCAAACCAGGCGAACTCAGTTTCGCGTCGTCGCAGGGTACTTCGCTCTATCTGGCCGGAGAGCTTTTTAAATCCATGGCTGGCGTTAATCTATTGAGGGTTACTTACAAGAGCGGCGGTCAGGCGTACCCGGACATCGAGGCGGGTCGCGTAAACATGGCTTTCTCCGTCATCACCGGGGCGTTGACCTCAATAAAGGGTGGCCGCACACGCATACTGGCCGTGACCAGCGCCAGGCGGTCTCCCGTTGCCCCCGAACTGCCCGCCATAGCCGAATTTGTGCCGGGGTATGAATTGACCGGGTGGCAGGGCATACTCGCGCCTGCAGGCACGCCGCGCGAAATAGTTGTTAAACTCAGCACTGAAATCAGCAGGATCATGCGCATGCCGGACATAAGGGAAAGACTGATCAGCAGCGGCGCAGATCCGGTGGGCACCACGCCGGAGCAGTTTGGGGCGTTCCGGCAGGCCGAGTTCGAGAAATTTTCGAAGCTCCTGCCCAAAGCAGGTATCAGCGCCGAATACTGAGACGCGCCGTAGCGGCACAGTGCCGCAGTGACTGCGTGTTTGTTTTGAAACATCGGGAGAAGAAATGACGGAATTGGCACGGGCATTCAGGGATAAGACGGCGGTTTGCGGCGTCAGCAATTTTGTCGGCAGCTATCCGGATCGAACTGCGCTTTCGCTGGCCGGCGAAGCCTTCAAGCTGGCGCTGGACGACTGCGGTATGCACAAGGACGAGATCGACGGTGTGATATGCCTGTCGTTCGGTTCCGATTACGACCGTCTGCTTGAGGCGCTGGGATTGAATGTCAGGTATGCGCATCAGGGCTGGACGCATGGCCGCTTTATTTCGCCCACGGTTCAGCAGGCCGCGATGGTTGTCGGCATGGGCATGGCGAAAAACGTCGCGATAATTCACGGCAAGCGGCGCAAACCCTACGGCCAGCCTACGGACCTCGAGATGTGGCGACAAGGCCTGGGGCCGCACGGAGAAAGTCCCGCTTATGGTGCTTTGCGGCCTGCGTTCGGCGCGGCGATCGCCGCCAAGCGTTACTTTCACATGTATGGCGGCGGCAACGAAGACCTGGCACCGATCGCGGTTGCCTTCCGCAAACATGCCCGCCTCAATCCGATTGCCGTTCGCAAGGAGCCCATGACCCTTGCTGATCACCAGAAGTCGCCGTGGATAGTCGACCCATTGCGGCTGTTCGACTGTTGCCAGATCAACGATGGCGGTTCATGTCTGATCGTGACTTCGGCCGAACGCGCGCGTGATTGCAAGAAACCGCCGGTATACATTTCTGGCATGCAGGGTGTACATGCGGGTCCGGAGTATCACAATCTCGCCATGCCGGGCCTGGGCGTGGCCCAGCAGACCGTTCTGAAATATGTGCCCAAACCCGAAGACCTGTATGCATACGAAATGGCCGGGGTCACGCAGAAAGATATCGATTTTCTGGTGACGTATGATGCGTTTACGCCGCTGATTTTGTTCGCGCTCGAACGATTCGGATTCTGCGGCCCGGGCGAGGCGCGCGAGTTCGTCCACAACGGACGCATAGAATTGGGTGGCGAACTGCCGATCAATACGTCAGGCGGACTGCTGTCGGAGGGGCATGTGACCGGCTGGAACTTGCTCGTCGAAGTGGTGCGACAGTTACGGCACGAATGCGGTGAACGCCAGGTCAAGAACGCCGAGATTGGGCAGTATGCCTGTTTCCTCGGCGAATCCATCATCTTCCGGAGATAGTCCATGAAGCCATCCCAACTGCGTATCGATGAAAAAACGGGCCGCTATCTGCCCATGATCTATCCCGAGGAAATCCCGTTCTGGGAAGGCCTCAAGGCGCGCAAGCTGCTTTTGCAACGCTGCAATGCCTGCAGCAAGGTGTGGTTTCCCATCGGTCCGATGTGTCCCAAGTGTCTGTCGATGGAATTCACGTGGGTGCCTATGAGCGGACGCGGTGTGGTGCACAACTTTGTCGTGTATCACAAGGCGTGGATGCCTTATCTGCAGCAAAAGGTGCCGTACGCCGTTGTGCAGGTTGAGCTTGAGGAAGGCCCGCGCATGACGACTAACATGATGGACACGCCTCTCGAAGATATCAAGATCGGCATGCAGGTCGAAGCTCTCTATGAAGATGTCACCGACGAAATTACGCTTTTGCAATTCAGGGCTGCGAAGACTTAGCCCAATGCGTTCGCCGGACTTACCCTTCGGTTCTGGTGCATGGGTATCTACACATCTTTCTCCTCCCCTGCACACGCAGTCACGGCGTAGGATGGGTCGGGCGCAGCGACACCCATCGAACAGCCGCCGTAGCAACATGCCGCGTCTGATGGGTTTCGTGCCACAACCCATCCTACAGGGGAAAAGATGTATTGATACGCATGGTTCTGCCTGGGTAAGCCCCACGCTCCAATGAGCCAGCATCAGTCAGCGGCAGGCCCGCTTGCGGGCTTGCGGGTCATCGATTTCAGCATACAGGCAGCGGGGCCGTGGGCCGGCTCGTTGTTTGGCATGTTGGGCGCGGAAGTCATCAAGGTCGAGCGGCCGACGGGTGATGGAACGCGTTTCGCGATGCCGCGACAGCGCGGCATGGGCACTAACTACATCGCGCTGAACGTCAACAAGAAGAACATCATTGTTGATCTCAAGACCCCGGAAGGACGGCAGACCGCGCTTGATCTCGCGCGCACGAGCGACATCCTGATCGAGAACCTGCGCGTGGGTGTCATGGATCGCCTGGGCTTGGGGTACACTGAGGTTAACGCGCTTAATAATCGTATAATCTATTGTTCTGTAACGGGTTTTGGGCGAACCGGGCCACTGGCCAAGGCTGGTTGCGGCGATGGCGTTATGCAGGCATTTTCGGGATTTGCGCGTGCCAACGGCGCGCCGGGACAGGCCATGGAGGCATTCCGCTTTACCGGTCTGCTGGATTTTGTCAGTGCCGCAGTTGCGATGCGCGCCATGCTGGCAGCGCTGCTGGAACGCGATGCGACCGGCGCAGGACAGTACGTATCGGTTTCCATGCTGGAGGCGGCACTCGAAGCACAGTGCACGCGGGTCGCTGATCTGCTCTATGCCGATCTGGATGCGGTGCCGCGCGGCAGTGAATCCTACGGTTTCGTGCCGGACCGTGCGATAGCGAGTCTGGACCGCGAAATTTTTGTGACGGTTCGAACCGCCGCGGAATGGCGCGGGTTTTGCGCCGCCATCGAACAACCCGAACTCGCCGGTGACCCGCGGTTCTCAAGCAACCGCGAGCGCGTTGCGCATCGCGACGAATTGCATGCACTCATCGAACCGGTGTTCAAGACGCGGCCTGCGATCTGGTGGTTGCGCGTCTTTCAGCGTCATGGCGTACCGGCGAGCGTGGCGCATGACTTCGAGTCGTTCAGGTATCACGAGCAGGTGCTCGCGAACCGGATGATAGTACCGCTGCATACCCGGGCGTGGGGCACCCTGACCGTGGGTGGCGCACCATGGCACTTCGCCGCCACGCCCGAATCGGTTTGCGAACCGGCGCAACCGGGCGAACATACCGAAGCGCTGCTGGGAGAGCTGCGCAACGGAGGTCATGTAGGAACGGCTGGTGAGCGATATGATGAACGTTACAGCGGATTGCGCGTCGTTGAGCTTGCGGACGGCATCGCCGGTCCGCTTGCTGGATTGCGTCTGGCCGAGCTGGGTGCCGACGTGGTCAAGGTCGAAACGGCGCCGGGTGACTGGCTGCGCGATCAGGAACCATTTCTTTGCGCTGAAGACACGAGCGCAGCGCATTACGATCTCAATCGCGGAAAGCGTTATGTGTGGCTCGATTCCGATCGGAAAGTGGCTGCCGACACGTTGCGTACATTGCTGCTTACCGCGGATATACTGATTACCGACCATCGCGCCGATGAACTGAATGCGCTGGGGATCAATGGTTCCGCGGATATCGTTTTTCCGGAGAATCCGCGGCTGATCGCGGTGTGTATCAGCGACTGGGGACGGCACGGTCCCCTCGCCCGGCATGGTGGATCCGAACTCACGACGCAGGCCATGTCGGGTTACACGCGTTACCTGGGCACCTATGGCGAACCGGCGGTGCGCATAGGCGCCGATATCGCATCCGCGTCGACGGGAATCTTTGCCGGTCAGGCGGTGTTGACGGCGCTCTACTCGCGCAAAAGAACGGGCGTCGGACAGCGCGTCGATGTGTCGCTGTTGAATTCGCTGCTGGCGATGAAAGGCGTGCATCTCGCCGCGCAGTCGGATGCGGACGCCTATGACCGCATGCGAGTGGGCGCGGCCAATCATCCGCCGCATCGCGGCTGGCGCACGGCGGATGCTCCCGTACTGGTCAAGTTCGGCGGTTCGGTGGGCTCCGAGGGTCGTTACGGGTGGGTCGATTTTGTGAAAGAGATCGGTCTGGAGCGATTGCTTGACGATCCGCGCTGTGACCGGGAAGGCCGCCTGACCACGGGCGCGGGCATCAATGCACTCGATTTGCGTCCCGTTTACGAAGCGGTTTTCAGTCGCTACACCGCCGAGCAATTGTTCGAGATGATCACTCGGCACGGTGGAGATGCCTCGGTGTACATCAGCCTGCGCCAGGCGCTGGACCATCCGCAGACGAAGATACTGGGCGTGATCCACGAAGTGCAGGATGCAACCGGGAGGACGCGTGCCGTGCGCAGGTTTCCATCCCAGTTCTCATCACTGAAGCTTGACGAAAGTATCAGTGCGATGCAGTCAGACGGGAAAGGCGAAACCGGTGTGCAGCACCACACTAATTAGGTTTGACACCTGTAAGCTGTATCACTTTTGTCCATCTCTCGGTATCTGTGCGCAGAAATTGCGTGAATTCCTGTGGCGTGCTCTCGACCGCTTCAGCACCCAATCTGGCAAAGCTTTCACGCACCGACGTCGTTCGCAGCACTTTTACAATGGCGTCGCGCAATTTTCCCACGATCGCGGCGGGCGTTCTGGCGGGCGCCAATAGGCCGCTCGTGATGCCGGATTCGCATCCCGCCACGCCCGCCTCCTCCATTGTGGGCACATCCGGGATTTCAGCGCTGCGCGAACGCGTCAGAACTGCGAGGACGCGCAATCTTTCGGCGCGGATCAAGCTCATCGCGGACGACAACTGGTCGAAATACACGTCGACCTGGCCGCTGAGCACATCGAGGTGCGCCTGTCCTGCACCTTTGTAGGAGACATGAGTGAGTTTGGTGCCCGTCAGCGTCTGGAACAATACGCCCGTCAAATGACCGGCAGAGCCGGTGCCGACCGACGCCATGATGAATTTCTCGGGCTGTGACTTTGCGAGAGTGATGAACTCCTTGACGTTCCTGGCCGGCAGCCCCAGGCGCACCACCATGATGATGGGTACACGCGTAACCATGGTTATGGGTGAGAAGTGCTTCATCGCATCGTAATCGAATTGACCTGAAAGCGCAGGGGTGGTGACCAGAGCGGAGATCGACGTCAGCACCAGCGTATATCCGTCGGCAGGCGCATTCGAAACCAGAGCCTGTCCTACGGAGCCGTTCGCTCCGCCACGATTGTCTATGACGACTTGTTGACCCAGTTCAGCGGACATGCCCGGCGCAATCGTGCGCGCGGTGATGTCGATATTGCCGCCGGGTACATAGGGAACCACCACCCGGATCGGACGCTCAGGGTAAGCGCCATGCGCATATTGGAACGATGAAGCTCCCAGGCACGCAAACAAGATCACGCTTTTTCCGGCATGCCTCATTTTTTTTCCTCCGTGGATTATCGCTGTGTTCCGCAACGGCTCTGTCAGGATTATGGCATGATAAGCGCATGACGAGACGCCGCTCCCGGGTGCCCGGTCCGGCGCAGTAAAGGGTGGCGCAATAGGGGATGATTATGTCGTTGCTGCATTTTGTTTCGTGGACTGTGAGTGCTGGCATGCTGGTTGTGGGTGCGACGCCGGCATCTGGCCAGTCCGCTTCGACGGGCCCAGGCCAGGCTTATCCGCACAAGCCGATACGCATCGTCGCGCCCGAGGCCGGCGGCAACGGCGACTTCAACGCGCGCCTTATCGCTTTGGGGCTCGCCGGCAGCTTCGGTCAGTCGGTAATCGTCGACAATCGCGCGGGTAACGTGCTTATTCCCGTGCAGGCCGTGCTTAACGCATCACGCGATGGATATACGCTGCTGATGCTGGGCACCAACTTCTGGATCGTGCCTCTGCTGCAGAAAATGGACTACGATCCGGTACGGGATTTCCTGCCGATTACTTTGGTGAGCATCGCACCCGGCGTCCTCGTGGCGCATCCCGCGGTTCCGGCGAAGTCGGTCAGGGATCTGATCGCTCTGGCCAAAGCCAAACCGGCAGAGCTTAACTACGCGTCGTCCGGAACAGGCACGCCACAGCATATGGCCGCGGAGCTGTTCAAATCCATGGCCGGCGTCGAT
Organism: Betaproteobacteria bacterium; assembly: GCA_947476215.1. GTDB lineage: Bacteria > Pseudomonadota > Gammaproteobacteria > Burkholderiales > SG8-41 > PALSA-1004. The sequence continues at coordinate 33,305 of CANJQI010000010.1, forward strand.
CTGGTTCATGTGCCGTTCAAAGGCGGTGGACCGGCGATACTGGCGCTGCTGGGTGGTCAGGTTCAGTTGATGTTTGCCAGTGCGTCTTCAGTGGCGCCACAATTAAAAACCGGGAAGCTGGGTGCACTGGCGGTGACCAGCGCTGATCCGTCGCCGCTGCTGCCCGGGGTGCCAACGATTGCTGCATCGGGATTGCCCGGTTATGTATCAGTGTCCATGATTGCGGCGTTTGCGCCTGCACAAACGCCGCTGCCCATCGTCCAGCGTCTGAACCGGGAAATGCAGGCTGTGGTACGCCATCCTGACTTCAAGCAGAAGTTTCTGGACTCCGGCGTCGAGCCGGTGGGCAATTCAGCGGATCAGCTTGCCGCGGTGATGAAATCCGAAATCGGCCGGCTCGGCAAGGTAATCAAGGATGCCGGTATACGTGCGGATTGATGACACGCATCTATCTGTTATCCATCCGGAGCCCGACATGCCCAGTGCCGCTGTCACGACTTTGAACGACGATCAGACGAGTACATGGCGTGCGCCGACTACCGGTGGCCCGCGTATTCTGCGCCGGATCCTGTCCCTGGATGACTTTGAAGCGCCGGCACGCCGTTACATACCACGCCCGATATTCGGGTATGTCGTCAGCGGCGCCGATACCAATGCGTCGATACGCGCCAATCGTGCCGCCTATGACGAGCTGGCTTTTCTGCCCAAGGTGCTGGTGGGCACTGCGCAGCGTACGCAGAAAACGACACTGTTCGGTCGCACCTATGATGCACCGTTTGGATTTTCACCCATGGGCGGCGTCAGTCTCGCGGCGTATCAGGGCGACCTGGTGTTGGCACGCGCGGCAGCGCAAGCCAACATTCCCATGATACTGAGCGGCGCCGCGCTGACGACGCTGGAAGCGGTGCGCGAAGCAGGATCAACCGCCTGGTTTCAGGCGTATTTACCCGGGGAGACGGAGCCGATCCGGCAGCTGATAGATCGTGTAACGCGAGCCGGTTACGACACGCTGGTCGTGACGGTCGATGTGCCCGTGGCTTCCAATCTTGAAATCGGTGTGCGTAGCGGAACCGACGTGCTGAAGGCGTTGGGATTGGGTGCGAAGTTCGTGTTTGTCGGCCGGCCTGTCCTTTACGCGGCTGCGATTGCCGGCGCGGCCGGCGTGCAGCACGCGATCAAACTGCTGCGCGACGAAATACATCGCGACATGGCATTGCTGGGGATAAACACACTCGATGAAATGACGCAGGAAAGACTGATGGAAGTGCGTGGTTATAATGGTGCGCCGCTGCAGTCTCGTAACAGCGGTGCGGAGTAAGTATCAATGATTTATTTCTCCAAAGTTTATGACATGCACCCGTCATTCCGGTGAAGACCGGAATCCAGTATGGTTGACGAGGTTCCCTTCAGTGTTTCTGGGCCCCGGCGTCCGCCGGGACGACGATCACTTTATGCGGAAGTGTCTCGAATTATGGCAAGCACGATAAACTGAAAGTGAGTTTCCCCATGATAGAAAAAGAAATCACCCTGTTGGGATGTGGCGACGTGGGCCCCATGCATGGCGACATGGAGCCTTACAGCACGCTGGTGCGCCCCGTGCTGGCGACCGGCGATATCCGGTTCGCGCAATGCGAGCGCCTCTACTCGCTAAGAGGTTCGCGCCAGGTGAGCGCGCCTGACGGTGGGCGCGGAACGCCGGATATGGCGCGCATTTTCACCGACTGCGGATTCAATGTGGTCTCGTTGGCCAGTAATCTCGCGCTCGATTGGGGCGAAGATGCATTGCTCGATACGATAGATCTCCTGCGCGACAAAGGCATACAGGTGATAGGCGCAGGCCGCAATCTTAATGAGGCGCGAAAACCCGCGGTGATCGAGAAGGACGGCGTGCGTGTCGCCATTCTTGCCTATTGTTCCGTGCCCAAGGAAGGTTATTCGGCAGGGCCGAACAAGATCGGCGTCGCCCCCATGCGCGCGCATACGTCTTACGAGCAGGTCGAGTATCAGGCTGGCATGCCGCCGCGTATCGTTACCGTTCCCGACAGCGAGGACCTGGCGCGCATGGTGGAGGATATTGCTGACGCGAAAAAGACCGCCCATGCCGTGATCGTGTCGCTGCACTGGGGCATACACTTTATCCCGCGCATCATTGCCGACTATCAACCGCTGGTGGCGAAGGCTGCATACGCAGCGGGCGCCGATCTGATACTCGGACACCATGCTCATGTTCCAAAAGCGATAGCCACTTATGGTGGCAAGGTCTGCTTTTACAGCCTCAGCAATTTTATTTTTTCGAGCGCCGTGTCGGGTCTGACACCGGAGCGCATTGAACTCTTTGCCCAGCGTTACGGCGTCACACTGGACCCTGAGTTTCCGAACTTTCCGCTCGGTAATGACGCCAGGCGCAGCCTTATCGCCAAGGCGGTTATCTCGCGTGCCGGTATCCGCAAGGTTTCATTCCTGCCTGCGCTGATCGATAAACAGATCCGGCCCGAGGTGCTGCTGCGCAATGATCCCCGGTTTGACGACGCCGTGAACTTCATGAAGTGGGTGTCCGAGGGTTTTGATCCCACGTTCATGATCGAAGGGAACGAAGTAATCGTCAGCGGCTGATCGCGCAACGTTGATGAGCAGAGCTACTCCGCCTGTATTCCGGCGTCCTTGATGAGCTTGCCCATGCGAATCATTTCAGTCCTGATGGATGCCGAAAACTGTTCGGGTGTAACCGGATCGGCCTCGGCGCCGGTGTTGAGCAATTTCTCGCGCACATCGGCGCGGTTCAGATAGCGCACGATTTCCTGATTCAGGCGATTGATAATGGCGGCTGGTGTGCCCGCCGGCGCCCATGAACCCTGCTTCTCCTTGAATTCGAACCCTGGTATCGTAGTGGCGACGGTAGGAAGGCCGGGGAACAGGGCCGAGGGTTCGGTACTGCTGACGGCAAGGGCTCTCAGTCTGGCCGATTTGAGATGCGGCATCACGATGGTCGCACCGCCGAAGCTCAGATGTACTTCCCCGCTCAGCAATGCGGTGTGCGCCGACGCCGGGCCTTTGTAGGATATGCCCACCATGTTGACGCGCGTCAGTGACTTGAACAACTCGGCGCAGAGATGGGACGATGTGCCCGCGATGCTGGTGCTGTAATTGAGCGCGCCCGGACGGGATTTCGCCAGCGCAATCAATTCCGCGACGGATTTGACCGGTACTGACGGATGCAAAACCAGCACGTTGGGTGATTTGGTGGTCGACGTAATAGGCGCAAAATCGGTAACAGGATCGTAAGGCATCTTGCGCGTCAGTGGCGCTAGCCACAGGCTGCTGCCCAGTGCCAGCAGGCTGTAGCCGTCGGGCGGCGCTTTGGCGGCCGCGACCGCTGCGGCTATCGTGCCGCGGTTATCCACGACGACCGACTGCCCGAGGGCGCTGCTGAGGCCTTGCGCGATCAGACGCGCGTTGAAGTCAGAGTTGCCTCCGGGTTCGCTCGCGTACACGCGTATAACACGATTCGGATAGTCCTGTGCCGAGACCCCGTTTGTTGCCGTAAACGCGAGGCCGGCCGACCCCAAGAACGCAATCAGATTACCAAACTGCATTTCGTTTCCTCCTGGACGTTTATTATCACGCTTTGCGCACCTTTTGTGAGATCATTTTGCCATTCATCAGATGCAGAATCAGGACATGATAACTGACACACTTGCCCGTCACGCTTCCTCGCTGGCGTATAGCGATATTCCCGCAGCGACTTTAGAAACTGCCAAAAGGCTATTGCTTGATGGCATAGGCTGCCTGCTCGCAGGCACGCGCGCGACGCCGGGACGCCTGGCGGCGCGGACCATTGCGCGTTTCAAGTTCGGCGGCGCCGGGCATTCAACCATCCTGATCAACGGCAGCCGGGGATCGGCACGCGATGCGGCATTCGTTAACGGCATTACGCTATACGGGGTGGGTATAAACGACATACACCAGCCGTCGGGGTCTCATCCGGGCGGATGCATTATTCCGGTACTGCTCGCGGTGGGTGAATGGCAAGGCTCGTCGGGGAAAGACATGATCGCCGCGATGACGGCGGGATACGATGTGCAGGGCCGCCTCGGTCGGGGCGTCATCCCCAGCCACCGCGAACGGGGATTCCATCCGACCGGTACATTGGGTACCTTCGGTGCAACGGCTGCGGCCGGGCGATTGCTGAACCTGAGTAGCGACCTGATGGTTTCCGCGATGGGTTTGGCTGGCAGCCAGGCGGCGGGGCTCAAGGCTTACCAGACTGATGGCTCCATGACTCTGATTTATCATGCTGGGCGCGCAGCGCAGAATGGCGTTGAGGCTGCGGTGCTGGCGCAGGACGGTTTTGTCGGCCCGCGCACCGTAATCGAAGATCCCATGGGTTTTGTCGCGGCGACCTCGGATCGCAACGATCTTCAAGCCATTACCCGCGGACTGGGAGAGCAATTCGAAGTCGACGCCACCAGCTTTCGTCCTTACTTCGGATGCGCGCTCACAATTCCGGGGTCGGGCGCTACAGCAAGAATCATGAAAACCGAGCCCAGGCATCGTCCGGAAGATGTCGTGGCGATAAAAGTGCGGTGCAGTCCGTTGATGGTGGAGGAGGTCAGCAAGGCTGATCCGACGACCCTCCTCGCAGCCCGCCTCAGTCTGCAATTCAATATCGGCCTGGTGATGATGCATGGCGATGTATTGATTGGTGATATTGACGAAGACGATTTGAACAATCCGGCGATACGCCGTTTCCTGCCGCTCGTCGAATTTGAGACAGACCCGGGCATAGCGCGTTATCACTGCACCGTTACCGTTCGGTTCCAGGATGGCGGCGAGATCAGCGCGGAGGCGTCCAAGCTCAAAGGCGGACCGGACAATCCCATGGGGTGGGACGACGTGGAGCATAAGTTTCTGGAGTTGGTTAAGCCGCTGGGTTTCGGGGAACAGGCTGCATGCATCGTCCAGATGGTACGCGGCGTGGAAGAAACAAACGGCGTTGACCTCGTCAATGCCATCAATGTTCTGGTTCGTCACTCCGAAGTGCAATAGTAAAGGGGCGACCATGAAGTTGAGGATATTCCGGCAGTTCCTTGGAGCGATTGCAGGTGTGATCCTGATGTCTTGCACCACCGCGCCCGTCGCGGAAGACTATCCATCCAGGCCGATCCGGTTGCTCGTTCCGTTCGCGCCGGGCGGCGGCACGGATGTCGTCACGCGCATAGTCGGGCAGCGGCTCAGCGAGTCCTGGGCGAAGGCTGTGGTCATTGACAATCGTCCTGGCGCCGCGGGTATCGCGGCATTTGAAATTGTCGCGCGCGCGCCCGCTGACGGCTACACGCTGGCCACCACGTCGACGAGTCAGGCTATTTTTCCAAGCTTGTACCCAAAATTACCCTATGATCCGGTCAAGGATTTTGCGCCGGTTGCGCTGATGACACGATTGCAGGGCATAGTCGTGTCAGGTCCGTCGTTTCCACCCAATTCAGTGAAGGAACTGATCGCCTATGCCAGGACAAGGCCGGGCGAGGTCAATTTTGCGTCAACGGGTACCGGCGGTATCGGGCATCTCACACTTGAACTCATCAAGAAAATGGCGGGTATCAGCATGACGCATGTCCCGTACAAGGGCAGTGCGCCGGCGTACAACGATCTGATGAGCGGACAAGTGCAGTTGTTGTCGAATAACATCATTTCGACGATGCCGCTGATCAGGTCAGGAAAGCTCAAGCCACTGGCCGTAACGGGCGCGGCGCGTTCGGCGATCGCACCCAGCGTTCCAACCGTGGCTGAATCCGGTTTGCCAGGGTTCGAGGGCAGCTCGTGGTTCGGGATAGTCGCGCCGGCAAGAACGCCGAAAGCCGTGGTGGACAAGCTCAATCGGGAAATCGTGCGCATTGTGCAAACGGCGGATGTACGTGAGCGTCTGCAGGCGCAAGGGGCGGAAGTCGCCGAGGATTACAGTCCTGATGCATTCGGTCGGATGTTGCAGATGGAGCGTGACAAGTGGGCGGATGTCATTAAATCTGTCGGTATCAAACTTGAAGGACTGCCGCAGTAAGCGGTGAGGAGCGCTCGACGATGAACACACCATGCGATTTTTGATTTATCTAACCGGCCTGCTTGCGGCATGCTTGCATGCAGTGTCCGCGCAGGCCTTCCCTGACAAACCCATCCGGTTTATCCTGCCTTATCCCCCTGGCGGGGCCACTGACATCATTGCGCGGATATTTACAACCAAACTCGCCGAAGCGTGGGGCCAGCAGGTGATCATAGATCATCGCGGCGGCGGTGCGAGTATCGTGGGCACCGAACTTGCCGCAAAGGCCGCGCCTGACGGATATACGATGTTGATGGGCACCTTCGGATTCGCAATTACCCCCATCCTTCACAAGAAGTTGCCTTACGACATCGTACGGGATTTCACGCCAGTCGGGTTGATGGCTAATGGTTTGCTGGTATTGGTAGTCCATCCGGGTTTGCCGGTGCAGTCGGTCAAAGATCTGATTGCTTATGCGAAGTCCAGGCCCGGACAACTTAACTATGGTTCAACCGGCGGCGGCAGCGGCAGCAACATGGCTGCGCTGCTGTTCCAGTCCATGACCGTTGTTCGTATGACGGGTGTTCCATACAACGGGGCGGGGCCCAGTCTGGTTGCGTTGCTGGGAGGTGAACTGAATCTGATATTCAGCAACATCCTGCCCACCACGCCACACGTCAAGGCGGGGAAACTTCGTGCCCTGGGCGTCAGCAGCATAAAGCGTTCCATTGCTTTACCCGATATCCCGACCATTGCTGAAGCGGGTGTCGCGGGATTCGAAACCCTCAACTGGTATAGCGTGCTCGTTCCGCGAGGCACTCCCCAGTCCATCGTGTCTCAACTCAATGGCGGTATCGTGCGTGCCGCGCAAAGTCCTGAAGTGCGGGAGCAGTTGGTTGCGCAGGGACTGGAGCCCGCATCCAGCTCGCCGCAGGATCTCGCGCGGTATATCGCCGCTGAAGTTGCCAAATGGTCGAGGGTGGTCAGGGAAACTGGTGCGCTTCATGACTGACCGGGGCGCGGGAAACGGCCGATAACTATGGAATGCAACTAGCATGGCGACTATAGCGGAACGATTATCCGAATTTGCTCATGATCTAGCCTATGAGGCGATTCCTGAAGAGGTAAAGCGCAGAGCCCGCTACCTGATACTGGACGCGACGGGCATCGCGCTGGCAGCGAGTACCTATGACTTCGCGCACAAGACCGTCAATTCGCTGGCCAGTTTCGGAGTCGGCGACAGCGACGTGATCGGCATGCCGGTCAAACTGCACTTGCGCGATGCGGTGCTGGCCAATGGTTCCCTGATACATGGCCTGGATTACGACGACACGCATTTGATGGGGCCCATACACGTGACCTCTAGCTGTTTTTCGACAGCGCTGGGCGTCGCGGCTCATGCGAGGAAATCCGGCAAGGAATTGCTCGCGGCATACATAGTGGGTGTGGAAACCGCAACACGCGTCGCCGCGGTTGCCAAGGGCAGACTGACGCGGATCGGATTCCACCCCACGGGTCTGGCCGCGGCGTTCGGCTGCAGCCTTATTACGGGCAAGGCATACGACCTTTCCCTGGAGCAACTTACCATGGCGCAGGGGATAGTCCTCAGCATGGCATCCGGCGCACGCGAATACAGCTCCAATTCTTCCGGATCAAAGCGCTTGCACCCGGGCTGGGGCGGTGTTGCGGGTATCACTGCGGCAGTACTGGCCCGCGGCGGCGTCACCGGGCCGCGAACCACCTACGAAGGGCGCTATGGATTATATGCGTCGCATCTGGGAGCCGATGTTACCCCTGAGGATCTGGCGCGGGCGACCGCCGAACTCGGCAGCCGCTGGGAAACCCTGCACGTGGCTATTAAACCGTTTCCCGTGGGTCAGCACAATATTCCGTTCATAGATGCGGCTATCGCCATTGCCCGGCAGGGCAAGATTCGTAGCGAGGACATACAGTCCGTCGAGGCTCTGGTGGGGCAGCGTCTGGTGGGCGTCGTGTGCGAGCCGCTGGCGATGAGAAGGCGGCCCGTCGACAGTTACGCAGCGCAGTTCAGTATTTATTTTGCGATCGCGTGCGCGCTGTCGCGTCAGAGATTCACGCTTGCGGACCTTGAGTGCCATGCGGATGCTGATTTGCTGTCACTCGCCGACAAAGTGAGCTACAGCCTGGATCCCAACGCAGGTCATCCCTACCATTCGACCGCGGAAGTGATCGTAACGCTCAAGAACGGACAGGTGTTGCGCCACCGTGAGGAGGATGCCCGGGGTTCCACCGACAAGCCGCTCTCCGAGGACGACATTGTCGACAAATACATGGCCAATGCGCAGATGGCTGCGTCGTGCCGTCGTGCCGAGGCGATCAAGAACCTGATACTGGCCGTGGAGATGACTGACGCACAATACTTGGGTCAGCAACTCGCGGCTGTATAGAAGACGGTTAATTCCAACGATCGTTTGCGGAATCCACGGATTAACTGGCCTGCGCATCCTCCAACATCATCGCCGCGCATTTTTCCCCTATCATAATGGCTGGTGCGTTGGTGTTGCCGGCAACGATACGCGGCATGATGGAGCAGTCCGCGACTCTGAGCCGGCCGACACCGCGTACTCGCAGACGCGGGTCAACCACCGCCATGTCGTCGACGCCCATTTTGCAGGTGCTGGTGGGGTGATGATTCGATCGCCCATGCTGGTGGCAGAAATCGATCCAGTCGGTATCGCTGCTGCACGACGGTCCAGGTGTATGCTCCTCGACCACATACTTTGAGATCGCCGGCTGCGACATGACTTTACGCGCGGCACGCAGTCCCGCCACGGCGGTGTTGCGATCACGTTCCGAGGCAAAAAAGTTGAACAGCATTTCGGGTGCTGTGGCGGGATCGGGGCTCTTGATGCGCACATGTCCGCGATTGTCGGGATGCCAGATATTCATGCACACGCCGAAACTGGAGAATGGATAGAGTCCGAATCCGTCCCGGGAACGCATACCGGCGCTGCGGCTCCACAATTGCAGTACCAGTCTCACATCCGGCGCATCCAGAGCAGTGTCGGTGCGTATGCAGCCGCCGCTCGTCGTTGCGGTGCATGCCATCATACCTGTGCGTAGCAGCAGATATTGCGCACCCATCACGTAGCGTTTGAAGAGATTGTTGTATTCATCATTGACGGTGACGGGCCGCGAACACTTGTAAGTAATGGCGGCGGCGAAATGGTCCTGCAGATTTTCCCCTACGCCCTTCAGATCGGACAGCACGGGAATGCCGTGCTGCTGCAGCAAGGCGCCGGGTCCAAGTCCGGACAGTTGCAGCAACTGCGGCGAATTGAACGTGCCGCCGGAGGATATGACCTCACGCCTTGCCGTCACCGTTTCAAGTTTGCCGGCGCGACGAATCTCGACACCCGTGGCCTGGCCGTCCTTGAACAGGATACGGGTCGCGAGCGCGTTGGTGATGATGCTCAGATTGCCGCGCGCACGTGCCGGCTTCAGATAGGCCATCGCGGTGCTGCATCGTTCGCCGTTGCGTATGGTCGCCTGGTTGTAACCAAAGCCCTCCTGCCGCGCGCCGTTGAAGTCGTCGTTGCGGGGATAACCGGCCTGTTCGGCGGCGGAGATGAAGGCGTCGGCCAATTCATGCCGCGGGCAGGTCGACACGGTGAGCGGACCGCCGACGTTGTGAAATTCGCTGGCACCGCGATCGTTGTCTTCGGCTTTCTTAAAGTATGGCAGCACGTCCTCATAGTCCCAGCCGACACAACCGAGCTGGCGCCAATGTTCGTAGTCTTCGCGTTGTCCGCGCATGTAGAGCATGCCGTTGATGGAGCTGGTTCCGCCCAGTACCTTGCCGCGTGGCTGCGTGGTGCGGGCGCCGGAAAGATGGGGTTCGGACTCGCCCTCGTAGCCCCAGTTGTATTGTTTATGGTCATAGAGTTTGCCGAATCCCAGCGGTGCCCTGAACCAGAAACTGTCGTCCTTGCCGCCGGCTTCGATCAGGGCAACGGAATACTTGCCGGATTCGCTGAGGCGCGTCGCAACCACGCATCCCGACGATCCGGCGCCCACCACTACATAGTCAAATTCACCCGCTGATTGCATTTCACACTCCTGTTATTGAGTCTGGTTGCCATGGCACTACCTTAAGGTTCTCTGGCGCTATGCGCAAGAGTAGGGGCGACGCGATTACTGGTTCAATTCAAACTCTCGACGCAGAGGACGCGGTGGACGCAGAGGAAACCCCTTATTTTGGCTCGGCCCAAGCTCTTACCCCGCGCACCACTGCGCCCTCGGCGGCCACCGCGATGAGCGGTTGAGCTTCTTAATGTGACGGAGGAAAACTTGGCTATACATCAAGCGATCCGGTATTTCTCGATGACATCCAAATCGGGATCAACCCCGAGTCCCGGACCCTGCGGTATCGCAAAGCGGCCGTTCTTGTCCGGATGGATCGCGTCGTGCAGTGGATTGACCGCGAAATCGATATCGTAACGTTCCACCAGTCCCTCGCTCGGCATGGCGGCGATGCAGTGTATGGACGCCAGCAGACCGGGACCGAAGTAAGCAGAATGCGGCACTACGTCTACCCCGTAGGCCTCAGCCAGCACCATGACTTTGCGCAGTTGCGTAACGCCGCCGACCTTGGCGACGCTGGGCTGCGCGTAGGCAAGCGCACCGGCCTCAAACATGCTTTTAAAATCAAAGAACATGGCATTCTCACCGGCGGCGGTGGGCACTCCGCCGCGCGTGCGCACTCTGGCTATGCCGGCATGCTGCTCGGGCGGCCACACCGGTTCTTCCAGCCATTTCAGGTTGAATGGCTGGAGTTTGCGCGCCATTTCGACCGCCTGGTTGACCGGCCACGCGCAGTTCACATCGACCATGATCTGCGTGTCCGGTCCGGCGGCGTCACGTCCAACCTTGATCGCGGCGACGGTGGTCTCATGCAGTTTGATGTGGCCGAAGCCACGCTTTAGCGCACGCTCGACGTGGTGCGTCATCGCGCCCGCGTCTTCATAGCGCAACAGGCTCGCATAGCCGGGAAGATCCTTGCGTGGCGAGCCTCCCATCAACCGGTATAGCGGTAGTCTGGCCAGTTTGCCGGCGATATCCCAGAGCGCGATGTCGATGGCCGACAATGCATACATCGCCGGGCCATTGCGCCCGGCGCTGCCCAGGCTGTGCTGCAAATGATCGGTAAGTTCGTTGATCGCAGTGGGGTCGCGTCCCACGCACAGTGGACCGAGAATGGAGTCGATCACCGACTTGGTCGCGCCATAAATGCGGCTGCCGAAGCCCTCGCCCCAACCGGTCACGCCCTCGTCGGTGTCCACGCGCACGAGCAGCGTGTTGACGCTGGTGCGTGGTGTGCCGCCGGGCTTGGGCACGACACTGCCTTCGATCAGCATCGGCAGGTTGAAGACGATGGTTTCGACCTTGGTAATCTTCATGGAAGTTGCAGCCTTTCCGGGGAGTGCGACGCCTGATGCCAGGCGCATCTTATTGCGCGCGTATGCCGCTGTCCTTGATGACCTTGCCCATACGCGCGATGTCCGACTTCATGGCCGCGACGAATTGATCGGGCGAACTGGCGACAGCCTCGGATCCGGTGTTGAGTAAACGCTCCTGAATATCGGGTTGACCCAGAATGCGCACAAGATCGCGGTTCAGACGGTCTACGATGGGCGAGGGCGTCTTTGCTGGCGCAAAAAAACCAAACATCACCGACGATTCATAGCCGGGCACCGTTGCCGCCACCGTCGGCAGTCCTGGATAGAGGGGGGATGGTTCGGCGCTGGTGACGGCCAGTGCTCTCAGACGCCCGGACTGCAGATGTGCTTTGACCGGGGTACTGGTAATGATCAATTGCACTTCGCCGCCGATCAGTCCGGTCACTGCCGGTCCCGCGCCTTTGTAGGGCACTCGTACTATATCAATGCCCGCCATGGACTTGAGCAGCTCCGGCCCGAGATGCGTGGATGAGCCGGTTCCGCCCGAACCGTAATTCAGAACGCCCGGCTTGGCTTTCGCCAGCGCGATCAGTTCGCCTACGGATTTCGCCGGCATCGTGGGATGAACCAGCAACAGGTTGGTGGTGCGAAATGCCAGCGTGATCGGGGCAAAGTTGCGCAGCGGATCATAGGGGGCGTCAGCGAGCAGCAAAGGAATGATCCACATCGGGCTGCCGTAGAACAGCACCGTATAGCCGTCGGGCGGCGCCTTGGCGACGATCTCGGCGGGGATGGTAACGGTGCCGCCCCGGTTGTCCACGATCACGCCCTGGCCTAGCCGTTCGACGAGTCCCGGCACGAAGAACCGCAACGGCAGATCGGCACCGCCGCCCTGTTCCGCGGTAACGACACGCACGGGTTTGCTGGGGTAATTCTGCGCGACCGTCGATAACGGTGCCGCGAACGTGCCAATCAGCATGGCAGGCCAGGCGATGAGCATGGGAAACTTCATACGGCTGGACCTTTTCCGTTAAACGCACATGACGCAAGGGTAATCATCATGCGAATTTTACTGGAATCCACGCCGGGTCGAGTGGACTGCCTGGAGCGTGGTCGCGCAAGGCAGGATGCGCGTTGAGCTACTTCCAGGCCCACACCGGTTGCTCCAGATGCGCGACCCGCGTATCGCGTCCGCCTATGGCAACTTCCATGAACTGGTAAATCAGCGCGGCGGTAGGCGCGTGGACTCGGGAATTGACGATCGGATACTGTATGACCGGACGGTCGCTTTCGGGTATGGAGTAGAACACCGGCGTGCCCGAACGGGCAAGATCCGAGACAGGGATGTGGTAGATGCGTGAGACCTCGTCCGGGCTTGCGGACATTTCGGCATCTTGCGGCGCCCAGACTACGATCGGAGTGATGAGATAGCCTGAGCGCGTCGGGTAGTCGTCGAGCGTGCCGAGAACCGTATCGGGATCCAGCGCAAGATTGATCTCCTCGCGTGCTTCCCGTAGCGCAGCCTCTATTGTGCTTTCGCCCTCGTTCACGCGGCCGCCCGGCAGCGCGAACTGACCGGCATGGGTGTTCAGACTACGTGCGCGGCGCGTCAGCACCAGGGCACATCCCCCTGCGCCATCGTCGGTCACGATCAGGCATACGGAGGCGCGTTTCAGGGAGCCGGCGGGCAAGGGAGCGACGGTGAAACGGGCGAGATTCCGTCTAACGTCAGCGCGACCCGCATCGTCGTATAGCGGATGGCTCATGGCCCGATTGCGCCGCGGCGCGCAGACTTACATATGGCCATCGCGAGCAGCAATGGTGTTACGCCGGTCTTGGAGGCCACACCGGTTTGCTGTGGCCGAGCGGTACCGAGGGCCGCGCCCAGTAGGGTTGGGTTTCGGACAGGCGCAACACCGGCCGCAGATGGCGTAACTGCGCGAACGGCGATTCCGTGGTCATGGACCAGCGTTCGAGTTCCTCGGGTGTGAATTCCTTGGGGATGTTCTTGAGTTGGTCCTCTGGCACTTGGCCGCGTTCAACCAGCCAGCGCCCGACTTGCGCCAGTGAGATGCGCACCAGCCAGCTGCCGCCCTCGCGCGTGCGGCGTGCAAGGGCGATCAGTGCGCCGAACGCCATCAGATAGCCCGCCAGTATGTCGATCGCCGCCGACGGATAGAACTGCGGGCCCGGCGTGGCGCCGGGAAACAGCTCACCCTGACGGTTGGTGAGGCCGGTGACCGTTTGCACTACGGTATCGAAGCCGCGACGCGATGCCCACGGCCCGACGTGGCTGAACGCGGACAGCGAAACGTAGACGATGCCAGGGCGCAGTTTTGCGAGTTCCTCGGGCGACAGACCGCGCGAGCCCAGTGTGCCCGGACGGTAGCCCTGCGAGAACACGTCGGACTCGCGGATCAAGCCGCGTATCGTCTCCATGTCACTTGGATCGCGCAGATCGAGATGAGCATTCAGCTTGCCATGGCCGGTTTCATATTCCTGCTGGCCCAGGCTCGGCAGGTGCGGTGCAGTGATCTTCATCACGTCCGCGCCGTGTTCGGCGAGCGTGCGCGCCCCGATGGGACCGGCGACTACGCGCGTCAGATCGAGTACGCGTATGCCGGACAACGGCCGATCGCCGGCGGGAAGTTTTTCCGGCGCACTGTCTCCGATCTTGATCACTTCCATCAGCGGCAACGAAGCCACCGCAGCCGCTTGTGGATGCAGCGCCCATTCGGCCATGGTGCGAACCATGCCGCCTGCACCGTTGGCGGCGAGGATGGCTTCTTCAAGTTCGAGCGCGTCCCATTGCGATACGGCCTTGCGCACCGCTTCGCGGTCTTCCGGTACGCCGAGCACGCGCAGCGCGGCGGCGCGATGATTGGGAAAGTTGCAGTGCAGATAGCTCCAGCGACCGTTCTTCGCCGGATAGACACCCATGATCGTATGGTGTTCGAACCCCAGGTTTCCGTTGACGCGTATGTAGTTCATGGTACGCAACGAGGCGGTTGCCTGCCGGGTATCGACCGCGACCGTCTGTTGCCTTCCGGTACGGATTTCCCACAGGTCGGAAACGGCGAGCCCTATGGCGGCGTGTACGGCGGAGCCCGTTTCACCGATGCGAAACGGCGTAGGCAAAATCGGATCGGTGCCGCCGGAAATATCAACGCCGCGGAGCCGGTCTTCCTTCCATCCGGCGATCGGTAGCAATGTGCGCAAGGCATCTATGGACATGGTGAACTTCTCAACGTTGTATGAAGGTTGATGAATTATTGAACTTTCCAATATTCATAATATTCAGCGGTCATTCCGGTGAAAACCGGAATCCAGAATGGTTAGCGAGGTTCCCAACAGTGTTACCGGGCCCCGGTGTCCACCGCGACGACGATAGCTTTATACGGGCGTGTCGCGAGATATGGAAAGCACAATAAGGATAACACGGGAAAGGTAGCTCAGCGCACTCATGGACACTTCAGTTTTCCGGTCAGAGGAGTAACATCCGACCGATGGCGCACGATGCAGAATGCAATTGCAAGAATAATGTGGAGACTGTCATGCAAATGTCCAGGCACTGGAAATTGATTTCGATATTGTTTGCTGGAGTCACCGTTCAGGGATATGCACCTGCGTCCTTGTCGCAAAGTTATCCGGCCAAACCCGTCCACATCGTCATCGGATACCCGCCCGGCGGTGGCACCGACGCGACTGCGCGCCTGATTTCGCAGAAGCTGTCGGAAAGCTTCGGTCAACCGGTCGTGGTCGAGAATCGACCGGGCGCGAGCGGCTTGATCGCGATCGAAAAAGTCGCCCAGTCGGCTCCCGACGGTTATACGCTCGTACTGATTGCATCGTCCAGCATACTCGCCCATGCATTGTCACCCGCGCCCAGCTTCGATTTCGAGCGCGATCTGGCACCGATATCGCTGGCGACCGTGCAGCCTTTTGTGTTGCTCGTGAATCCTGTGCTGCCGGTACGAACCGTCAAGGACCTGGTCGCGCTTGCTCACAGGCAACCGGGCAAGTTGAATTACGGCTCGTCAGGCGTAGGCGGCGCATCGCATCTGGCAGGTGAATTATTCCATTTGCTGGCCAAGGTGAAGCTGGTGCATGTCCCTTATAAAGGTGGCGGCGAAAGTGTCGTCGCGGTTGCGGCCGGTCAGATTGAATTGACTTTCGCCAGTTCCACATCGGCCCTGCCTTTGCTCACGTCCGGCAAGCTCAGGGCCTTGGGGGTGACCACCCCCAAGCGCACTTCGCTGTTGCCGGCGGACGTGCCCACGCTCGCCGAGTCGGGTGTTCCTGGATACGACCACGTCGTTTGGTACGCGATACTGGGGCGCACGGGTATGCCCGGTGACATGGTCACGCGGCTCAATTCGACGCTAGCGAAAATCGTCAATACCAGCGAAATGAAGGAGTCGTTCAGACGGCAGGGGCTGGAGGCTCAAACCAATACGCCGCCGCAGCTGGCAGCGCTGGTCAGAGAGGAGTTCGTTAAAAATGCGAATCTGATCAAAGCCGCCAACCTGAAGAGCGAATAGCAAGGAAGGAGCCCGGCAATGCCTGAAACGGTAAGAGTCTACAATCCGACGCCGACACGTCGCTCGCAGCTGCAGCGGACCAGCCTTCCGACTGTAACGTTCAAGGGTCTGATGGTCGGCTTCATCGACAATGCGAAACCGAACTTCGACCATCTCGTCGAGGATCTGACGGGATTGTTGGCCAGCCGGCACGGTATCGCGGGCGCCATCACGCGCAGAAAACGTATCGCCGGTATTCCATCGCCGCAGGATATTCTGCGCGAACTCACCCGTCAGTGCGGGTTGGTGATCATAGGCTCGGGCGATTGAGGGTCCTGCACGTCGTGGAGTATCCACGACTGCATAGAGGTGCGTAAACTGGGCGTGCCGTCGCTGGCCATAGTCACTGCCGAGTTCATCACGCTCGCACGCGCTCAGGCCACCGCGTTGGGGCATTCTGATCTTCCGATCGCGGTGATTCCGCATCCGCTGGGCTCGCGTGCACGAGAGGAGGTGCGTGACATCGCCGAACAGCATGTCGATGCCATCGTCGCGCTTGCTGTCGCGGGCGCAGGCGGCGAGGCGCAAATCTCATCAAACAAAACAAATGGTTATCGTGTAGGTCACGAGGCAGCTTTTGACTTGGCCGATGACGATAGCGCGATCAACAAGCGCTTCCGCGAGCGAGGATGGGGCGACGGCCTGCCGGTATTTGCGCCCACCGCAGCACGCGTGGACGAAATGTTGGGTTGTGTGCGGCGCGACAGACACGATGTCATCGCCCGCATTGCGCCGGGTTTCGGAGAGGCGACGGTCGAACTCATCGCGGTTAATGCGGTGATGGCGGGATGCGATCCCGAGTATCTGCCCATCGTGATCGCAGCGGTCGAAGCGGTTGCGGCGCCTGAATTCAATTTGCAGGCGGTGCAGTCCACAACCAACGCCGCGACCGCGTGGCTGATCGTGAATGGCCCTGCGGTCGAACAGCTCGGTATCAATGCCGGCAGCAATTGCCTGGGGCAGGGTAGCTGGGCCAATGCAACGCTGGGGCGTGCATTGCATCTGATCATGCAGAATGTGGGAGGGGCACGTCCGGGCGAGATGGACCAGGCGACTCAGGGCCAACCGGGCAAGTTCACTTTCTGTTGTGGCGAGCAAACCGCCGGGCACCCGTGGCAACCACTGCACGTTGAACGCGGCTATGCCGAAGATACCAGTACCGTAACCGTGGTGGGTGCATCGGGAACCTTGAATATGTTGAGCAGCGAGAAAGACGCGCGGCAGTTGTTGCGCGTGTTTGCGGACAGCATGCGCTATCCGACCAGCAATGATTACTGGTGCGGCGGCGCGCCATGGATCGTCATTGGTCCGGAACACGCGGCCATATTGGGCGGCGCCGGCATCAGCAAGGCCGAAATTAAACGCGAGCTCTGGGAACAATCGAAAATGGCGGCGAACCGCCGCGCGCCCGGCGACATCGCACGCACGCAGGATGCGCGTCGTGAAGAGTTGGGCAAGATTACGCCGGAAACCTTGCTGCCGATATCGCCTTGCGCCGAGGACATCGGCATCATCGTCGCGGGCGGGTCGGGTTTGCATTCCGTGTACGTGCCGACGTTCGGGAATACGCGATCGGTGACACGCAAGGTTGATGGTTTCCGCTAAGCCCTTCAAGGAGTTCGCCTATGAAGAACAGGGAAGTTGCACGCGCTACGGTATTTTTGAGCCTGACACTATGCTCCAGCATCGTACACGCTGCCGAATATCCGGAACGCCAGATTACCGCCATCGTTCCGTATGCGGCGGGGAGCACGACCGACATCATTGCGCGCATTATCAGCCCGCCGCTTTCCAAAGCGCTTGGACAACAGGTGATCGTGGTCAATCGCGCGGGCGCGGACGGACGGATAGGTGCGGAAGCGATGGCCAAAGCCGCGCCCGATGGATACACGATCGCATTCAACGGCGGGGCCATGTCGTTGACGCCCGCGGTGCGCAAGAATGTGCCGTGGGATCCGGTAACCCAGGTTCAGCCGGTAGCGCAACTGGGCGGCAGCCCGTACATCATCGCGGTCAATCCCAGCGTACCAGCCAACAATCTGGCCGCTTTCCTGAATATCGCGAAAAAGTTTCCGGGGAAACTAAACGCTTCAATCGGAGGCGACGCAACGGGTATGGCGCTTGCGCTGTTTCAGATCCGCAGCGGAGTGCGTGCGGAAGCCATTGCGTATAAGGGTACCGGTCTCGCAGGCGTCGCGGTTGCCAGCGGTGAAGTCGACTTCGCCATCCTGAATGTCCCGGCCTGGGTGCCGTTTATTCCGTCGCGTCGCGTGCGCGCGCTGGCCGTGTCCAGCGAAAAGCGGTTGCCTGCGTTTCCAGACATTCCAACCACCGAGGAAGCCGGGCTTCGGGATTTCAAGGAGGGCGCGATGTTCGGCATCTATATGACAGGCGGGTCGCCGATCGGCGCCGCACGCCGCATCAATGCCGAGGTCAACAAGCTACTCGCCATGCCGGAGATCATCAAGAGCCTGACACAAGCGGAACTGGAGCCCAACCCGAAAAGTGTCGAGCAGTTCACTCGCATCTATCTCGATGATCTTGCCAAGTGGAAGGAAGTGGTGTCGCGAGCGAAGATTCCGTTAATGGATTAACGTTAACAATTGTGCGCTTGCAAGGACTGGAAAATTATCGGCAAAATTCACGGCATTCATTTATTATAGCCAGACTAGACAGAATAAAAAGGGCGACAATGAAGGC
>CANJQI010000011.1 GCA_947476215.1 Betaproteobacteria bacterium
ATGCATTACGTCATAGCGCTGCGTCAGAATCAGCCCCTGCAACGAGCGCTGGCCCACGCACAGGGATGGTGGGGCTTGCACGATGCAAAGGGCAAGCCGGCCGAAGGAATTGAACTGACGCGCTTCATCAATCAGCCTGATGCGTGGCGCAAACCGGCCTACATCACCATTGAAAGTCGCAAACCGATCTTAAACCTCGCTATCGCGATGCAGCAGCGCGCATGGATGCAAGGTCTGTGGGATGCCGCAAAAAAGTTCGATTTGCCCGCTCATTTTGAGCCACTTTATCCGTCTGGATAAATGTCTAATGGAAAATCTCGGTTGAACTCTGCTGTATATACCGGCTTCAGTATCTTGAACATATTTACTCCTTCCAGTCGGTCAAGTTTAAACCGCCGCCTCCTGGAAGACTAAATTTTGGGGGAACCTCAGTTAAACACCGGCTCTGAATTCGTCGCAAGTTCGCCGGAGCAGTTCGCCGCGGTCATCCAATCCGAAATGGTGAGTATGGGCAAGGTGATCAAGGACGCCGGCATTCGTGCGGACTAAATAACAAAATATTTTTCATCGAGTCACTTGGACCCCTTGCTAATACGGCAAGCAGGTTGATCAAGCGTCCAGGTCAACTTTGGTTCGGCATAACTTTCAGCAACTGCTCAACTTTCCTCTGAGGTCAACAACGTTGACCGTCGGATGGGGCAATGCTAGTCTCTTCGCCTTACCTGCAGAAAAACCATTTCATTCCAATGCCAGCGCATCTCTGGATCGCATCATTGCTGGTTCTGCTACCACAGTTCTTCGCTGCGACAGCGGCGGACTACCCGACGCGGTCGGTTCGATTTATCGTCCCGTTTGCTGCCGGCGGCATTGGCGATATCATGGCTCGTGTAATCGGGCAACGCTTGAGCGAGAACATGGGGCAGTCGTTCGTTGTCGATAATCGGCCAGGCGCGAACAGCATCATAGGGCCGATCTGGCGGTGAAATCCGCCCCGGACCGCTACACCATCGTCATCGTATCCAACGCGCACTTCGCGAATCCGATTTTGACCAAATCATTACCGTATAATACGGTGCGCGACTTGGCGCCGATAGGTCTGGTCGGTTCAACGCCCCTGATTCTGGTAACCCATCCGAATTTGCCGGTAAGGAGCGTGAAGGATCTGATCACGCTTGCAAAGTCCCGGCCAGGATTGCTCAGTTATGGTTCCGCCTCCAATGGTGGATCGGGTCATTTGGCGGGGGCGTTGTTGGCATTCATGGCAAGAATTGAACTGCTCCAGGTCGCTTACCGGGGCACGGCGCAGGCGACGATTGATGTGCTGGCTGGGCAGATAGGGGTACGAGTTCATTGCCACAACGACTTTGGGTTGGGTGCCGCCAATAACCTTGCTGCGCTGGAAGCGGGCGCTATCGGCGCTGAGGTAGGTGGTGAACGGCGCGGACCCGGCTCGTTCGGGCATCGCGCCATTGGCGGAAGTCGTCATGTCGCTGCTTTGTCTCTATGGAAAAGACATCGGAGTTATTGCCGAGAAATTGGCTGAATCGTCGGTACTATTCGCGGACTTGTCAGGCATTCCCATTGCAGAACAAAAGCCCATCGTTGCGGACCGAAACTGGATATACAAGCGCGACCACCTCATTTCATTCAGGGACGAAAAACTACAATTTCCCTTCAGCCCGTCGCTGGCCGGCCAATATTTCCGGGTTGGTATGGGACGAGGAAGCGGTGTTCTGGGCGTCACGGCAAAGTTGGCTGACCTTGGAATCGAAATATCAGAAAAAAGAATTTCCGAGATCGTTGCAAAGGTGAATGATGAGGCGGTTCGTCAGAAAAGGCGGTTTACGGACGATGAATTCAAAACTCTGGTGTCGGCGTTGCGGTAGCCGTTGTGCTTCAAATGGAGCTGTGCTGTGACTTCGCGATGCAAATTACGGCATCAGAATTCAAACTGTCCATGCTTCTTCGTCGGACTACCGATTATTGTAGTTTTCATTAACTGCCAAAAGGGGTTGAGCAATGCCTGATGCCATTCGCGAAATTTGTGACTTCTTATCGTCGGTTAAGTTTGCCGCCATACCCGCCAATGTGCGGCAACAGGCGAAGAACTGCATACTCGATAACATAGGCTGCGCAATTCTCGGAGCGGAGGAGGGTAGCAGCCGGATTATCGGTCGTACGCGCAAGCCATTGGGCGCAGGCAACGACGCAACTATAGTGCGACAACCCGGGCGCGACAGCGTCTTTAACGCTGTTCTCGTGAATTCCTCATATGTACACTCCATAGACCTTTCAGAAGGCGTCGCGCGTGGCGTCGTGCATCCCGGGACGGTGGTCGTTCCGGCGGCGCTTGCCGAGGGCGAATCTCTAGGCGCATCAGGCAGTGCAGTCATGCATGCGACGGTACTTGGCTACGAAATGTTGATCCGACTGGGCTGGGCGCTGGGCCACCAGCCTGCCGATCCGATTGAACTTGGCGATCCGCAGTTGATGTTTCGCGGCTGGTTTCCCCCTGCCATGCTGGGCGCCTTTGGCACTACCATAGCTGCGGGCAGCTTGCGCGGTCTCAATTCGGAACAGATGTACCAAGCGCTTGGGATTTGCGCAAATCTGATACCCACCTCGGCGTTCGAAGCCGCTACACAAGGGGCCATGGTCAAGTCGCTAGGATGTGGATGGTCGGCGGCGCTGGGCGTATATGCGGCTCATCTGGCAGAGCAGGGCCTCACGGGTCTGACGGATATCATCGATTGTGTTTTTCGCAAACTCGTCGACTCCATAGACGAGCGCATGCTGACCCGGGATCTTGGTACCCGTTACGAAATGGAGTCCATCGGCATGAAATGGATCGCGGCGGGGCCGGTGCGTTCCGAACTGGAAAGCGCTTTGCAGATGGTCGAGCAGCACCATATCAGGCACACCGACATTGAAAAGGTGGACATTCTTACCAATGCGCGCACGGCAACGTTGAACAATGCCAATCCACCCAATCTGCTCGCTTGCAAATTCAGCACCGCGTACGTGGTCGCACATGCCTTGATAGGCGTGCCCAGGGAGAATTTTCTCGATGAGGCATTTACGCAACAGGCGTTCGATAATTCCGTCTGGCGGCCGGTCGCCGCGCGCATATGCATGACCGTGAGCGACGATTACTCGAAAGCGTTTGAGACCGCGCCCAATACGTCGCGCCCCTGCACGATGACGATTCGGCTGAAAAATGGTCAATCATATACTCATACCGTCGCGGAAACTAAGGGCCACTCCGCGCACGGTGCGCCACCGACGGCGGACTACGTCAAGAAATTCCGCATGCTCACGTCGGCGCGTTTGCGTGACGGCAATACTGATCTGTTAATTGATCAGGTCGGTCGCCTTGATACCCTGGACAATGTGCGGGGCATACTGGACGCGTGCCACTGATTTTCATTTTACGGCGCACATTCGATCCTTGGATGCGTTGAACGGGTGCAAAGCGAAAAACGGATTCGGGCAGTGACGATCAGCGCGATGCGCACGCGGCCTTCCTAAGGCCAGTGTCACCGATGACGGCGTAGAGCGGGTCGGAAGCACCGCGGAGGAGGTTGACTTCACGATAAAATCGGAGATAGCCAAGATGAAAGAAGTGACTAGAGATGGAAAATCTGAGAATAAGCTAAAGCTGTGCTGCCTGATTATTGAATATTTTGAAAATTCACGTGGAGACAAACTGTCATGACAGATTCCCAGACTAACGTTCAAGTCAGTGAGGGACCTCCAGAAGGTCGTATTACTGAAGAGTCGATTGCCGCGGCCCGCGCGATGATAGGCACGTACTTGCGCCCGGAGGGGCCGTACATGCAGGACATAGGCATAGACTCGATACGCAATTATTGTAATGGGATCGGTGACCTCAACCCGCTTTTTAGAGACTCGGAGTATGCGCGCCGTAGCCGCTACGCCTCGCTCGTGGCGCACCCGACCATCCCCATGATATATGGTTACATCGGTCGCACGCGGTGGGGATTTTCCGGCGTGCATGGATTCTTCGCCGGCAATGATTGGGAGTTTTTCCGGACCTGGCGTCCCGGTGATCGTATCAATTGCCTGGAGCGCGTAGTCGGCGTCGTGACCAAGACCAGCGAGCTCTCAGGTACACTGGTTTTGCAGTACACCGAGGCCCTGTTTCTCAATCAGAAGGACGACTTGATGGCAAGAACGCTGGGCTGGTGCACGCGCCACGAGCGGCGTGCGGCGCGGGAATCAAGCAAGCACAACGACCGGCAAGAGTACGAATACACCAATGAGCAGATTGCTGAAATCGAGACGCTTGAGTTGGACGAACCACGCAAAATTCGGGGCAGCGATATCCGCTACTGGCAGGATGTGGCGGAAGGCGAGCAGATGCAGCCTATTGCGCGTGGTCCGCTCACCACCACCGATCTCAAGGGCTTTCATGTCGGCGTCGGTCGCGGGCATACGCATGCATTGGTGCTGCAGAACGCACAGCGCCACCCCGGCCATTATTTTCGCAGCAAGGATGCCGGCGGTGGCATCGAATACACCGGTATCGGTCACCAGCGTGCAACATCCGCACGGCAGGTGGGGGCGCCTTCGGCCTACGACTACGGTCCGGCGCGTATGGCGTGGTTGACCACGCTGGTAACCAACTGGATGGGAGATGCTGCATTTCTCAAACGGGTGCGCGGCGAGATGAGACGGTTCAACCTGGTCGGAGACACCACGTGGTGCAAAGGCAAGGTCAGTCGCAAATACGTTCAGGACGGCTATGCCCTTGTCGATCTGGAAATATGGGCGGAAAACCAGCGTGGAGAGGTGAGCGCGCCCGGTCTTGCGACGGTTATGCTGCCGTCCAGGGAAATCTCGCATCGTCCGGTGGTCGATGGTTCCGGGTTTGAACTTGGTCTGCCGACGGTACGATGACATCAAGCACTAAGGAAAAATCATTGTCTAACAACGAAGAAGGCGTTAATCCGCTTACACCACAGACCGGCACCCCGCTGTCGGGTGTAACCGTGGTCGAACACGGCAAGGGCGTCGCCGCATCGTACGCCGGTCGTGTGCTCGCGATGATGGGCGCCACGGTGATCAAGCTGGAACGTCCGCGCGAAGGAGATCCTTTGCGCTACGAGCCGCCACTGCTGCCCACCAAGCATGCAAACAGTGCGATCCATGCGTACCTTAACGTCAACAAGGCCAGCGTCACGCTCGATGTCGCGACCGGCGCCGGTCGCGAGTTGCTGGTCGAATTGTTGCGGCGTGCGACTATCTTCATCGACGACACGCACCCGCAGAGTCGAGCGGATTGGCGCATCGCACCTGCAAACATCTGCGCGGAATTGCCGGATCTCATCTATCTTTCGGTCTTGCCGTTCGGCGCGTTCGGGCCCTACGCCGACTACCGCGCGACGGAGATCAATGTTTTTCACAGCTCGGGAGAGGGCTATCTGCTGCCGAATGGATTGGCACTGGAAATATTTCCCAACCGTCCGCCGATCAAGGCTTATGGCCACCTGGGTGAGTTTCAGGGCGGCACCTCAGCCGCGCTGGCTGCGGCTGCGGCGCTCCTCGCCCTTCCCGCGGCCGGCGGCCAGACCGTAGACGTGTCGGTGCAGGATGCAAACGTCGCGCTCAGCGCCATGACGTTACAGCGCTACGGCGATGGCGTTCTCGAAACCCGTCCTACGCGATCCTTCACCTATGGCGGCGTGCTCGAATGCGCCGATGGCCACGTCCAGATACTGCTGCTTGAGCAGCGCCAGTGGAACCTGATGGTGAAGATGTTGAATGCGCCGGAATGGACGCGTGCGCCGGGCATGGAAGACCCGATGACCCGAGGCGAGCGTGGCAAGTTAATCAATGAGCATCTTCGGGCGTGGGCCAAGACCCGCACCGTTGAAGAGGTTGTCCGGCTCGCGCGGGATGCCGAAGTCCCGCTCGGAAAATATTTTACGCCGCCGGACATCATTGCATCCGAACACGAGCGGGCGCGCGGTTTTATCGGCGAGATTGCCCTGGACAATGGCACGGTCGTATCTATGCCGACGTTTCCATTTCGGCTCAGCGAATCACCGGTGCCGACGCTGCGCAACGTTCCGGGAAGACCGGGTGAACATAACGCTGGCGTGATTGGCACAATGCTGGGACATACTCAAGACGAACTCGATCTCTGGTACTCACTCAGGGTCATATAGAGGGAATTTAGATGAAACCTTTGGACGGCGTGCGCATCTGCGACTTTACGCTGCATGCGGCAGGACCCTATGGCACGCATTATCTGTCGATGCTCGGAGCCCAATGCATCAAAATCGAAAGCCGCGCGCGGCTGGACATACACCGGCGGCCGCATCCTGTTTATGGCCGGCTCGAACCCGCGGAGTTCGATCAGGGCAACGGTGACAAGTATGCAATTGAGCTCAATCTACGCAAGCCCAAGGGCGTCGAACTGGCCAAGAAGCTGGTCAGCGTCAGTGACATCGCCACTGAAAACTTTCGACCGGGCGTTATTCGCAAGCTTGGCCTTTCCTATGATGTGTTGAAGCAACTAAAGCCATCATTGGTGATGGCTTCAGTCTCCGCCGCCGGGCAGATCGGACCGGAGTGGTCGGACCCCGGCTACGCCCCGATCTTCGCCGCCGTCGGAGGGCTGGGCTATCTCACCGGCTACGACGATGGCCCTCCTGTGGAACTGCGCAACATGATGGACAATGTCACCGGCATGACGATGGCCTGCGCGGTGCTGGTGGCGCTCTATAAGGCCCGAAAGACCGGTATAGGCGAACACGTGGACGTGGCTGCGCGCGAGGTGGCGAGTTCGTTCATGGGTGATGCGATGGTTGCGGCATCCGCGGGCATCCCTGTGCAGCGCAAAGGAAATGAAATGCCGTATGCCTCGCCGCATGGCGTTTACCCCTGCGTAGGGCATGACACGTGGATATCGGTCAGCGTATCGACGCAGGCGCAGTGGGAAGCGCTGGCAAGGTCACTCGATGCGGCGCACCTGATGGGCGACGAACGGTTTCGCGACGCTGCGCAACGGTGGCACAACCGTAAGGCTCTGGATGAGGTGATCGCAACGTTGACGGTGCGGCACGACCGGAACGTCCTCACCCGGCAACTGCAAGCCGCGGGTGTGGCAGCGTTCGCGTCGTTCAGCGCCAGGGATCTCGCGCAGGACGAGCACCTGCGCATCCGGGAGACGGTGATGGATATGACCGGCCCGCAAGGCAAGACACGGGCGGTGACCAACGCGCCGTGGCGCTTTGAAAAAACCCCCGCGCGCATGGAACGCTGGATGCCGGGGCTGGGTGAGCACAACGAATATGTCTTTGGTGAAATCCTTGGACTTGCGAAAAGCGAAATTGCGCGGCTGGTTGATGAGGAAGTAATATGGTGAAGGCGCAACGAATGTTGCTCTGATTCCGTCAACGCGCTTGCGCACAGCAGTTTCCGGAAACTCGAACAGGACTGGATCTTATGCAATTAAAGTATCGTGGTATTACAGGCGTGCTGATATTCGCGGCAAGTTCACTCGCGTTCGGTCAGTCCACACAGGGCAAAGCCATACGGTTTATCGTGCCGTATCCGCCCGGCGGAGGCGGTGATACGCTGTCACGGGTGATTGCGCAAAAACTTTCGGAAAGTATAGGTGTACCCGTAGTCATCGAGAATCGCGGTGGAGCCGGCGGTATCATAGGCACGGATCTCGCGACCAAGGCAGCGCCCGATGGCTTGACCTTGGTGCTGGGCACTCCGTCGCCCATCACGGTCGCGCCGTTTCTGCAGAAAAAGATGCCTTATGACCCCATCAAGGATCTGGCGCCTGTCACGTTGATCACCGTGGTGCCGGCCGTGGTTACAGTGCACCCGTCATTGCCGGTGCGCTCGGTGAAGCAGCTCATCGACCTTGCGCGGTCCCAGCCTGGCGCACTGACGTACTCTTCGTCAGGCAACGGCGGCACGGGCCACTTGTCGGGTTTGATGCTGGAGACAATGGCGAAAATAAGCATGCTGCATGTTCCGTACAAAGGCACCGGTCCCGCGCTGACTGCGATCATGAGCGGAGAAGTCAGCCTGTCCATCGGCACCATCATCGCCACGCTTCCACTGTTGAAGTCGGGTCGGTTGCGGGGATTGGCCGTCACCAGTGAAAAGCGCTCGCCCGTGCTCCCCAATCTGCCCGCGGTGGCGGAGACACTGCCGGGTTATTCAGCCGGACCGTTTTACGGCGTGCTTGCGCCGGGCGGCACGCCGGCGGATATCATCGCCAGGCGCCGCGATGAACTCGCCAAGGTGCTTAACGATCCGGAGTTGAAGGGGCGTTTGAGTGCCGAAGGGGGCGAGGTCGTCGCCAGTACACCGGCGGAATTCGCGGCGCTCATCAAGGCGGAAATCGCGCGATGGGGGCTGGTGCTCAAAGCCGCGAAGATTCAGCCTGAATAAGCATGTCCTTTCCCTCCCTCTCGCACGTAGTGCCCCCGTCCGGGGGCCTCCGTCGACGCGGGGGGTAGGGAGGGGGCAAGAATCAAGGAAGTAGGTCGGCAATCCTTTGCCGACAAGTGACGGCGGCGGCATGGGTATGCCGCCCTGCGATCCTGCGTAATGGGGAGACCGAAGATGTGTAGATACAAATGCATTGAAGGGGGAGGAATAGTAACGATAGCGCCGTCAGCCACGATGGTGGCCGGCGTTTTTACAGGAGGTTTTTGATGGTCGCAACCATACAACTGCTAGATCCACGCGGACGAGTTCCGCTCAAGGACGTGTCGCTCGCACCGCGCCGCAACAGCCTTAAAGGCGCGCGCGTCGGCATACTCGACAACGGCAAGCACCACGCGGGGCGCTTGTTGCAGTTGCTCGAAGATCGGCTGGTCACCGAGCAGGGCATACGCCCGGCGGCAAGCGCCCGCAAGCGCATCATGGCAGAAGCCGCGTCACCGGCTATGCTTGCGGAACTCGCGGGTTGCGATGTGGTGCTTACCGCGATCGGCGATTGAGGCGGCTGCACGTCGTGGAGTGTCCACGACACGGTCGCGCTGGAACGCCGGGGTGTGCCGGTCGTACTGCTTTGCACCAAGCCATTCGCGGCATTGGCACGCGCTACCGCGTTCGGGCTCGGACTCGAGCAGGTGCCCATGGTTGTGATCACGCATCCGTTGGCGGGCATCCATGATACCGACGTCGCTGATCGTGCGGCGGAGGCTTACGAACAGGTAATGCGCGTGTTGACGCAGGGCGAGGGCGCCTGATCATGTCCGCTCCTAAACTTTCCGCGGATCTGCTGGCCGTCGAAGACGACCTTGAAGTCATCAATGCCCTCTACCATGCTCGTGGCTGGACCGATGGGCTGCCTATCATCCCGCCTACGCCAGAGCGTGTACGCCGTATGCTGGCGTGGACCGATCGCGATCCTGAATCGGTGCTGCTGGCCGTGCCTCCCAGGCGAGGCGAGGCAACAGTGGAGACCGTGGCAATAGCGGCAGTGATGGCAGGGGCGCCACCTGAGGCCATGCCGCTGCTGATCACGGCCGTCGAGGCGCTGGGCGACCCGGCGTTCAATCTTTTCGGGGTGATGGCAACGACTTACCCGTCAGGTGTATTGATGATTGCGAACGGCCCGCTCGCGGAGGAATGCGGGATGCACGGGGGCTCGGGCGCGCTGGGCCCGGGATGGCGTGCGAACGCAACCATAGGGCGCGCGATCCGTCTGCTGCTCATCAATACCGGGGGAGGGGAGCCCGGCAAGCTCGACAAATCCACGCTCGGGCACGGTGGACGTTTCATGTATACCCTTGCCGAGAACGAACAGGAAAGTCCGTGGGAACCGTTCCATGTCACTCGTGGACTTCGCCCAGAAGAGAGTGCGGTTACCATCCTGCCGGCGGCAGCACCGCACAACGTGAACGATCATTACAGCGCGTCAGCCGAAGGCATCCTGACCATGCTGCTGGGGACATTGTTGTCTGTCGGGAGCAACAATTTCTTCTACGACAGCGAAGTGGTGGTCTTTCTTTCACCGGATCACGCTGCCGTGGTGGCACGCGATGGCTGGACGCGTGCCGACGTGCAACGCGCTATTTTTGAACGCGGTTTCCTGCCCATGCAGTGCTGGTCGGCGGAAAACATACACGGCCGGTTCAGGGACAAGTACCCGGAGCAATACGCGACCGCGGACGCGGCAACGACGCGGATTCCGCTGGTGCGAGCGCCGGATCGGGTTCTCGTCGTGGTTGCCGGTGGCGCCGGCAGACATTCCGCGACTGCCAGCAGCATAGGGATATCCCGCGCTGTAACGCGTCAGGTCACCCGGCGCGATGGCCGGCCGGCCTATTCGTTAAGCGAATTCAAGCCGGGTGGGGCCGATGCGTAAGCTCTTGTCAGTGACAAACCTGGCGGTCCTGTGCGTCATCTCGCTGGGGGCGGCCACTTTAGCTCAAGCACAGGGATATCCGAACCGCCCGCTACGCATCATCGTTCCGTATGCAACCGGTGGTGGCGCCGATGCGCTGGCTCGACTTCTCGGCCCGCGACTTTCCGAGCGTCTCGGCCAACAAGTCATCGTCGACAATCGGCCGGGCGGTGCGACTATCATAGGCACGGATGCGGCTGCCAAGTCCAAGCCGGACGGTTACACCATGGTTCTGGTCACCATCACTCATGCCGTCAACGCGACATTGGTGAAGAAGCTGCCTTATGACTCGCTCAAGGACTTTGCGCCCGTAATTCAGATATATGCGCAACCGCTTGTCGCCGTGACACACCCGTCTTTGCCGGTCAAGACCATCCGGCAACTCATAGACCTTGCACGTGCGCGGCCCGGTCAGATCAGTTTTGCATCTTCAGGTGAAGGCGGCGGTCCGCACCTCGCAGGAGAACTGTTCAGGAAACTGGCGAAGGTCGATATTGTGCACATACCCTACAAGGGCTCCGCGCCGGCGACGATGGATGTTCTGGGCGGACACGTGCCGCTTATGTTTGCTCCCGTGATTACAGTAACCCCATTCCTCAAGTCCACCCGGCTCAATGCGCTCGCGGTCACCGCGAGCCGGCGTATCCAGGCACTGTCGCATCTTCCGACGATGGCAGAGTCGGGCATCCAGGACTACGAAATCGGCTCATGGACCGGCATTTTGTTTCCGGCCGGCACACCGCAGGAAATCGTGGAGAAAATAAATGCTGAAATTCAGCGGCTCCTGGACAATCCCGCGCTAAAGGAGACCCTGACCGCGGAGGGATCTGAAATCGTCGGCGGCAGCGCCGCGGAATTTGCCAGGTTTCTTCGTGTTGAGATCGACAAATGGGCTGGTGTGTTGCAAAGGCCGCTTTGAACATCGCGAACGCAATAGTCGTTCACAAGGAACTGAGGGGGTAGCCTGTCATGAACAGTAGTGTATGGATGACCGTCCGCCGGTCCGTTTCCACGGCTTGCATGTTGGTGTCTATGGTGGTGTCTGTAGGTGCAGAGGCGCAGGTTTACCCCGCGAAGTCGATCCGGTTCATACTTCCCTCTCCTGCGGGTTCCCCGGCGGACAACATCGCGCGGCCGCTTGCACAGAGTCTTTCGGAATTGCTAGGTCAGCCCGTGGTAATCGATTCGCGCGCAGGCGCGAATGGCAATATAGGCGCTGAACTTTTGGCGAAGTCAGCGCCCGACGGACATACGCTTCTGCAGGTTTCAACTGCATTTACAATAAGCGCCGCAACATACGCGAAGTTGCCTTTTGATCCGATCAAGGATTTTGCACCGGTGGGCTTGATCGCGAAAAGCGACATCGTGTTCGTGGTGAGGCCGGATCTTCCTGCCAAGACAGTGAAGGAACTCATCGCCCTGTCGCGTCAGATGCCGGGCAAACTGACGTTTGCCTCCTCCGGCAATGGCAGTTCCGTGCATCTCGCGGGAGAACTGCTGAATACGGTGGCGGGTATCGATATGCTGCACGTTTCATTCAAAGGCGTGGTGCAGGCTTTGATAGATGTCGTCGGCGGGCGTGTCGATATGATGTTCATTGGCGTTTCGGGCGCACTTCCCCACATCAAGACCGGGAGATTGCGCGCGCTCGCTTTGGCCAGTTCGGCGCGTGCACAAAACCTGCCTGGCGTACCAACCATGGCGGAGGCGGGATTGCCCGGATTCGAAGTGCCATCAAATTTCGGCATACTGGCACGTGCGGGCACCCCCAGGAACGTCATTGCAAAACTGAATTCCACGCTTGTCGAGATACTGCAAACCCAGGACACCAGGACTCGTTTCGCGGCGGTCGGCGTGGAACCAGTAACCAATACGCCCGAAGAATATGCGCAGTACATACGCAGTGAAATCGATAAGTGGGGAAAAGTGGCGAAGGCGGCAAGGTTAGAACCGCTGTGAGCCGTGGCGGCCGCATGCTGTCTGTGGCGGCGCATATAGTCAGGCACTCATAGTTCTCCACCCAAGTGAAGGAACAACATTGTCTGCAATCATTCATGTATTTGAACCGACGGCGCCTTATGGCCGAAAAGAGATGGCGGCGTGCCGTGCGCTGGATGGGTTGCGCGGCAAAGTTGTCGGTTTTATAGACAATGCGAAGCCGAACTTTAATCACATGGTGGACGACCTGGCTGAACTGCTGGTGAGCCGTTACGGGGTAAAGAAAACCGTCAAGTGCACCAAGCGCTCGCCTGGTATTCCGGCACCGGAAGACATCCTTGCCGATGTGGCACGGCAGTGTGACCTTGTTATCACCGGCTCCGGTGACTGAGGGGCTTGCACGTCGTGGAGTATCCACGACAGTGTAGAAGCAAGAAAACGCGGACTTGTCGCGGTAACCGTGTGTTCCACCGAGTTCGCGACGCTAGGTCGGGCTCAGGCGCGGGCGCTCGGCTGTGCCGATTTGCCTATAACAGTCGTGCCGCATCCATTTGGATTGAACGCACGCGCGAAGGTGCGCGCACTGGCTGAGATATGTGTCCAGGACATCGAGAAACTGGTTTGCGCAGCAGCGGAATCCGGTGTGGCCCACACTGTAGTGTCGGAGCATACCGGCCTGACGGTGCAGGTTGACGATAGTGCGGAAGCCGTCAACCTGCTCTTTTGCGAGCGGCAATGGACGGATGGTCTGCCCATCGTTCCTCCAACTGCGGAGCGCGTGGATCGCATGATGAAATTCACGCCGCGTGCGCCGGACGACGTGGTAGGCATCGTGGCGCCGGGCTTTGGCGCAGCCACGGTGCGGCGCATAGCCATCAACGCAGTAATGGCTGGATGTCATCCCGAGTACTTGCCGGTATTGATAGCGGCCGTTGAGGCAGTCACGGCGCCGGAGTTCAATCTTCAGGCGATCCAGGTCACTACGAATCCGGCGGCGGTGTGGCTCATAGTCAATGGCCCTGTTGCCAGACGGCTGGGCATGAACGCCGGTGTTAACTGCCTCGGCCAGGGAAACTGGGCCAATGCAACGCTAGGGAGGGCGTTGCGGCTGGTCATGCAGAACATAGGACGTGCGTTTCCAGGTGAGATGGATCGCGCAACGCAGGGCCACCCTGGGAAATACATGTTTTGCTGTGCCGAGAACGAGGCCGACAGCCCATGGGAACCATTGCATGTAGAGAGGGGATTTCGTGCCGAGCAAAGCGCAGTGACCGTTGTGGGTGCGGAAGGCGCCATCAACATGAACACGCACTCGAAGAGTGCCGAAGAAATCGTGCGCGTCGTGGCGGAAACCATGCCGCGGCCGCCGAGCAATGATTACACGCTGGGTGGCGATCCATGGGTGGTCTTTTGTCCCGAGCATGCTCAGATACTCAGGGCAGCAGGCCTGAGTAAAGTTGACGTCAAACGCCAACTTTGGGAACAGTCGAAGATGGTGGCCGGTCGTATGGCAGCCGTGGACCTGCAAAGGACCCGCATTGCCCGTCTTGCCGAGTTAGGCGCTGTTATGCCCGATACCATGTTGCCCATCTCGCCTTCGCCCGACCGTATAGGAATACTCGTGGCGGGCGGCCCTGGGACTCATTCGATATACATCCCGAGCTTTGCCGACACGTCACGTGCAACGACCCGCGAAGTAATCTGGGCCGGATAAACCTGGAAACTGCAGTTGGACGGGGTAGCGTGCGATGTTATGGGCGGCGGCGGGAAGACTTACCCGTTCGATAATTAAAGACCTGACAACACACCTATGTGATACCGCGCCGATGACATTTTTACGAATTTCGACCGGCGATCGCATGACTCAAGTCGGCCAGTTGCCGGAGTAGAATGACAAATTCCGGCAACTTGAAAGCTGCCGTTGGTTAAAGTCGTGTCTAACTGTTCAACTCCCACGGAGACAAAACATGTCACACAAATACGCAGGTGGATGCGCGCATCATCAAACTCATTCCGACCAGGATCCTATCGACAATCACACCTGTCATTGCTCGGTGTGCAAGGGCGTCACCAAGCAACTCACGACGCATGTGGTGTTTTTCAAACATGGCGATCTCACCGTTGCAGGCGCTGCCAGCCTGAAACGCATGCCGTTCAACAGCAAAAATCCGGGCGGCCCGCTGGAGTTATGTGTGTGCGAAACCTGCGGCACCCCCATCATGCTGGACGACAAACAGAAGCGCATACGCGTCGTGGTACCGAACCTGATGGGCTACGATGCCAACAAGCTTCCTGCGACCTATCACGCATTCTATGACCCCGCTACTGGCGTGGCCAAGCCGAATGATGGACGTCCTGTCTATGAAGGCCTGCGTCCTGATTTCGTATGGCCACAAGGCGCCTGATCTCAAAAGAAAGGTAATGCGAGGTTTGTACCGTTCGCTCGGTACAGCCCCATTTCCGCAGCTAGCGTAGGGTGGGCACGTCCTTTGTGCCCACGCGGACTACGGCCGAGTACATTTCTCGGCGTTTTTCATTTCCAGAAAAGCGGCAACACACAGGCGAGATTGCATTCAGTTCGTGGGCACGCTACGCTTTGCCCACAAATCAACTAGGGCTCAGGGCCGGCATCGGCCCTTCACTGACCATACCCCTTTTCGGTAAATGTCACCTGTGCGGTGGTCAGTATGGTCGTCATCCGGTTCACTTGATCGATCACCGCGCGATGCTGTTCTTCGTTCAACGCGCAACAGCAATCTTCGATGACGAATACATCATAGTCGCGGTCATGGCCTTCCCTGGCTCCGGACAACACTACGCCGCTTGAAGAGACGCCAGACAGATAAAGGCGCTGGATCTGGTTGGCGCGCAAAATCGCATCCAGGCTGGTGGCATAAAACGGACTCACGCGGTGCTTTACGATGTCGTAGTTGCCGGGTAGCGGGGCCAGCGCAGGATGCACTTCGGTGCCCCACGTCCCAAGTTTGAACAACCCCGCTTTCTTTGCTCCCTGGAACGGGCGCGAGTTTGGCGGGCACTCGCGGTAGTCAGCGGAGAATCCAATACGCACATAGCCGATTTTTACGCCCGCAGCCCTGGCCTTGCGCAATGCTTCGGCGTTGTTGGCAATGGTATTGCGACGCGCGAGTTCCGGCCCATACCCTTTTTTTCCGTTCGGCCCATTTTCGTGCACGAGATCGTTAATCATGTCGCACACAAGAAACATTGCATTACCGGTCATGGTTGTTCCCTCCGTAGTCTTGGTAATTGATTTTATTCAGCCTTGATGCGCGCGTGCTTGATGACAGCGGCCCATTTGGCGACTTCAGACTTTATGAAAGCCCCGAACTCGGTGGGTGAGCCGCCCACCGGCTCCGCTCCGTCCGTCGCGAGTCGTTCGGAAAATGACGCGCTCTTGAGGATACCGTTTACCTCCTTATTGATCTGTACGATGATTCCATTCGGTGTTCCCGTCGGAGCGAGCAGGCCGTACCACCCTAGGTATTCAAAATCCGGCAAACCGGATTGTGCAAAGGTGGGCATGTCAGGCAGTGCGGCAATGCGTTGTTTGGTGGTGACGCCTATGCCTCTCAACCGTCCCGAGCGCATATGCACCATAGATACTGGCAGGCTTCCGAAATACATGGATACCTGTCCACTCAGCAAATCACTGAGTGCGACGCTGATTCCTTCCCTGTATGGAATATGCAGCAGATCCACATTGGCTGCCATCTTTAATAACTCCGCAGCGAGGTGCGTGGAAGTGCCGTTTCCGCTGGAGGCAAAACTCAATTGTCCGGGGCGTGCGCGCGCTAGTTTGACAAGTTCCCCGACGGTGCGCACCGGTACCGACGGGTGTATTAGCAGAATATTGGGGGCGGATGCAATCTGAACGACAGGCGCGAAATCCTGCAGCGGATTAAACGGCAGCCTGGACACAAGGCTGACATTAACGGCATGGCTGATGGGCACGGCCAACAAGGTGTATCCGTCCGCGGGCGCCTTTGCGACCACTTCGCTCCCGACAATTCCGCCGCCCCCGGTACGATTTTCTGCTATTACAGATTGTCCAAGTTGCTCGCCCAGTCGTTGCGCGATGACTCGTACGATAATGTCAAGCCCGCCACCCTGACCAAACGGCACGACGATGCGCACGGGCCGCGAGGGGTACGATTGAGCGAACGTCGGGGTTGCCTGAAAACCCGCAACAGTCACTGCGATCAGGAGCAGATGCCTCCACCATCGCTGCATGAGGGTTGCCCATACTCTACGGTCGGAAATTGTCAATTTCCCGGAGAAAACGGAATCGATCCTGTTGCGGATCTTGTTTGACGGGAATTGTATGTGATTGATCACTGGATGCCTCCATCTGGGCGGAACTGAAAGGATATACCAATAATCCTGGAAACGGCAGTTGAGTGCTTTCTGGGGTGCGATTCAAGCTGATGTGACCGAAGCCCGTAGCCCGGATGTGGCGAAGTGGAATCCGGGGATAGTGTCCGGTCTGGGGTGATGACCCCGGCGTGGGCTGCGCTTCCTCCGGGCTACCCGTACAGGGTGAGCGATTCGAAGTGGTCCGTTTGAGCCACTTCACACATCAGTTTGAATCGCACCCCGCTTTCTGCGTATTCGAACTTAATGATGTCGGCGCACCGTACTAAGCGATTGCCCGCCGCACTTCCTCCAATGACAGGTGCGGCGCAAACAGTTCGATAAACGCAGCCAGGTGGCGCGTCAGATAAGTCCGCCGCCGCAATCCAAGGTGCAATACTGTCGAACTGAACAGGTGCCGCGCGTCTATTGATTGCAGATCCCGATCAGCGTTCTTGTCAAACGCGCTGTTGGCGAGGATGGCGATCCCCAGTCCGGCGCGCACATATATTTTCATGATGTCGGCGTCGGAAGCGGACAGCAGAATGTCGGGCGCGAGTCCCTTGCTGTGAAAGGCGCGCATCATGTGCGTGTGGAATGCGAACTCCGCGTCGTAGGTGATGATCGGGTGTTCGCACAAATCGCTTAGCGTGATGCGCTTCTTCTTTGCCAGTATGTGCCCGGGTGGCGCGAGAACGACAGGATGAATGGACTGGCACGGAAACAGCACCAGTTCGGGAATCGGCTCGCTGGGGCCCGTTGCCACGAAAATTTCCGCATCTCCGCTTAGCACCCAGTCGGCCACCTGCGCGGAGTTGCCCTGTCGTATGCGCACCCGTACCCGCGGATGATGCTTGATGAATCGTTGCATCACGGGCGGCAGGGCGTAGCGTGCGTGCCCGGGGTTGGTCGCGATGACGAGTTGTCCGGTCTCGCCGTTGCTATAGTCCTTGGCGACCGACGGGATGGTTTGGACATCGCGCAATGCACGTCGCGCCAGGGCTGTGACCGCCTCTCCAGCCGGGGTGAGACCTTCAAAGCGGTTCCTGCGTCGGACAAACAGCAGTACTTTGAGTTCGTCTTCCAGCATCTTGATGTAGCGGCTGATGCCGGGTTGGGACATATGCAGGACGCGCGCCGCCACCGACAGATTGAAGCCGGAATCGATGACCTCGCACAGGCACCGTAGTTGTCGCAGGGTCATGGCATCGTCGAAAAATCATACATAATTTGTATTAATATTATACAAATTAATTAGTTGTTTATATATGATCAAAACTCTACACTTGCTGGTCTTAATAGCGGCGGGACCGGCTCCGGTTCCGAATATTGAAGATACCCAGCAGGAGGTTGCATGAGCAACGATACGAAAACGGCAGGGATGGATACGCGGCCGCCCGAAGGGCTCATTACCGACGAAGCGTTGGCCGCCGCGAGGGAAATGATAGGCACCTATTTGCGGCCGGAAGGTCCGTTCATTCAGGACGTGGCGATCGATACCATACGCACGTACTGCAACGGCATCGGGGATCTGAATCCGCTGTTCCGCGATCTCGAATACGGACGGCGCAGCCGCCATTCTTCCATCCTCGGGCATCCGACGATGCCGATGGCCTACGGCTACATAGGCCGTACGCGCTGGGGTTTCCCCGGCGTGCATGGATTTTTTGCCGGCAACGACTGGGAGTTCTTCCGCAACTGGCGTGTCGGTGACCGCATGAACTGTCTGGAGCGCGTGGTCGGGGTGGTTCCCAAGGAAAGCAAATTTTCGGGCAAGCTGGTACTCCAGTACACCGAAGCGCTATTCCTCAATCAGCGCGACGAGCTGGTGGCTCGTGTTCTCGGCTGGTGCACGCGCCATGAGCGCCGTGCTTCGCGTGAGAAGGGCAAGCACGAGGGCGTCAAGACCTACCAGTACACCACTGATGAGCTCGAAAAAATCGAGGGGTTGGAGCTGGAAGAGCCGAATCGCATACGCGGCGGCAATATCCGTTACTTTCAGGACGTACACGTCGGTGAGGAAATGGACGCGATTGCGCGCGGCCCGCTGACCGCCATGGATCTTAAAGGCTTTAATGTCGGCGTCGGCCGCGGTCTTACGCACGGCCTGGTGCTGCAGGCCGCACAGCGACATCCCGGACACTATTTTCGCAATCCGGAGGCGGGCGGCGGCATCGAGTACACCGGTATCGGGCATCAGCGCCCGAGCACGGCGCAGCAGGTCGGCGTGCCGTCGGCGTATGACTACGGCCCGGGCCGTACGAGCTGGCTCACGACGCTTGTGACCAACTGGATGGGCGATGCGGCTTTCCTGAAACGCCTGCGCGGCGAAATGCGCCGCTTCAACATCGTCGGCGACACAACCTGGTGCAAAGGCAAGGTCGCGCGCAAGTACGAGAAGGACGGTTACGCGCTGGTGGATCTCGAAATCTGGGCCGAAAACCAGCGCGGAGAAGTCACTGCACCCGGTGTTGCGACCGTCATGTTGCCGTCGAGGGATCTGGCCCATCGCCCGGTCGTTGACGGCGCGGGATTCGAGCTGGGATTGCACCTGATACGCTAAACGCAGCATCGCGCGGAGGAAACGATGCCCGCAGCATTGAACGATACGCCGCTCGACGGCGTGGTGGTTATTGAGCATTGTCGCAGCGTAGCTGGGTCGTACGCGGGCCGCATGCTCGCGCTCATGGGGGCGCGTGTCATCAAGATTGAAGCCCCCGGCACGGGAGATCCGCTGCGGCGTATGCCGCCATTCCTAGACGGCGAACAGCGCAGTGCGCTGTTCGATTACATTAACGTCAACAAGGCCAGCATCACGCTGGACCTGTCGACCAAGCCCGGTCGCGCACTGCTCGACGAATTGTTGAAGAAGGCCGATGTGTTTATGGACGATACGCGTCCGCTCGATCGGCGTGCGCTCGGTATCGATCCCGAACAGGTGGCCGATCAGCAGCCATCGTTGCTCTATGCATCTGTATTGCCATTCGGCGCGGTGGGTAACCATTGCAATTACTTTGCGTATGAACTCAATACGCTGCATTCGGGCGGCGAGGGTTACCTCATGCCCAACGGGCTCGCGCTGGACCTGTTCCCCGAGCGCCCGCCAGTCAAAATCTACGGTCAGTTCGCGCAGTTTGTGGGTGGCACGTCTGCCGTGTGCGCGATCATCTCCGGCCTGCTGGTTCAGGATCAGGTCGGCGGCCAGTTGCTCGACATCTCGGTCCAGGACGCGAATGTGGCGCTGAGCTGTTTCAACATCCAGCGACTGGGCGAGGGCGTGCTGGAGAACCGGCATGGCCGCTCGTTTCAGTACGGCGGCGTGCTGGAATGCGTAGACGGTTACGTGGGTCTGTTGACGCTCGAACAAAAGCAGTGGGAAGGCCTCGTGAAGCTGATGGGCGACCCGGAGTGGACTCAAGAGGAGTGGTTGAAGGATCCGCTTAACCGCGGCCGGCGCGGCGCCGAAATCAATAAGCA
Organism: Betaproteobacteria bacterium; assembly: GCA_947476215.1. Classification (GTDB taxonomy): domain Bacteria; phylum Pseudomonadota; class Gammaproteobacteria; order Burkholderiales; family SG8-41; genus PALSA-1004. The sequence goes on from CANJQI010000011.1 coordinate 20,192, forward strand.
CATCCGGGCGTGGGCGAAGTCGCAGCGCGTCGAAGATCTCGTGCTGAGAGGACAGGCGCAGGGCGTGCCGCTCGCGAAATACGTCGGTCCGGACGAAATCATGGCGGCCGAGCAGACCAAGGCGCGCGACATGTTTGTCGAGGTCGACATACCTGGAGTAGGCAAGGTGCCCATGCTGACCGCACCCTTCCAGCTCATGACGCCCGAAACGTTGACCGCGTATCCGGCGCAACCCGGTGCCAGCAACGCAGCAGTATTCTGCGAAATGCTGGGGCATAGCAAAGCCGAGCTTGATCGCTGGCGCGCGGACAAGGTGGTGTGAACATGATGAATAAACCGACCATTAACAAGCCGACCATTCGCAAGCCGTTGCAGGGTGTGCGCATCACCGACTTTACCGTGCATGCGGCGGGACCGTTCTGCACTCACATGCTCGCGCTGCTGGGCGCCGAGTGCATCAAGGTCGAGAGCACCAAACGCATGGATGTGTTCCGCAAGCCGCACCCGGTGTATGGGCGCATGGAAGCGGCATCGTTCGCGCAGGTGGCGGCCAACAAGCTTTCCATCCAGATCAACATGAAGCATGCGCGCGGCGCCGAGCTGGCGCGCAGGGTGATAGCCATCAGCGACATTATGTGTGAATCGTTCCGTCCTGGCGTGATGGAGCGTTTGGGCATAGGCTACGAAGCGCTTAAAGCCATCAAGCACGACATCGTCATGGTGTCGATCTCGGCATGCGGGCAGACCGGCCCGGAGCGGAATTACCGCGGCTATGCGCCGTTATTCGGGGCCACCGGTGGTCTCGGCACGCTGACCGGTTTCGCGGACGGCCCCCCTGTAGAGATGCGTCATGCGATGGATCACGGAACCGGCCTGGCCGCGGCTGCGGCGACGCTGGCGGCTTATTTACGCAAGAAGCGCACGGGTAAGGGGCAGCATGTCGACATCTCCGCCCGGGAAGTCGCCACATCTTTCATTGGCGATGCGCTGCTGCAATATGCGGCGACCGGCCAGTCGTCGGGCAGGCAGGGAAACGATATTCCCGGCATGGCGCCGCACAACGTATATCCATGCCTGGGCACCGATATGTGGATATCCATTGCTGTTGCGCAAGACAGTGAGTGGGCAGGGCTTGCGCGTGCCATGGGCCGCGAGCAGTGGATATCCGATCCGCAATACGCGACATCGGCGTCGCGCTGGGAACACAGGCGCGTTCTCGATGAGGAAATCGCGCAGTGGACGCGCACGCGCACGCGCGAGGCGTTGACGGCCTTGCTGCAGAAGCACGGCGTTGCCGCTTTCCCGTCATATCACGCCAAGGATATCGTCGAAGACCCGCATATGCTGAGTCGCGGCGCGATCAAGGAACTCAGAAGCCCCAAAGGCGAGACCCGTCTGGCGGTCGGCGTGCCGTGGCGGTTCTCTCGCACGCCCGGTTCGATCGACACGTGGACGCCCGAATTGGGCGAGCATAATCGATACGTATTTGGCGAATTGCTCGGTATGAAAGAGTCTGAAATCCTCGAATTGATCGAGGACCAGGCGATCTATTAGGATACTGTCCATGCATCCCGTATTGGCCGGCAAGCGCGTGATCGAACTGGGTACCATGGTCGCGGCGCCATTTGCGGCGCACATGCTCGCGCAGTTCGGCGCGGAAGTGATCAAGGTAGAGCCGCCGTCAGGGGACCCCACGCGCAAGATGGTACGCGGCGGACCGAGCGGCACGTTTATCGCGTACAGCCGCGGCAAGCGCAGCGTCTGCATAGACCTCAAGCGGGCGCAGGGGCAGGACGTGCTGCGCCGACTGATTGCTGCCGCGGATGTCGTCGTGCACAACCTCGCTCCCGGCTCCGCACGCAGCCTGGGCGTCACGCACGCCGATTGCGTGAAGGCGAATCCACGCCTTGTTTATTGCCACATTCAGGGGTATGGGCCAGGTCCCCTGGAGGAAGAACTCGCGTCCAATCCCGTCATAGAAGCGAGCACGGGGGTGATGTACACGCACCGCATTGATGGACGCCCGACGCGGCTGGGCCCCTCGTATCACGACCAGTTTGCCGGCATGTACGCTGTAATGGGTATCCTGGCGGCGCTACAGGCGCCGGAAAACGATGTCAACGCGCGTCGTGTCGAGGTGGGACTTTACGAAACAGGCCTGCACGTTGCAAGCCGCGATCTCGTCAATGGCCAGCTCAAAAGCCAACTTGGCGTCAAAACGCGGCCCGATGCGGATCAGGGCGAATTCAGCATGCCGGGTTACGGCTCATACGAAACGTCGGATGGCCGCTGGGTTTACCTGGTGATGCTGAGCGACGCGCACTGGGCAAAGTTCTGTGAGGCGATGGCGTTGCCCCAAGTTTCGGATGCGTCGCTCGCAAGCATACGCGAGCGGAAAAGACGGGGTCCTGAAGTCGAGGCCATCGTCAGCGCGGCCATGCGCGCGCATACGTTTGTGGAGGCCATGACACGACTCAAATCCGCCGGCGTAGGCTGTACCGAGGTGAAACCGCTGGCCACCGTGCTCGATGAGCCGCACGCGCGCGAGGCCGGCAAACTCGGTGCAGTCAAGTTCCAGGCGCTGAATTTTTCGGTCCCCAATATGCCTCTGCCGTGGCAGGTCGCAACTGATGGCGATGAACTCTCGCCACCGCTGTTGGGCGAGCATACGCAGGACGTACTGATGTCGATTGGTTACAGCGCTGCCGATGTCGAGGGCTTGCGCGCGGGTGACGTCGTGCGGATTGCGCAAAGCGACGGCCGTCCGATATGGGCGCCACCGCGCCGCCCGGCGTAGGCAGCAGCGCTTCAACCGAATTTCTTACATTAATGCAAAGGATAATCATGGGCATTGCTTTTGAACTTGCAAAACGAATCACCGCCATGAATTATGACCAACTGCCGGCGGAAGCCGTCAAGTGGGCCAAGATTTCGCTTGTCGACACCATCGCCTGCGCACTGGCCGCCGCCGATGAGGAGGGCCCCCGCATCGCGGAGAGCGTGCTGTCCTTCGGCCGTAGCGGCGGCTCCAGCCTGATCTGGGGCACCCAACGGCGCACGGTGCCGCTCGACGCCGCGGCCATCAACGGCACAACCGCGCATGCGCTCGATTACGACGACTGCAACAATGCGCTGGCGGGCCACCCTTCCGCTGCGTTGCTGCCGGCTGCGATTGCGCTTGGCGAAGAACTGCAAGCCAGCGGCCGCGATGTGATCCTTGCCTACATCACCGGCTTCGAGGCGCAATCCAAAGTGGCGCATGCGGTGCATCTTCATCATTACGAAAAAGGCTGGCATCCGACATCCACGATCGGTATTTTCGGCGCCACCGCCGCGTGTGCCACGCTGTTCAAGATGGATGCCGAACAGACCGCCACGGCGCTGTCCATCGCGTGTTCGCTGTCGTCCGGTATCAAAGCAAACTTCGGCACCATGACCAAGCCGTTGCATGCCGGCGAATGTTCGCGTAACGGCATGTACGCGGCGTTGCTGGCGCGTAAAGGTTTCACCGCCTGCCCCGAGGCGTTCGAGCATAAGCAGGGATTCTTCGAGGTCTACAATGGAGAAGGCAATTACGATGCCGCCAAGGTGCTGGCGACGTGGTGCGATCCTTATGAAGTGCTCGCACCGGGTGTCGGTCTCAAGCAGTACCCGTGCTGCGGTAGCACGCACTCGGCTGTCGACGCGATGATCTCGCTGCGCCAGAAGCATGATCTGCGTCCCGAACAAGTGGCGAAAATCGAATCGATCACGCACGACCGTGCCCTCGCCCACACCAATCGGCCGTTTCCGTGCAGCACGCTGGATGCGAAGTTCAGCGTTCAGTATTGCGTGGTGCGTGCGCTCATGCACGGCGATGTGACCTTTGAACACTTCGAAGGCGACTCCTATAACGATCCGGAAGTGCAGAAGTTGCTGAAGATCACCGAGGCGCGTCCGCATGACTACCAGCCCAAGGGTATGTACGAGCATTTCCAGGGCCAGGTTATCGTAACCACCAAAGACGGCCGGAAATTGTCGGAGTGGGTGGATCAGCCGTTGCGCGGGCCGAAGAATTCCGCGCCGCCCGACCGTCTGGAATCGAAATTCCGCGACTGTGCCGCGAAGGCGCTGGTCCCAGGTTCCATACAAAAGCTCTACGACGTGCTGCAGTCGGTTGACACCGTCAAAGACATTCGTGAAGTGACTAAACTACTGTCGGACTCCGTGAAATAGCGGAAGTCGGCAGTTCAGTCGAGGACTGGCGATCCGGCGCGGGCGATTCGCGGAGACAACTGGGAGAACGGCACCATGAGCGCAGTGTGCACGATGGGCAGAGCGATGAAGCAGGTGCAGCACGGACGGGCAGTGCGCAGCGTATTGGTGACGGCAGGACTCATGTGTCTGTTGACCTCCGTGGCGAACGCCGCTGATACCGCGGCGAACTATCCGTCGCGGCCGATACGCTTCATCGCGCCGACCACGCCGGGTGGTGCTAACGACATCCTTCCGCGCCTTCTCGGCGCACGCATGACGCAGAACTGGGGCCAGCAGGTGGTGATCGATCTGCGGCCCGGCGCCGGCGGCGTGGTCGGCACCGAGATCGCGGCGCGTGCGGCGCCAGACGGTTACACGCTGCTGATAATTGCCAACGGTTACGTGCTCAATCCATTTCTCATCGCCAAACTGCCCTATGACACGCTGAAGGATCTGGATCGCGTGTCGCTGTTCACCGTTGCACCACTGGTGCTCGTCGTGCATCCGAGCATGCCCGCCAAATCGGTGCAGGAACTCATTGCCTACGCCAAGGAACGGCCGGGGCAAATCAATTACGGCACGTCGGGCCTGGGCTCGGGTGGCTGGCTGTCGATGGAGCTGTTCAAGCGCATGACGGGCCTGAAAATGACCCACATTGCCTACAAAGGGGCGGGCCAGTCCACTGCTGCGGTGCTGACCAACGATGTGCACATGTTGTTCACGTCCTCGCTCGCGGCGTCGCCCTACATCAAGGGCGGACGGATGCGCGCGCTCGGCGTGACATCGGCCAAGCGCGTGCCGTCGATGGAGGGGGTGCCGGCGCTCGCCGAGTTCATGCCCGGTTACGAAGTGCTCAACTTTTTCGGCGTGCTGGTGCCTGCAGGCACGCCCAAGGCCATCATCAACAAGCTCAACGATGAGATCAACCGCATCACCGGATTGCCCGATGTGCGCGAGCAGTTTGCCCAGCTCGGATTTGATCCGGTACACAACACACCGGAACAATTCACCGCCTATGTCCGTGCGGAGATGAACAAGTGGTCGGCGATTTTCCGCGAAGCGGGTATCAAGGCGGAGTAGCCAACATGAACATGACAGAAATATTTGATCCCCGTTCGGGGCCCGACTCCACTTTTTATAAACCGTCCGGTGTCGAGTCGCTCACCGGCAAGGTTGTGGGCTTTATCGACAACACCAAGCCTAATTTCAATCACCTCGTGGATGATCTTGCCGATGTTCTGATTTCCAACTACGGTGTGAAAAAAGTGCTGAAACGCGGCAAGCGCGTACAGTCGGTGCCGGCGCCCGAAGCGGTGTATGCGGAACTGGAGGCGGATGCGGATATCGTCATCACGGGCTCCGGAGATTGAGGGGCCTGCGCGTCGTGGAGTGTCCACGATAGTGTAGAGTCGGTGAAGCGGGGCAAGGCAGCAGTGACCGTATGCTCGACTGCTTTCGAATCGCTGGGCAGGTCGCAGGCGCGGTCGCTGGGCTGTCCCGATCTGCCGCTCGCATTTGTACCGCATCCATTCGGACTCATTGCCCGCGACAAATTGCGTCCGATCGCTGAAGATGTCGCAAGACAGATTGAATCACTGCTTGCCGTGCAGTCGCGTGCCGGGGCGGTGACAACGGGTGGAAATGCCAGGACGCAGGCAGCGGTGCGGATGCGCGTTCCGGACGACGTGGAACTGCTGCACCTCAAGTTGATGGATGAGGGCATAGGCGATGGCTTGCCGGTGATCCCGCCCACGCCTGAGCGCGTGGCGCGCATGCTGACAGGTACGCGGCGTGCAGCCGATGACGTGATCGCGGCGCTGGCACCGGCTTTCGGTCTTGCCACGGTACGGCACATTGCCATCAATGCGGTGATGGCGGGGTGCAGGCCGCAAGCGATGGAGTTGCTCATTGCCATGGTGGACGCGATTGCCGCGACGGAGTTCAATCTGCAGGGCATACAGGCGACGACCAATCCGGCCGCGGTGTGGGCAGTCGTCAGCGGCACGGCGGCCATGCGCGCGAACGTGAACGCCGGTACTAACTGTCTCGCACCGGGTACGCACGCCAACACCGCGATTGGCCGTGCGCTGCGCCTGATGATGCTCAATATCGGCGGCGCAACGCCGGGCGTGATGGACCATGCCACGCAGGGTCAGCCCGGCAAGCTGTCCATGGTGTGCGCGGAGAACGAAGCGCGATCGCCGTGGCAGACGCTGGGCGAGGAACGCGGCTATGCGCAAGGGGCAGGTTCGGTGACCATGGTCGGATTTTCCGGTACGCTCAACATGAACACGCACTCGAAGGACGCGGACGATATACTGCGCTGCTTCGCGGATTCGATGGCGCATGCGCCAAGCAACGACTACTGGTGCGGTGGCGAGCCGTGGATCATCTTTGCGCCCGAACACGCGGCTATCCTTAGCGCAGCGGGATATTCGAAGGCCGACGTCAAGGCGAAGTTGTGGGAATATTCGTTGATGCCCGCGTCGCGCATGGCGGCAAAAGACATGGAGCGCACCATACGCACGCGCAAACCCGAACTGGGACTGATCACGGCCAACACGCTGCTACCGATTTCGACCGAAGTGAGTCGCATCGGGGTCCTGTGCGCGGGTGGGCCGGGTACTCATTCGGTTTATGTGCCGGGATTCGGCAACTCGCGGTCGGTGACAAGGCCCGTGTGCGATCCGGGCGTACGGAGCAGGAATGATGAATGACAGTGGTCAGGAGAAAGCAGTGCGTTCGGGTATGAGTGTGTTTTCCTTATTTCGATATACACTCGCATATGGCAATCGTCCTGCCGTAGACCGGGACCCAGAAACACCGATGAAAATCTCGATAATCATTCTGGATTCCGGTTTTCACCGGAATGACGGGTATACGTCATGAATTTGGCAAAGATCAATAAGCGTCGGCAGTCAAGGATAGTCGGCGCGTCATTGCTGGTGCATATGGTCACGGCCATAGTGACCGTTGGCGCAAGCGCCAGCGAACCGGCGTTCCCGACTCGCCCATTGCGTTTCATTGTGCCGTATGCTCCGGGCGGCGGTGCCGATGCGCTGGCGCGCGGCGTTGCCATCCCGCTGGCCGACATCCTCGGTCATTCCGTGGTCATCGACAACCGCGGTGGCGGCGGAACGTTGCTCGGCTCCGACATGGCAGCCAAGGCATTGCCCGATGGGCACACCATACTCATGATCACTTCAACGCATGCGGTGGTATCCAGCCTGTACAAGAAACTGCCTTATGATCCGATCAGGGATTTCTCGCCGATAGTGCGTGTTGCATCAGCGCCCAACATCCTGGTCGCGCATCCATCGGTGGGCGTTGCCAGTGTCAAGGAACTGGTGGCGCTTGCCCGGTCACGGCCGCGCGAGCTTGTTTATGCGTCGTCGGGCAATGGCGGCGGCAGTCATCTCGCGATGGAACTTTTTCGCAGCGTGGCGCACATCGAACTCATTCATGTTCCGTACAAGGGCACGGGACCCGCGACCACGGATCTGCTGGGGGGACAGGCCAAGATCATGTTCGGGGGCGTGATCGGCACCTTGCCGCACGTCAAGTCGGGACGATTGAAGACGCTGGCGATTTCCAGTGCGCAGCGCTCGCCGCTGTTGCTCGACGTGCCGACCATAGCCGAGTCCGGATACCCGGGCTTTGAGGCGGCCACGTGGTACGGCATCGCGGCGCCCGCGCGTACGCCGGCACCCGTCGTAAACCGGCTCAACGAAGCGATCAGGCAGTCGTTGCAGGATGCGCGGCTGTCACAGCGCATCACCTCGCAGGGCGCGGATCCCGCACCTAACTCACCGGCTGAATTTGCCGCTTACATCAAGACCGAAGTTGCCAAATGGGGTAAGGTCGTACGCGATTCAGGCGCCCAGCCCGATTAATGTTGCACATTGCAGTTAACCGTCGTAGGACTTAGATAACAATATGATAATAAAAAAGTTTTTTGCAATCGCCGTTACTGCAGTCGTGGCAGTGTCTACATCAGTACTGGCGCTGAATTATCCGGTAAAGACAGTGCGTTTCATTTCGCCCTACGCGCCCGGAGGCGGCACGGACATCATGGCGCGCACGCTCGCGCAAAAGCTGTCTGAGGCGACCGGTGCGCAATTCGTGGTCGATAACCGTCCTGGAGGCGGTGGCATAGTGGGGACGGAAGTCGCCGCCAAGTCACCACCGGATGGGTACACTATTCTGCTCGGTTCGAAGGGACCAATGACGGTCAACCCGGCGCTTTATCCGAAATTGCCGTACAACACGCTGCGCGATTTCGCGCCGCTCGCGCTGGTGGCCATGGTGCCGGCGGTGCTGGCCGTACATCCGTCGCTGCCGGTCAAGTCGGTCAAGGACCTCATCGCACTGGCACGCGCGCATCCGGGTGAACTAACCTTTTCGTCATCGGGCAGCGGTGGTACGGGGCACCTTTCGGGTGAGCAGTTCGCGGCGCTCGCCAAAGTGAAACTGGTGCATGTGCCTTATCGTGGAACGGGGCCGGCCACGATCGCGCTGTTGAGCGGCGAAGTGACATTCGGTTTTGGCAATCTCGTGGCGGTGATGCCGTTCGTGCAGTCGAAGCAGTTGCGTGCATTGGCAGTAACAAGTGCCAAGCGCCTGAACGCCGCGCCTGATCTGCCTACGGTTGCGGAGACGGGACTGCCCGGCTATGAATACGTGACTTGGTACGGCGTGCTTGCGCCCGCCGGCACGCCACGTGACATCGTGTCGCGTTTGAACGCCGAGCTGGTCAAGATTGCACAGAGTCCGGAAATGAAGCAGCGTCTGGCCAGCGAGGGTGGTGAGTCGGTGGGCAGCACGCCCGATGAGTTCGCAGCTTATATTAAGGCCGAACTCAAAGCATCAGCGGATCTGGTTCGGCTGGCGAATGTCAAGCCGGAGTAATTCGTAACGCCGGTGCGTGACGAACGAACGTAAGCACGGTAACACAGGGGGAAATATTCCGAGAGCAGCCATCATGGTGTTGGCGACTTGTGGCGCGATGATCGCGTCTACGGGGGCGCAAGCCCAGGCCCAGGCATATCCGTCGGGACCCATGCGCATCGTCGTGCCGTTTCCACCCGGCGGCGGCGCGGACATCATAGGCTGAGCCGTCGCGCAGAAATTGAACGAGGCATGGGGGCAACCAGTTGTGGTCGAAAATCGCCTTGGCGCGAATGGCACAATCGGCACCGCGTTCGTGGCCAAGTCACCCGCCGACGGCCACACTATTCTTTTCGTGCCAGCAGGCTTCGCGTCGAACCCCGCGCTGTACGCCAGCCTTCCGTTTGACCAGACTCGCGATTTGACACCAGTGTCGCATCTTGCCTCTGGGCCGCTTGTCATGGTGGTGCATCCGTCAATGCCAGCGAAAGACGTCAAGGCGTTCATCGCCATCGCGAAGGCAAAGCCGGATGCCATAAACTATGGTTCACCGGGCGTCGGAGCACTGCCGCATCTCAGCGCTGAATTGTTCAGCATGATCGCCGGCATTTGGATGGTGCATGTGCCGTACAAGGGCCCCGCGACGGCGATTATCGATCTGATGAGCGGCCATATTCAGGCGTATTTCATCAACATACTGCAGAGCCTGCCGCCGATCCAGGCTGGCAGGTTGAGTGGGATGGGAGTGACCAGCCCGCAACGCTCGCTGATCGCGCCGGATCTGCCGGCCATCGCGGAAGCGGGATTGCCCGGCTTTGATATGACGAACTGGTACGGCATGCTGGTTCCCACCGGCACGCCGCGCGAGACGGTCACCAGGCTCGCAGCGCGAGGTGACCCGCATCTTGACCCTGCCCGAACTGAAGGACAGACTTGCGAAAGACGGCATGACGGTGATCGCCAGCACACCCGAGCAGTTCACGGCGTTCCTCGCCAAAGAGACGGAAAAATTTAACAAGATCATAAAGACCGCCGGAATCAAGAGCCAGTAGGCGATTGACGGCGGCACGCACTTGCAGATTAAATCATCAGGAGAAATGTGACATGACCAACGCGACTTCCAGTGAACCGCAATACGAAGTACTGTGGCCCTCCACGCGCAAAGCGGTGAAGTCCCGCGCTGCCGCGCCGCGCCTCGCGGATCTCAATGGCAAGGTGGTGTGCGAGCTGTGGGACATACTGTTCCGCGGCGATACGATTTATCCGATGGTGCGCGAATACATTCGAGCCCGTTATCCGGGTGTGAAATTCATCGATCACAAGGAGTTTGGAAATTTCCATGGCGCGCGCGAACGCGACGTGATCAAGGCTTTGCCGGCAAAACTGAAGAAATTCAAGGCCGATGCGGTCATCGCCGGCATAGGCGCCTGAGGCGCCTGTACGCCCGCCGTGTTGCGGGCCGCAGCCGTGGTTGAAAAGCTCGGTATTCCTGCGGCATCGATCATTTCTTCGCATTTTCTGAAGCAGGCGGAAATTGTCAAGAAGGGGCTGGGAGTGCCGGTTTCGATAGGCGTCTATCCCGGCGTGCCGCTGCTCGACAGCGATGAGGTGCTCGCGAAAAAGGTCAACGACGTACTCGCCCCCGGACTGCTGAATGGATTGGTCGGCGAAGTGCCACAGGATGCAGCGACCGAAGGCGCGCTTGATCCTGCGCCGGGCAGCATCGTTTTCAGGGGTACCCTAAACGAGGTTCAGGATCACTTTCATCGCCAGATGTGGAGCGACGGCCTGCCGGTTATTCCGCCGACGCGGGATGCAGTGGACGCATTCCTGCGCTACACCGATCGCAGACCGGACGATGTGTTATGCGCGATTCCGCAGGAAGGGCGTGAAGCTTCGATATTGAGCATCGCCGTCAACGGCGTGATGTCAGGCTGCCGTCCGGAGTACATGCCGGTGCTGATTGCCATCATTGAGGCGCTCGCCGATCCAGTTTATCGCATCGAGGATAGCGGTTCCACGCCCGGCTGGGAACCTCTGGTGATACTCAACGGGCCGCTCGCACGCGAGCTCGATTTCAATTTCGGTCAAGGCATGATGCGTTTCGGCCGGCAGGCCAACACCAGCGTCGGCCGATTCGTGCGCCTGTATTTGCGCAATGTGTGCGGGTTTCGCGTGCCGCCCGGTGCGGGCGACAAGGGTAGCATCGGCCAGAGCATGCTGGTGGCGATGGCCGAGGACGAAGCAGCGGCAAAAGCCATGGGCTGGCCCACGTATGCGCAGGACAAGGGCTACGGAGCGGACGAGAATGTCGTCAGTGTGCGCAGTGCCATCAGCGTCTCGGGTCCCATGTACACAGCCGGCACTAGTGCGCTCGACCATGTGAAGGTGTGGGCCGAAATGCTGACGCAGAGTTTCGGTTACTGGGCGTTCACCGCGTTCAAAACCGGCGAGTGGTACCCCTTGGTCGTGGCCGGACCGGGCGTGGCCCAGGTGATCGCCGCGGAGTGGAGCAAGGAGCAGGTCAGAACCTATCTTCGCGATCACATACAGGTGCCTGCAGAGCAGGCGCAGCGCTACGCGCGCATGGGCAGCACGCCGACATTTACGTTCGAGCACTACGTCGAAGAAGGCATGCTGCCGGCGGAGTACGCGGCGTCGCCCGACATGGAACGCATGGTAAAACCGGTATTGAACCCGTCGTTTATCGATATACTGCTCGCTGGCGATCCCGGCCGTAACCAGTCGCGCGCCTACTTGTGCAATCACATACAGGGACCGCCCGTCAGCAAGGCGGTCAAGCTTCCCGCGAATTGGTCGTCGCTGCGCAGTGCCGCTCGCAACATTCCGTGATTCGCTACCGTTGATTGTGTCCAGTCTGCCGACAACCTTTTTCCCATACGCAATGACAGGAGCAATTCCATGACCAAAAAACTGAGCGTGATCGTAATTTGCATTACACCATTCGATGAGGCGCGCCGGGTGGATGAAGCCAAAATGCGCAAACAACTGGGAAGGTTGCGCGACGCAGGTGTGTCGGTCTTTGTCGGCGGCAGCGGCACCGGCACCGGCGAAGGGTATTCCCTGGACCCCGAGGAACGCGATCGCATCCTGGCGATTGCCGTCGAGGAACTCAAGGGCAAAGTCCCGGTGTATGCGGATGGCGTGGAGCCGCACACCACCAAGGAAATGGTGAGTTTTGTGCGCCAAGTCGAAAATTCCGGCGTGGACGCGGTGCGCGTCATGCCGATTGAAATCGGACATGCGGCCAAACCGTCGGTGGTTGAGTTGGAAAGATACAACTCGACTGTCATCGAAGCCAGCGGCAGCCCCATCATTATTACGAGCCATCAGGCCGTGGGATATGTGCTGCCTATCGATCTGATCGAGCGGCTGCTCAACCGGTTTCCGAGCATCATTGGAATCAATTACGGTGGAACCGACATCACCTATCTCGCTGAACTCATCGCGCGCGTGGGCGACCGTATCAGTGTTCACTGCGCGGGCCCTTATAACGGTCTGTCGGTGCTCGGTCTCGGTGGCAACGGCTTCATGGGCGGCGAAGGCAACTTCATGCCCTCGCTGGTTGGTTCGGTGATATCGGCCTATCAGGCGAAGGATGCAGAGCGCGTACGCGTGTCGTTCGGCAAGTTGATGGCGCTGGCCGCGGTCATCAACCGCTATGGTGGATTTACGGTTCGTGGACTGAAACCGGCGATGAATGCGTTTGGATTTCCCGGCGGGATGCTGCGTGAGCCCAGGGTCGAGCTTGAACCTGCTGAAATCGACAAAATGGTCAACGAGCTGCTGGCGATCAAAATCCCGGGAGTCCCGGCCGCGCGAGTGAATTGACTCCGGCCGTCTCCTTCACGGCGGCGGAGGGAAAGCCATAAACATTTCATTCGAGAATTCGCGAAAGTTCGGTGGCGATTACTTCACTGGCCTGTATTCGTTTACGGTCATTACTTGTTAGCTCTGCGGAGCCAGCCAGGGAGCACGTCCCGCTGCCTGCGCTGCGGTTTGCGGCGTTCCGCGCGTTTGCGTGCGTAGTTCGCCGCGGCCATGCGCAGGCCCGTTTTGTCGATTTTCGCGAGCGTGGCAGTTGTAGGCTCATCAAGCCCCGCGCGCCACGCTTCGAGGGCCGGTGTGGCAAGAAAGCGCTCCTGCAGCGCAGCGTTCGTATACAGCCGGGCAAGATACGCTTCGAGCGCGGCGGCATTCATGCCGCCTGGCGTGGAATCGCGGCCGTTTCACGCCCGCGGCGCAGCGCCGTACGCGCGGCGTCAAGCTGCGCGAGCAGGTGTTCGAACTCGGGGTAATTGCCGTCGCGCTCCACGATTACATCCAGGGCTTGCGGCGCGTGCATGGCGACCAGCGTAAGCAGTTCGAATACCGCGGGCGGAACATCGTGCACGTGATCGTCGAGCAGCCGCATGCGCCGCAAAGAGGCCGGTTCGGGCACCCATTTTCCGCCGCTCAAATGCACAGCGCCCACCTTGTGCAACGGAAAGCTCAGCAACAACGCTGCGGGATCAGTGCCGAAATTGAGCGCATTGGCGTAAAGATTGTGCAGATCGAGCAATAGCGGCGTATCCGCGCCCGCGACGATGCTGGAAATCCACGCGGCTTCGGTGAGCGCGCTGGCCGGCGGATCGATGAGAGTCGCGATATTTTCCATGAGCGGCGCGGCGCCGACAATGCGTGTGGCGCGCTTGATGTTGACAATCGCGGAGTCGACGCATCGCAGGCTGCGTGGTGGCGCGGCCAAATGGCCGATCTCGACGCCGCCGGCGCGCACGAAGGCCAGGTGTTTGGACCAGGAGATGGGCCTCAGATATTCGACGAGGCGCGCCATGTTTTCCACGCGCCTGTTTTTCACGGGAACCGCCGAAGCAAGCCCCATCGCCACGCCGTGCAGCGTAACGGGAACCTCGCGCCGCGAGCGTGCGTAAAGCTCGCAGCGCCCGCGTGGACGCGCGAAAGTGATCGTCGGCGATCACATCGATCAGGTCGATGCGATCGATATGGGCGAAAATGCCGGCCGCCAGTTCGCCCCGCCAGCCGATACCGATCCGGTCCGCCGTTGCAGTCATCGTTGCCATCGCATCAATCGCCGTCGCCACAGCCGCCGCCCCCGCCGCCGCCACTGCTGCTGTCGCTGCTGCACGAGGACGACGAGCTGCCGCAGCTGCTGCCATCGCTGTCGCTTTTCGTGGTGCGAGGATAGGGTTTTTCGAGGTATGGAAAAGCCGTCGCCGGCAGCGCGTAGAGACCGAACACCGCTGCCACCAGTGCCGCTTCGTTGGTTTCGCCGCCGGCGCGCAGCGTATCGGCGCGGCCCTTCAGCCGCTCGAACAATTGCTTCAAGTCCTCCATTATTTCCATACCGAGGCCGGTGAGGCGTTGGCGGCACGCGACGATCAGTCCAATGCAGGCTACAACGGCAAGAACGACCAGAAAGCCGACGTTGTGCCGTCGCTGCATTACAGCGTTGACGACTCTGACGATGCATAAGCCCAGTAAGATGAAGAGTGTCGCCAGCAGCGGCATGACGCGACGCGCATAGTTTTGCGGGCCGGCAATCAGCCGATGCAGCTCGAGGACTTTGCGATACGAGGCGCACGCCGCGATCGCCTCGGGTGCCGCAAAGATCGACTCGGCGTCGCGGGATGCGCCGTAGTGTCTGAGTATGGTCTTTTCGATCTGCCGGTTGACGAGGTCCACGGCATCGGCGTTGCGTGTTTTAAGCTGCGTGCCATTGGCGTCGAGCAAACCACGGCCGACCAGCGCGACGGTGGCGATGCGCAGCGCCTCCTTGTCGCCATCGCGCAGGCAGGCGATGAGGTAAGGATCGGTCAGTGTCGGCTGCGGTTGCGCGTTTGCGGTTTCCATTTTGCGCAACCAGATGCGCAGCACGCCAGTTGGCGGCGACCCCAATGACGATATAAAAAGCGAGGAACGACGCGCTTCCGAGCAGAAATGGATTCAGCATGACGCGTTCTCCTGCGGCTTAGTCAAGCCGCGCGACGCGGTCGCGCAACTGCAGCGCCAGTTCGATGGGCCCCATCAGTGCCGGCGCCGCTTTGCCGGGAGGCAACTGGCGCTGCTCGCGTGCCACGGAAACTTCCTGCAGCGCGGCGCTCAAATGCGCGTCGTTCATTTTCGAGACCAGTTTCTCCAGCGTTTCTTTCGGTGCGAGCGCGGGCTCGCCCTCGAGCTTGAGCAGCGAAGCGGCGCTTGAGCGCAGCGGGCCCGCGGCATCCGCGATCAGAAGCGCGAGTTGCTCCTCGCGCAGGCTCAGCATCACATAGCGCTCGCGCAGCCGCAACTGCAGATTGAGCAGCACCTGTTTCAGACGTTTGATGAGCGCGTTGCGTGGCAGGTTGAGGTTGGCGAACGGGTCGCTGCCGTAGAGGATGCGATGGCGCGCCAGGAGGTCCGCGAACTTGACGGCAAACGCTTCCATCGCCGCAGCCACTTCCGACTCAAGCAGGAACATGGCATTCATCTGCACTGTGGCATGCGCCAGCCGTAGCGGCCCGCGCAAGCGGTCGGCCTCGGCTTGCCCGAAGCGCTTCACCACCAGCAGCATGTTGACGTCTGACGTGGCTCGCAGCCGTCCTTCGGCGGCCGAGCCGTATATCACTACAGCGACGAGATCGGCTTCGAACGCAGCCTTGGCCGCTTCCACAAAGGCATCGATGCTGCGGCCGACTTGCGCCGGCAGTTCGCTTATGTTTGTCATGACTATCGCTCCTATTGGCTGCACTTGCCTTCCACGCTGCCGCGCGGACTTGTTCGATTATCCTGGCGGGCAGTTACGAGGGATGGAGCTGCATCCCCGCTTCCCGCATGAGTTTGCCGAAACTTTCGAAGTCCATTTTCTTGCGGTATCGTGTTTCGTCGAGCCGACGAGTATTGCCGTGTCATGGTGGCGGATCGTCGCATCATCGCACCGCGATGCAGGGTAAGGAGGATCCGACGGAAGCGGTCCGCCGATGCTATAATTAGCACTGATAATTCGTGTCTTAAAACATGTTTAATTTAATTGAAAACCACAAGAAACTGATACAGATCGTACTGGCGATTATCTTTCTGCCATTTGCGTTTTTCGGTGTGGATTCTTATTTTCGTACCGGCGACACCAGCGACAACGTTGCCACGGTGGACGGGCAGCCCATCAGCCGGCAGGAATTTACGAAAGCGTTGCAGGAGCGCCAGACCGAGCTGCAGCGCATGGTGGGCGATCGTTTTGATCCGGCATTGCTCGATAATCCGGAAATACGATTTTCCATACTCGAGGGGATAGTCCGCCAGCGCCTGCTGGTGAATCAGGCACTGCGCAATCGTGTGTTGGTGTCGGATCAGCAGTTGCAGGAACTGATCGGCGATCAGCCTGCTTTCCAGGAGAACGGCAAGTTTTCGCACACCCAGTATGAAGGGGTGCTGCAGCGGCAGAACATGACTCCTGTCATGTTCGAGAACAGCGTGCGCCGTGATCTGATGGTCGGTCGCCTGAGCGATGCTTACCGCGCTACGGCTATGGTGCCTGTTTCAACGGTAGATTGGCTGTTGCGCATAAATGCCCAGCAGCGGGAAGTGAGCCAAAGCGTGCTGGAGCCGGAAAAATTTCTTTCGCAGGTGAAGCTGGACGAAGGCGCACTGCGCCAATATTACGATGCGCACCAGAACGATTTCCAGGTTCCGGAGCAGGCACGCCTTGAGTATCTGGTGCTGTCCCTGGACAGTCTGGCTGCGCAGACGGAAATTGCCGCAGGTGAGGTCAAGCAGTTTTACGAGCAGAACCTGAAGCGCTATGCGCAGGGCGAGGAGCGTCAGGCGAGCCACATCCTGATCGCCGTCGATGCCAAGGCGAGTGCACAGGAGAAACAGGCTGCGCGTGAAAAGGCGGAGCAGCTGCTCAAAAAAATACGCCAGAATCCTGCCAGTTTCGCCGATCTCGCAAAGAAGAGTTCGCAGGATCCTGGCTCGGCCGAGAAGGGGGGCGACTTGGGTTACTTCCCGCGTGGTGCCATGGTCCAACCTTTTGATGACGCTGTGTTTCAAATGAAATCAGGGGAACTGGCCGGACCCGTCGAGTCTCCTTTTGGATACCATATCATCCGGCTCGCGGGCATCAAGGGGCGCGGTCTGGATGACGTCAAGCAGGAAGTTGAGCGCGATCTACGCCGTCAGAAGGCGGGCAAGCAATTTTCGGAGCTCGGTGAACAATTCAGGGAACTGGTTTTTGTGCAGGGCGACAGCCTCAAGCCGGCAAGCGAAGCGCTGAAACTGAGTCTCCAGACCAGTGGCTGGGTGAGTCGCGACGGCAAGGGCAATGTCAAACTGCTCAATCATCCGAAGTTGATGCAGGCGGTGTTTTCGGACGATGTCGCGCGCAACAAGCGTAATTCCGAAATCGTGGATGTCGGCGACAATACGCTGGTGTCGGCCCGTGTTGTGGAATACAAGGCGCCCAGCGTAAGGCCTTTTGACGAGGTCAGCGCGGAGATACGCAAACGCCTGACCACGGAGCAGGCGGTACAGCTGGCGGCGAAACATGGGCGCGAATTTTTGACTAAGCTCAAACAGGGCGCCGAGGTGTCGGGTTTGACGTGGAGCGCCAGCAAGCTTGTCAGCCGCGAAAAGGCCGAGGGATACACGGGCGGGGTGCTGACCAAAGTATTCAAGGCCGATGTGACGGCGCTGCCTGCCTATTCAGGTGTCGAAAATTCACAGGGCGGTTTCGTGCTGTTACGTGTGTCGCGTGTGGTGAACCACGATACCGTGGATGTCGCAAAACGCAAAGCGGTTATCGAGGAACTGCAGCGGATGCTGGGACAGGAAGAGCTGACCGCGTATATCGCAAGCCTGAAGCTCAAGACCGAAGTAAAGGTCCGGCAGGACAGGCTGGAAAGCAAACAGCAATAGTCACGGGGCAGGGCGCCGGCGCTGCAGGCAGCGGGGCGCGTTATTCCAAGGTGCCGAGCGCGGTTGTGTTGAAACCGCCGTCTACGTACAGGATTTCTCCGGTAATTCCCGCGGCCAGATTCGAAAGCAGGAATGCGGCCGTGTTTCCGACGTCTTCTATGGTCGTGTTGCGGCGCAGCGGCGCGTGCTGCGCATGGTAGCCTAGCAGTTTGCTGAAGCTCGCGATCCCGGAGGCGGCCAGGGTTTTGATCGGGCCGGCGGATATTCCGTTGACACGAATCCCACGCGGACCGAGGTCTTGCGCGAGATACCGGACGTTGGCCTCAAGGCTCGCCTTGGCAAGGCCCATGACATTGTAGTGCGGTATTGCGCGCACGGCGCCCAGATAGGAGAGTGTCAGCAGCGCCGCGGGCCGTCCTTCCATCATAGTCAAGCCGGCCTTGGCGAGCGCTGCGAAACTGTAGGAACTCACGTCGTGCGCGACACGGAATGCCTCGCGCGTCAAACCGTCCAGATACGCGCCCACCAGGGCTTCGCGCGGCGCGTAAGCAATCGAATGCACGATACCGTCCAGCCCGTCCCAGCTCGTTTTCAGATCGCTGAATAGTTTGCTGATTTCCTCGTCGCTTGCGACGTCGCACGGAAATACGAGTTCGCTGCCGAATTCGCCCGCCAGCTTCAGCACGCGGTCCTTGACGCCCTCGCCTTGATAGGTAAACGCAAGTTGCGCGCCTTCGCGCTGCAGCGCCCTGGCGATGCCGTAGGCGATGGAGCGGTTGCTGAGCAAGCCGGTAACGAGGTATCGCTTATCCTGAAGAAATCCCATGGACAGACTTTCGGTGTGATCTATGCAATCGCGCGATTATATCGTAAGCGTCCCGGGTTTCCTCCCGGAGCCGGATTACGCTACACTTTGCGCCAGATGATCGCGCACTCGTACCGCTTAGTGGTGTTGTTGTCGCTTCTACTGATTGCCGGATGCGGCTCGCCATGGAACAACCCTTATCCGGCATCCGATGCCAAGGGGAATATCCTGTATTCGGCATTCGCCGAACGCCCCAAACATCTCGATCCGGTGCAGTCCTACAGCTCAAACGAGATCACTTTTACCGCGCAGATTTACGAGCCGCCACTGCAATATCATTATCTGAAGCGCCCGCACACGCTGATCCCGTGCAGCGCGGCAGAGATGCCGCAGGCGCGTTACTACGACGCACACGACCGGCCCCTGCCGGCAAATGCCGCCGTCACGGCCGTCGCGTATACAGTCTATGAGATTAAGATCAAGCGTGGCGTCAAGTATCAGCCGCATCCGGCATTCGCGCGCAATGCCAGGGGCGGATATGTCTACGAAAACCTGGCGTCACGCGATCTGGCCGACAAGAACACACTTGCGGATTTTCGCGAACAAGGCACGCGTGAACTAAACGCACGCGACTTCGAGTATCAGATCAAGCGCCTAGCACACCCGCGCCTGCATTCACCCATACTCGGCTTGATGAGCGACTACATCGTGGGTCTTAAGGAATACGCCGATGCCCTCAAGAAGGTAAACGAAGGGCTGGCCAAGGCCGGCAATGGCGAAGCGTGGATAGACCTGCGGAAGTATCCGCTCGGTGGCGTTGAAGTTGTGGATGACCATACGTATCGCATCAAGATCAAGGGTGCCTACCCGCAGTTCCTGTACTGGCTGGCCATGCCGTTTTTCGCACCGGTGCCGGCGGAAGTCGACCGCTTCCATGGCGAGCCGGGCATGGCCGCCAAGAATTTGACGCTCGACTGGTACCCGGTGGGAACGGGCCCCTATATGCTGACCGAGAACAATCCGAATCGGGTCATGGTGCTCGAGCGCAATCCCAATTTTCACGGCGAATCCTTTCCTTCCGATGGTGAGCCTGCCGATGCCGCGTCCGGATTGCTCGCCGATGCAGGTAAGCCATTGCCGTTCATCGACAAAGTGGTGTTTACCCTTGAGAAGGAGAGTATTCCCCGCTGGAACAAGTTTTTGCAGGGTTATTACGATGCGTCCGGCATAGCGTCCGACACGTTCGACCAGGCAGTGCGCATGGGGGGGGAAGGCGAGGCGGTGGTTACCGATGTCATGCGCAAGCAGGGAATACGGCTCACGACATCGGTGGCGGTATCCACGTTCTACATGGGTTTCAACATGCTCGACGCGGTGGTCGGCGGCAACAGCGAGCGGGCGCGCAAGCTGCGCCAGGCGATTTCCGTGGTGGTCGACTATGAGGAATTTCTGTCCATATTCCAGAATGGCCGCGGCATACCCGCGCAAAGTCCGTTGGCGCCGGGAATCTTTGGATTTCGAGATGGCAAGGCGGGTATCAATGCGGTGGTTTATGACTGGGGTGCCGGCGGTCCAAGGCGCAAGCCGGTCGAGGTTGCGAAAAAACTGTTGGCGGAAGCGGGTTATCCGAACGGCATCGATTCCAGGACAGGCGCGCCACTAGTTTTGTACTTCGACGTTACCGCGCGGGGCGCCGAGGCCAAGTCGATGTTGGAGTGGTACCAAAAGCAGTTTGAGAAGATTAATATTCAGCTCCAGTTGCGACCGACGGATTACAACCGTTTTCAGGACAAGATTCGCAAAGGCAATGCGCAGATATTCGAATGGGGCTGGCACGCCGACTATCCGGATCCCGAGAATTTTCTGTTCCTGCTCCATGGGCCGCAAAGCAAGGTCGCCAGCCAGGGTGAGAACGCAGCGAACTACGCAAATCCGGAATTCGATCGTTTATTTGAACGCATGAAGAACATGCAGAATTCACCGGAGCGACAGGCCATCATCGACCACATGTTGGCGATATTGCAGGCGGACGCACCGTGGCTGTGGGGGTATCACCCCAAGGATTACGCGCTTTACCATGCATGGTATGCGAACGTGAAGCCCAACAAGATCGCCTATAACACGCTCAAGTATCACCGCATAGACCAGGCATTGCGCAATCAGATGCGTAACGACTGGAACCAGCCGCTGTGGTGGCCTCTGCCTTTGATGGGTTTGCTCATCGCCATGGCGGCTTTGCCGGCGGTATTGACGTGGCGGCGGCGGGAACGCGGGACGGCAAGAGCATGATCCGCTACATCATCCGGCGTATTCTGTATGCGATTCCGATCCTGCTCGGCGTCAACATCATTACTTTCGCATTGTTTTTCCTGGTCAATACGCCGGATGACATGGCGCGTATGCAATTGGGTGCCAAGCGCGTCACTCCCGACGCGATAGAGCGCTGGAAACAGGAGCGTGGATACGACAAACCGTTGATATATAACGATAAAGAGAGTGGCATTGGCAGGATAGTGCAAACCGTGTTCTTCGATAAATCGTTGCGTATGTTCGCATTCGAATTCGGCCGCGCGGATGACGGCCGCGATATCGCGCGCGAAATTCGCATGCGCATGGGGCCCAGCCTCGCGGTGGCGGTGCCGGCATTTTTCGTGGGCCTGCTGATCTACCTCACGCTCGGTCTCGGATTCGCTTTCTTTCGCGCCACCTATGTCGATTTCTGGGGGGTGGTCGCATGCGTGGTCGCGATGTCCATTTCGAGCATGTTCTACATCATAGGCGGACAGTATGTGATTGGAAAACTGTGGAACCTGGTACCGGTCTCCGGCTTCAGCGGTGGGTTCGACGCGTGGCGCTTTGTGGTGCTGCCGGCCGCCATCGGCGTGCTTGGAAGTTTCGGCGCCAGCACACGACTCTACAGAACTTTTTTCCTGGAAGAGATCGGCCGCGACTATGTGCGCACCGCGCGTGCCAAGGGCCTGTCCGAAGTCGCCATTCTGTTCCGGCACGTGCTGAAGAATGCGATGATCCCCATACTCACCGGGGTCGTCGTCGCCATTCCGTTCCTGTTTATCGGCGGACTCATCACTGAGTCGTTTTTCGGCATTCCCGGACTGGGCAGCTACACCATAGACGCGATCAATTCGCAGGACTTCGCGGTGGTGCGCTCCATGGTGTTCATCGGATCGCTCCTCTATGTCGCCGGGCTGCTGCTCACCGATATCTCGTATACGCTGGTCGATCCGCGTGTGAGGTTGTCCTGATGCCTTTCCAGATCGTGGTGCTGTGGACGGACTGGCTGGTTTACCTGCTGGCGCTGGTCATTGCATGCGCCGTCGTTTATGTGCGCGGGCGCGAGCATTTGCGCGCACCATGGCGGCGCGTCGTGCAATCGCGCAGCGGCATGGTGGGGTTGACCATACTGGCGCTGTTTGTGGTCACCGGATTTTTGGACTGCCTGCATTTTCGTCCGCGCCTGGCGGCCACGGAACAGAGCACCACGGCGCGTTACTCGGTGGAAGTGTTGAGCGTGCTCGATCTCGCGCTGGAACGCATACGCACCAATCGTGAGAAAACCTATTCCGCGCCGCTCGCCACGCATTTGTTTTCCAAGGAAACGATAGAGCGGCCCGACGGCACTCAGGTGCGCGACTATCCGCGCCTTAAATACGGCGGCGCGAGCCTTCCGGACGAGGAAGGCGCATGGACAGTCAGCTTGCTGCACGCGGGCGTGGGCGGCGCTGCCTGCGGCACGGTGATATGGCTGCTGCTCGCTGCACTGATCGCCGCATGCATCGCGCAGTCCGGAGGGACGACGCTGGGACGCGCTTGGGAGCAGATATGGAGCGGCGGCAGCGACGTATCGTGGAAGGCGGTATTGATTACGGCGCTCGTATTCTGCGTGCTGGGTGGTATTGCCGTCGCGCTGGCGGCCGAATACCACGTGCTGGGAACCGACAAGGTGGGCCAGGACGTGCTCTACCAGACCCTCAAGAGCGTGCGCACCGCGCTCGTCATCGGAACGCTGACGACGCTCGTGATGCTGCCGTTCGCGTTGGCTCTGGGCATCGCGGCCGGCTATTTCGGCGGCTGGGTCGACGACACCATACAGTATGTCTACACCACGCTCAACTCGATACCGGGCGTGCTGCTGATTGCCGCTGCGGTGCTGATGATGCAGGTCTATATCGACGGTCATCCCGAACTTTTCCCGACCGCCGCGCAGCGCGCCGACTTGCGGCTGCTGTTCCTGTGCATCATTCTGGGTGTCACGAGCTGGACGGGACTGTGCCGGCTGTTGCGCGGCGAGACGCTGAAGCTTAAGGAACTCGAGTACATACAGGCTGCGCATGCCTTCGGAGTGCGCCACCACCGTATCATCAGCCGGCATATCCTGCCTAACGTCATGTATTTAGTGTTGATTTCTGTGGTCATGGAGTTCAGCGGTCTGGTCCTGGCCGAAGCGGTGTTGTCGTACGTCGGTGTCGGTGTCGACCCGTCGATGAACAGTTTCGGCACCATGATCAACAACGCGCGGCTGGAGATGGCGCGCGACCCCATGGTGTGGTGGTCGCTGGCGGCGGCGTTTACCTTCATGGTCACGCTGGTGCTCGCCGCCAACCTCTTCGCTGATGCAGTGCGCGACGCATTCGATCCGCGCATAGGCATGATCAATCCGTTCGCCGCGAAGCAAAGACTCAAGCCGATCGGGAAGACCGCGTGATGGACTTTGCGACCGGCGCTGGAAGAACTTGCGCGTGCTTTATTCGGGAAGACAGGCACTGACATGAGTTCCGCGCAACCATTGTTGAAAATCGCCAACCTGTCGACCTGGCTCGCCACGCATGACGCGGTGGTGCGCGCGATCGAAGGCTTGTCGCTCGAAATCGCACGCGGCGAGACCTACGCGCTGCTGGGTGAATCGGGCTGTGGCAAGTCGATGACGGCGCTGTCGGTGATGCGGCTGCTGCCGGACAACGGGCAGGTGGTCGATGGCCGCGTCGAGTTGGCAGGCGAGGATCTGTTGCGGAAGGCGGAAGTCGACATGCGCGACGTGCGCGGGCGGCGCGTGGCGATGATTTTTCAGGAGCCGATGCTGAGTCTGAATCCGGTCATGACTGTCGGCCGGCAGATTGCCGAAACGCTGGAGCGGCACACCGCGCTGCGCGCCGCAGATCTTGAGGGGCGGGTGATGGAACTGCTGAACGCCGTGGGCATTCCGGACCCTGCCAGGCGGCGTGGAGAATATCCGTTCCAGCTTTCCGGTGGCATGAAGCAGCGCGTGATGATTGCAATCGCGCTCGCCTGCGACCCCGATCTGCTGATCGCCGACGAGCCGACGACCGCGCTCGACGTCACGATACAGGCGCAAATCCTTGATTTATTGCGCGATTTGCAGCGCAAGCGCGGCATGGCGATGCTGCTGATCACGCATGATCTCGCGGTCGTGTCGGAGATGGCGCACCGCGTTGCGGTCATGTACGCAGGCCAAATCGTCGAAACCGCGACCCGAGAGCAGTTTTTCGGGCAACCCGCGCACCCCTACTCGCGAAAGTTGTTCGAGTCGCTGCCGGGAAGTAACCGACGTGGCAAGGCGCTCGCCGTCATCCGCGGCAGCGTTCCCAAGTTGACACAGGAATTTACCGGTTGCCGTTTCGCAACTCGATGCGATGCGGCGTGGGATTTATGCCGCAGCACCGTGCCGCAATGGCACGAACTCGAAAACGGACAGGGCGCCAGGTGCCATCTGTTTGCCGATGGCACAGCAAGTGCAAACCTGAAAGTGCAGAGTCAATCGTCGAATAGCGACGAACAGAAAATACTCTTCCCTAATCACTCCTCACACCTCACAGGTCCGCTACTGGAAGTAGCGGACCTCAAAGTGCACTTTCCGATACGCGGCGGCCTGCTGCAGCGCGTATCCGGACACGTCAACGCCGTTGACGGCGTTACTCTGAATCTTGCCGAGGGGCGCACGCTGGGGCTGGTCGGTGAGTCGGGGTGCGGCAAGACGACGGTGGGCAAGGGCATACTGCGCCTCATCGAGCCGACGGGCGGGCGTGTCCTGTTTGCCGGTGAGGATTTGTCGCGACTCACACGCTCGGAGTTGCGTGAAAAACGCAATCAGATACAGATCATTTTTCAGGATCCCTACGCGTCGCTCAATCCGCGCATGCGCGTGTTCGAGATCATAGAAGAGGGCATGACGGCGTTGGGTATAGGCGGTGGTTCGGAAGAGCGCCAGCGGCGCATCGACGCCTTGCTCGTTGAGGTCGGCCTGGCGCCCGACATGAAATACCGCTATCCACACGAGTTTTCGGGCGGACAGCGCCAGCGTATCGCCATTGCCCGTGCGTTGTCGGTGGAACCCCGGCTCATCGTTTGCGATGAGCCGACCAGTGCTCTCGATGTGTCGGTGCAGGCGCAGATATTGAATCTGCTCAAGTCATTGCAGGAGAAGATGGGGCTCAGCTACCTGTTCATCACGCACAATATATCGGTGGTGGAGTTCCTCGCCCACGATGTGGCAGTAATGTATTTGGGGTGCATTGTCGAAAGCGGCAGCGTCGATGAAGTTCTCAAGTCGCCGCGCCATCCGTATACGCGTGCGCTGTTGTCTGCAGTGCCGGTGATCGACCAGACGGCGCGATGCGAGGTGATACGCCTTGGCGGCGACATGCCGTCACCGGTGCACCCGCCGCAAGGCTGTCACTTTCATCCGCGCTGCCCACAGGTCATGGCGGAGTGCCGCGTTTCCTATCCGACTGGTACCGCCGTCACCGCGACGCATGCCGTAAACTGCCACCTGCTTAAATCATCCTGAAAACGGCAGTTGACCTCACGTACTATTGCTTCGCCGGGGGGGCGTATTTGTAGTCCGGGCCGCATATAGCCGTTATTGGTGGACGCGCGCGCAAGGCAGACAATTCTCCCGTAATCCGCTTTGCTTCTTACGGGCTACGGGATGGCGCCACCTCGTGTCAACGCTGACGCTGCGCGACCAGCATCTTGCGGTTACCGTGGCTGGCGGTACGCTGGGCGGGTGTGGGCTTGCGGGTGAGCTTGCGTGTCTGCGCCCCCTTGGCTGAGGCCGAACGCGATGCCACGCTTTTTCCCCGGGCTTGTACGGTTTTACCCGCTTTTTTCGGCGCTTTGACCGCTGCGACGGACGGCGCGGGAAGGTCGGGCAGATGGGGTGTGGCGTTGGTGCCGGCAGGTACCATCAGCGTGGTGCCGGCCGCGACGCGGTGCTGGCCGGAAATGCCGCTGGCCTGTTTCAGTTGTTCGACGGTGATACGGTGGCGCGCGGCGATGCGATCGAGGCGGTCGCCGTTGCGCATGGTATATGGCTGCCATGAAACCAGCGGTTCGACGTGGTTGTCGAGGTTGGCGCGGAACGTGTCCGCCCGGTCCGTGGGCAATAGCAGAGTCGGTTGGTTGTTGGCGCGGATCACGACGCGGTTGTGCCCGGGATTCAATTGCCTGAAATCGTCGACCGGCATGCCTGCAAGTTTCGCGGCGACCTTGACGTCCATGTCCTTGTTGGTGGTGACGGTTGTGAAGTAGGGCTGATTCGGAACATCGGCGAGGTCTATTCCGAACTGCGCAGGATTCGCGATGATATTCTTGATCGCTTGAAGTTTTGGTATGTAATAACGCGTTTCGTTCGGCATGGTCAGGCTTTGATAATCGGTGGGCAGCCCGCGCGCCTGATTTTTTGCGATCGCGCGCCCCACCGCGCCTTCGCCCCAGTTGTACGATGCAAGCGCCAGATCCCAACTGCCGAACATGTCGTAAAGCTTTTGCAGGTAATCGAGCGCGGCGGTGGTGGCCGCAATGACATCGCGCCGGCCATCGTACCAGTAGTTTTGTTGCAGCCCGTAATTCTTGCCCGTCGAGGGTATGAATTGCCAGATACCGGAGGCGTGCGCCCGCGAATAAGCGACCGGATTGTAGGCGCTTTCGATGATGGGCAGCAGCGCGATCTCGGTCGGCATGCGGCGTTTCTGCAATTCCTCGGTGATGTAATGCAGATATCGGCTGCTGCGTGCAATGGTGCGCTTGATGTAGTCCGGACGGTTGGCGAACCAGTCTTCCTGCTCCTTGACCAGGGCGCTGCTGACGTCCGGCAATCCGAATCCCAGGCGTATGCGTGTCCACAAGCTGGTGGGCGCGGCGGTGAGGTCGAGCATGACCGGCGGTCTGGCCGATTGCGCGGCCGGAACCTGCACGCTCGAAATTTCATCGGCGCCCGGTGTTACATCGTAGGGATTTTGTGACGGCGTCAGCGTCAGTCCGGTGGCTGAAGGGCGCACAGCCGGCAGCGGCTGGGACTCACGCGACTCGTCAGCTGCGATCACCCGTGGCGCGTGTATCAGTATGCCGACGGCGAGCAGCAGGAATGCAGATGTGGAGCGCAATATTGATTCCCCCAAAGACTCTAGACGACGAGTCCGGACTTCTTGTGGCCTCCTGGTCGGGCAAGAGGCGGTTTGTCGGATGGCGCTCGGTGCAATTTTGGACCGGGCACATGGTAACCAGCGGGACTGGTGTGAGTCAAGTCTTGAAATACCGTTATAACTATTTGTTTTTACTAAAAATTATTTTTCCAGTCGCGTATTGTGGCGAGCACGCTGACGGGATCGGTGAGGGTGGCCCCGGCATGCTTGCTGGCGGCCGCGCTAACGGCAGGCTGATTGCAGCGCAGAAAGGGATTGGCGCGCTTTTCCCTGCCTATGGTCGACGGCAAGGTCGGATGATTCCGGCCTCGCTGCTCACGCGCTTCCTGTTCCCATGAAATCAGTTCCGGGTTGGCGGGCTCAACCGCCAGGGCAAAGCGCAGGTTGGCGAGCGTGTATTCATGACCGCAATAGACGCGGGTGTCGTCTGGCAATGCGGCCAGTTTTTGCAGCGAACTGTGCATTTGTTGCGGCGTGCCTTCGAACAGACGCCCGCAACCGCAGGCGAACAGCGTGTCGCCGCAGAACAGCGCGCCATCGCCGTGAAATGAGATGTGTGTGCGCGTGTGTCCCGGAATTTCCAATACGGAATACTCGACGTCGAACTCAGGCAAAGAAATCCGCTCGCCTTCGCGCAGTTGACGGCTTATCGTCGGAACGCGTTCGTCGTAAGGACCGTATACGGGAACCTGTGCATGACGTAGCAAGTCATCGTTGCCGCCGACGTGGTCGGCGTGATGATGGGTATTTAGAATTGCGCACAGCTTCAGCTTCTCCGCGTGCAAATAGGCGATGACCGGCTGCGCGTCACCCGGATCGACCACTGCCGCGTATTCGGCATTGCGTATCACCCAGATGTAGTTGTCCTGAAACGCGCGGACCGGCGCAATGTCTAATCTGTTCATGGTTGCCATATCCAAGAGTGCACAGCCCGTATCTTTGTTTTAAACTGCGCGCATGTCAATCACAATCCAACCTCAAACGCTCGCAAGCTGGTTTGCTTCGCCGCTCGGACGGTATCTGCTCGAGCGCGAGCTTCGGTTTGTCGATCAATCGGTAGCGGATGTGTTCGGCTACAACGCTCTGCAACTGGGTCTGCCGGAGCACGATTTTCTGCGGTCGAGCCGCATTTCATTCAGATGCCGCCTGGCCTCGGAGGGCGACGTCGATCTGCGCGCGAATTTCTATGATCTGCCCATCGCAAGCAATAGTGTCGACCTGCTGGTGATGCCGCATGTGCTTGAATTCAGCATACATCCGCACCAGATCGTTCGTGAGGTGGGCCGGGTATTGATGCCGGAAGGGCATGCGCTGATCATCGGTTTTAATCCGCGGAGCTTGTGGGGACTGTGGAATCTGCTGGGCAGGTCGCGCGACGTATATCCTTGGTGTGGAAAGTTTATCGCGCTGCCGCGACTCAAGGACTGGCTGGCGTTGCTGGAGCTGGAAGTTGATGCCGGTCGCATGGGGTGTTACGTGCCACCCTGCACGCGGGAGCAGTGGCTGCACAGATTGCGCTTCATGGAGGCGGCGGGCGATCGCTGGTGGCCCATCGGCGGAGGCATTTATTATCTGCACGTGATCAAACGCCTGCGCGGCATGCGCATCATACAACCGCGCTGGCGTGAGCATCACGCGCGACGCAGAAGCCTTGCTATCGTGCCCAAGCGCGTCGGTGGCAATGATGACGCAGTGGCCGCGCGAAATTCCGATAGGACGCCATGAGTCAGATTGTCAGCGTATACACCGACGGCGCATGCAAGGGTAATCCGGGTACCGGTGGTTGGGGGGCGTTGCTCGAATGCGGCGATCGCACGCGCGAACTGTTTGGCGGCGAAGCGCACACCACGAATAACCGCATGGAGCTGCTGGCTGTAATCCGCGCGCTGGAAGCGTTGAAACGTCAGTGCCGGGTCAAACTGCATACGGATTCCAAGTACGTGCAACTGGGCATTTCGGTGTGGATACATGACTGGAAGAAGCGCGGCTGGAAGACAGCCGGCAAGCAGCCGGTTAAAAACGTGGATTTATGGAAACAACTTGACGCAATTGCCGGGCAACACGAAGTGGAATGGATATGGGTTAAGGGCCATGCCGGGCACGATGGTAATGAGCGCGCCGACCAGCTGGCTAATCGCGGCGTCGAGTCGGTTGCTTGCAGGGCGTGATTGGTGAGCAGTAAGTAGTATCGAAGGAGTCGATATGCTGCAGCGACCTACCACTCACTATTCACCAATAACCATTCACTGAATCAAAAATGCGCCAAATCATACTTGACACGGAAACCACGGGTCTCGACCCCAAGCTCGGCCATCGGGTGATCGAGGTGGCGGCCGTCGAGTTGGTGGACCGGCGTTTGACCGGCCAGCACTTTCATCGCTACATTAATCCGGAGCGCCCCAGTGACGAGGGGGCGCTGCAAGTCCATGGTCTAACAGAGGAATTCTTGCTTGACAAGCCGAAATTTGGCGATGTGGCGCGGGAGCTCCGGGACTTTATCCGCGACTCGGAGTTGGTTATCCACAACGCGCCGTTCGACGTTGCCTTTCTCAATCGCGAGTTCAGCTTGCTCGACTTGAAGTCGGTCGGTGAGTATTGTCCGTCCATCGTCGACACGTTGCCGATGTCACGAGAGTTGCATCCGGGCAAGAGAAACAATCTCGACGCGCTGTGCGACCGGTACCAAATCGATAACTCGAAACGCACCATGCACGGTGCGCTGCTCGATGCCAATCTGCTGGCCGAAGTCTACTTGGCCATGACGCGCGGCCAGGAGAGCCTGATCATGGATGTAGAGACCGCGCCGCAGGTTTCGCTAGGTGGGCAAGGTTTTAGCGCAGGCGCACTCGACCTGATCGTGCTTGCCGCCGATGCGGAAGAAATCGCGGCGCACGAAAAACAGCTGGAAGACATCGACAAGGCCAGCAAAGGCAAGTGCGTGTGGCGCAGTTTGGAAAGTGTTTGAAGCCGGCAGCGTTACGGGTCACCCGTGACTACTCAGCATCGTTCAGCTGATTTTCTCGCCTCGTGCAAGCCTGGCCGCGATGGTGGTGATAAGACGGCGTGAAATGCTGATGCTGGGCGGCAGATTCGGGAGCGCGTCGAGTTCAAAAAATCGCGCCTCGCCGATTTCCACACCGTCCGGGCGCACTTCTCCGCTGTCGTACTCGGCCGTGAAGGCGACCATCAGGGAATGCGGGAAAGGCCACGGCTGACTGCCGAAATAACGCAGGTTTTTGATTTCGATTCCAACTTCTTCGCGAGTCTCGCGGCGTACCGTGTCTTCCAGGGTCTCGCCGGGTTCGACGAAACCCGCCAGCGCGCTGAAACGCCCCGGCACACCGTTTACCCTGCGCGCCAGCAGCAGCGTTTTGCCGTGCATGATCAATATCATGATTGCCGGCGATACCGGTGGATAGACCGTGTACCGGCACTTCGGGCACGCGCGCTTACGCTCGTCGCGGGGCGCGTCGGTTGGTGTTCCGCAGCGGCTGCAAAACTGATGGTTGCGATCCCACTCCATGATCTGGAACGCCCGTCCGGCGAGTGTGGCCAAGGTCTCGTCGACTATGCCAAAGACGTCGCGCAGGCCCTGTAATTCGTGGCCTTGCGGTACCGTGTGTTCCTTATTGAGTTCGGAAACGTAACAGTGTCTGCGACCGTACGTGCCCAGGTACAGATCGCGCACGGTGGCTAGACCCAGATCGGACAGGGACACGCAGCACGGAATTTGCGGCTGTTGTTCGGTTCTCGTCACCAGGATCTGGCCGCGATGGAATGCGAACCATAGCGCAGGCTCGCTGCGATCCGCGGGAGGGGTGACCAGGGGGGTATATACGTCCGGCATCGGTGAATTATCCAATCTAAAACGTCGCTCGTCCATCGAAAAATGACGATGCAGTCAATATGGTTAGCGCGGCACAAAAATCGATCAACGGCCATCATCAAGACGCGTGCGTGAGTCAGGACATCGTGTGCGGTGATCGGATGCCGGGGTTGTGACGTGTATTCATGTGAGGTAGGATCAACCGACAAACAGTCATGGACTAACAGGGAGGCCACGATGACGGAGGCGACGGTAGCACACGCATATATA
>CANJQI010000012.1 GCA_947476215.1 Betaproteobacteria bacterium
ACGTCAAGAAAAGTTATGACCTTTGTAGTCGAAAGTAACTGGGTCGCTGTGAAGCGGGGTGGAGAGCAACTGGAGACGAATCGTCAGTCCGTAGGATACCCCTATCGGGTATCGTTGCGACGACATGATGCGCGAATACGATCCCGGATTGCGCTACGCTGCATCCGGGCTATACGCCTCTGCCGCTACATCACCTGCCCCGCGATCGCCAACGAACAGCTCAAGCGCGATGGCGCCGGTGACGACGTGCTGCAACTCAAAAGCGCCTGGCGCGACGGCACCACGCACATCATGATGTCGCCGCTGGAATTCATGCGGCGCCTGGCCGCGCTGGTGCCGCGACCGCGCCTGCACCTGATCCGCTTTCACGGCGTGCTCGCCCCCAATGCCGGGCTGCGAGCCGCGATCGTGCGGGGTCCAGCGGAGAATATCAGCGAGCCTGCGGGGGAACACGCGCACGGCGCGCCGGCGCGTATAAGTTGGTCGCGGTTGCTCCGGCGCGTTTTTGGCATTGATATTGAGCATTGCCCGAACTGTGGCGGCACCCTGAAGATCATCGCCGCCATCGAAGAGCCGGCGGTGATTGTCAAGATCCTCACGCATCTGGGTTGCGACGCGCTGAAAAGTTCAGAGTTCTTCCAGTCTTCGATGGCGGCGACTTCCTTGGGGCCCAGACCTTCCTTGGGCGCGTAGACGGTGCCGTGGGCCTTGCTCACATGGCTGACGCGATTGAGTATGCCGATGCGTATGATGACCATCTCACGCAACGGCCCGTCCAGCTTGGTCTTGCAGCGCATCGCGGTGACTTGATCTAGCAAGGCGGCGGCAATGTCCGGGCTGTGCGGCAGGAGCGTAAACGGCTAGGTGTAACGTCCGCCGCGGCCGGCTTTTATCTTGGCGATGAGTTCGCTGAATTCAGAACTCGGGCGCAATAATCGAAAGACATTGCGCCTTACCGGCTCCCGCTGGTGCGATTGTGTGTATAATATATAAATATACACACATTTATGCATCGGAGGGCGTCGTGCGTACCGCAAAAATTTTCAACAACGGCAATAGTCAGGCAGTTCGCCTGCCCAAACAATTTCGCATAAACGCGTCTGAAGTTTTCATCCGCAAAGACGCGGGCACTGGCGACATCGTTCTTTCAACACGGGCATCAGAAGGCGCATGGGCCGAGTTCTTTGCGATACGTGATAAAACACGTTTGCCGGGGGATTTTATGCGTGAGCGCCAGATGAACGCGGTGGAAGCAACACACGATCCATTCACCATCCCCGCGGCCAAACCGAGCGCCAGCCGCAACGTGAAGGTGCAGCGCAGACCAGGTGTGCAACGATAGTGCGCTATCTGCTCGATACCGATACCTCAAGCTATATCATTCGCGGTGCATTCCCCGCGCTGGATGCAAAAGTTGCGACAATGGCCCCACGCGACATGGCGATTTCGGTGATAACCCGCGCCGAATTGTTATTTGGTCTGGAAAGGCGTGGCAATCCGCGCGGTCTCGCGCGTGTCGTGCATGCATTTCTTGATCGCATGACCATACCTCCGTGGGATAACGCTGCCGCCGACACGTTCGCAAAGTTACGCGTACAGCTTGAACAGCACGGAACTCCCATTGGGTTTGCAGATACCATGATAGGTGCGCACGCACTTGCGCTTAAGGTGGTGCTTGTGACAAACAATCAAAAGCACTTTCAAAACGTCAAGGGCTTGGTGCTTGAAAACTGGATTGCTTGATATTGTCCGAATTCATCGAGAAGCATCAAAACGACTTCGTCACGGCCCGTCTTAACGACGTCCACGCGTGTCCGGGCCTCGAGTTCATACTGTCGGCGCTGATGACCTCGCTGCAGTGGGTGGATCTCCCTTGCTGATCGCGGACCGGCGTTCGATTTCCAGCGCCTGGAACACCCGTGTGTGCATGTTGTAGGTGCCGATCAGCACGGTAAGTTCGATAATCTGACGTTCGCTCAAATGGCGCTGCAATTCGTCCTGTATCGCTTCCGGGACCTGCACTTCCAGGGTCATCGCGTCTGTGTAGGCCAGTGCGGCACGCTGCGACGCGCTGAATAGATCGGAATTCTTCCAATCTTCGATGGCGGATATCTGCTTCGCGCTCATGTTCTCCTTGGGTGCGTAGACAGTACCATGGGCTTTGCTGACATAGCTGACGCGATTGAGTATGCCGATGCGTATGATGACCATCTCACGCAACGGCCCGTCCAGGTTCGTCTTCCAGCGCACCGCGGTGACCTGATCCAGCCAGGCGGCGGCGATATCCGGGCTGTGCAGCAGGAGCGTAAACGGATAGGTATAGCGCCCGCCGCGGCCGGCTTTGATCCGGGCGATGAGTTCGCTGAATTCAGGGTGTTCTTTTTCTTCGATGAGAGACAGCTTGATCATGAATATGCTCCGCGTTGGTTGGTGTTTACGGGGTCCGCTTGGAAGCGGATTCCTTGAGAACCTTGGACCACTTCGATACTTCCGTTGCAATATACTTTGAGAAATCGGCGGAGGTATTGGACGCTGATTCCAGGCCCAGCGAGGCAAACGTGTCCTTGACGTTCGGACTTTGCACGATGCGCACGATTTCACTGTTAAGTTTTGCGACGACTGCCGGCGGCGTACGCCCCGGCAGCAGCACCCCGTACCACTGGGTCAATTCGTAACCCGGTACTCCCGCCTCCGCGATCGTGGGTACGTCGGGTAGCGAAAGGGCGCGTCTGGCGCTGCTGACGCCCAACACCCGTAGCTTGCCCGACTTAATAAACGGAATAGCCGGCACTATGCTGAAGAATGCGACATTGACTTCGCCGGCCAGCAATGCCGCAAGACCGGGGCCCGCGCCTTTGTATTCAATTCCCGTCATCTGTACGCCGGTTATGGACTGGAACAGTAGTGCGCCCAGGCTGCTCGAACTGCCACCGCCGGTCGAACTGTAGTTGAGCTGGTCCGGTTTGGATCTGGCGAGCGCGATGAGTTCTTTGACGGATTTCACGGGCACCGTCGGATGCACGACCAGCGCCAGCAATCCCTGCGCCATCAGGCTGACGGGCGAAAAATCATTAATCGTGTCGTAAGGCAGATCGTTGTGCAGGGCCGGGGTGATGGCGAAGCCGAAGGTTCCCAGCAACATTGTGTAGCCGTCCGCCGGCGCTTTCGCCGCAAGCGCGGTACCGACGACGCTTGCGCCGCCGCCGCGGTTGTCGATGATGACCTGCTGTCCCGATGACTCGGTCAGTTTCTGTCCGACGAGCCGGGCGATCACGTCGGTCGGACCGCCCGGAGGATAGGGGACGATGAAGCGTATGGGTTTGAGCGGATAGTTCTGGGCAATCACGGTATGATTCGCGGCTATGGCGAACAGAACCAGCATGATAAGGTTACGCATGGAGATGTTTTTCGAGTGGCAGGGGTAATATAAGCGAACGTGCGGTGCGCACCACGAGGCAATAGTGCCGATATTACCAGCGCAGGCCGGCGTGCGCTGAAATTGCCCGTCGGCGGCGAGGCGGTAAATCAAGAATGCGGCTTTATGAACGGGGAGATACGTGGAAAAAGAATTTGAGTGCAGCGATGGCGCCAAACTGTTCTATCAGGTGGATGATTACACCGACCCGTGGCGGTCTGCACAAACCGTGCTGTTTGTTCATGGGATCGCCGAAAGCAGTGAAGTATGGCGCGCCTGGGTGCCGCACTTTGCAGGTCGATTTCGGGTGATCCGTCTGGACGTACGCGGCTTCGGGCGTTCGACGCCGATGACGGAGAGCTTCAACTGGTCGCTCGATTTGCTGGTCAACGATCTGGTCGAATTCATACGCCACCTGGACTGCGGACCGGTGCATCTGGTCGGCGCGAAAAGCGGTGGCACGATGACGTTCAAGCTTGCCGCGGATTATCCTGAACTGGTACAAACTCTGGCGGGAATGACGCCGGCGGCGCAGGGCAAGGAGAGTGCGCTGAAGTGGGCGGTGCAGATACGTGAGCAGGGCATACACGCGTGGGCGCGCGATACCATGCAGGGGCGGCTGGGGAGCAAGGCGACCAAGGCCGAATTCGACTGGTGGGTGGACAACCTGCAGGGTAAGACGCCGGTCTCAACCATGCTGAGTTACCTGCGCATGGTGCCGGGTCTTGATATACGCGCGGATGTGGAGCGAATTTGCTGTCCGACGCTGATCATCGCAAGCGGCGGTGGCGCCATGCACAGCCTCGATAGCTACAAGGCGTGGCAGCCGCGCATCAGGAATTCTGAATTTCATGTGGTGGAGGGTGATGCATGGCATGCTGCGGGGGCGTACCCTGACCTGTGCGCTCGGAAAACCCTGGCATTTCTGGAGGGTCATGGCGCGTGACTGCTCCTGTTGCACTTTCCCTAATTCGCGACGGCGACCGATGACCATGGCCATCAAAGGAGTCCTTGCGATTGTCGGCGGTTTTTGTGGCATGGTTGCCTGTGCCCTGCCCTGCGCGGCTACGTTTGACCGCATGCCCGAGGTCGGGAAATTCATCGATGAAATCGTGGTCAAACATGATTTTGATCGCAGCCAGTTGCAACGCTGGTTCAGTCACGCTCAGGTGCAAAACAGCGTGCTGAGGGCAATGTCGACTCCCGGCACCGCGCGTCCATGGCACTCGTATCGAGCCTCCCAGGTTACCGATGCGCGCATACGTGGCGGCGTGGATTACTGGCGCCGTCACGCGGCAATTCTGGCGCGCGCCAGCGCTGAGTTCGGCGTTCCCGAGGAGATGATAGCGGCGACCATAGGGATCGAAACCCACTACGGGCGGACCTTGGGGACCAACGTCGTGTTTGACACCTTGGCAACGCTGGCATTTTTGTATCCGCGGCGCGCGGAGCTCTTTCGCGCAGAGCTCGAACAGTTTCTGCTGCTGACGCGCGAGCTGGACGTGGCGCCACGCAGCTACAAGGGTTCCTACGCAGGCGCGGTAGGAGTATCTCAGTTTCTGCCGGGGAGCTATAGACGCCATGCGGTGGATTTTGACAAGGACGGCAGGCGTGATCTGTGGAGCCATGCCGATGCGATCGGCAGCGTCGCCAATTACTACAAGGCCTATGGATGGACATCTGGGGAGAAGGTGATAGTCGCCCTTGAACAGCCGTCGGAATCCGCAGGCCAGGAGCTGCAACGACTGCTGGAGCGGGGGCTGAATCCGCATACGACGGTTGCGGCTCTGCGGGCATCGGGCCTGACGCCGGTGGAGCCGGTGCCCGACGATACGCTCGCGAGCGTGATCACGGCGGAATCCGAATCAGGCCCTCGTTACTGGCTCGCGTTCAATAATTTCTATGTGATCACGCGCTACAACCGTAGCGTGAACTACGCATTAGCCGTACATGATTTGGCGCTGGAGTTACGCCATGCGCTGAGTTTGGAGCGCCGCTGATGGGTGTGTGAAACTGAAATGCCCGTTAGCCAGTCTGGCGATGAACGCAATTAGTTGCCGACGCGTCGTGCCCCATTGTAGCGTTGCCGCCAGTAGCGATCGCCCATGTTCGCGACTTCGACCTCGCCGCCGCGACTGGGCGCGTGTACAAAGCGCTCCTCGCCTATGTAGATGCCAACGTGCGAATAGGGCTGCCGGCGCGTATTGAAAAAAACCAGATCGCCCGGCTGCAGTCCTGTTTTATCGATGATAGCGCCGACTTTACTCAAGGCGTGAGAGTTGCGCGGCAGTGTCAGGCCCGCAACTTCGCGGAACACCAGACTTACGAGGCCGCTGCAATCAAGCCCGCTTTCCACGGAGTTTCCGCCAAACTTGTAGTTGACGCCCAATAATCCAAGTGCACGCAATACCAGCTCGCTGGCCTGTTCGAAATACTGGTTTTTCTCCACGCGCGGCGAAACTTGTACCGGCAGGTTGTTCGTTCCGTCGGCGGACCCATCGGCGGCCTGTGCTGGCAGCACAGTCGCAAACAAAAACGCCGTCAATAGCGAATGTATTAATGTCATGGAGGCAACTATATTGGACATGGTGTTGATTGTAAAGCGCACGTGCCGGCGTTAAGCTAGCCGCACTACCACACTACCGCACGACAATACGCGAATCTTAGCTTCGTTTCAATGCCGTAAAAAGGTTGATGAAAGGAGAAAATCCGATGTTTTTCAAAGGTATGTGGAAGACGTTGGCACAGGTCGCGACGCTGCTTTGCGGATTTGCCCTTGGGGTGCCGGGATACCCTCAGTCGGGTGCGCTGGAAATCATCACGCTCCGGTATCGCACGGCCGATCAGGTCATTCCGGTCCTGAAACCGATGCTGGACAAGAGCGGCACCATGAGCGGCATGCAGAATCAGTTGATCATACGGACTACGGCGTCGAATTTGGCGGAATTGAAGAAAATATTGGCGTCGATAGACGCGATGCCACGACGATTGATGATCACCGTCCGTCAGGATGCGGATCTCGACAGGGAGCGCAGCGTGGCGCAGATCTCGGGCCGGATTTCGTCGGGCAATACCACGGTCGTGGTCCCTGGCGGCGCCGGTGGTGGCATTGAAGCACGGCGTGGCGACGATGTGATACGCGGACGAATCGACAACACGCGTTCGCTGGAGTCCGACGGCAATACGCAGACCCTGCAGGTGCTGGAAGGTAACAGTGCATACATACGGATGGGCCAGTCGGTCGCGGTTCCGCAACGACAGGTAACGCGCGCCATCGTCAACGGTCGGGTTGTCGATCAGGTTGGAACCGGAGTCGAATACCGTGATGTCATGACCGGTTTTTACGTGTTGCCGCGCCTGTCGGGCGACGTGGTGACGGTGGAGATCAGTCCGCAACGCGACACGTTGGCAAGGCCGGAACAGAATCTGCCGCGCGGCAGTGTAAATGTGCAAAGCGCCGCGACCACGGTATCGGGGGCGCTCGGTCAGTGGTTGGAAGTCGGCGGCATTGTTCAGGGCGCATCAAACGATCAATCGGTGCTGCTGGGCTCCACACGGACCACGTCTAGCGATAACCGCCGCATTTTGATCAGGGTCGACGAAATTCGCTGAAGCAGTACCGCGCAGACTGGCGTTTCCATTTCGCCGCGGTGCATGGCGAACTCGATCTTGTGATTTTAAGTCTGTAGTGTTTGCAGTCTTGCCTTGACGCGCCCCTGCGCAATTTCGATAAACCCCAGTGAGATCGGCAATGTAAAACGGCGTGGTCCGGCGCTGCCGGGATTTAAGAACAACACGCCGTCCTTGTGTTCTATGGACGGGCGATGACTATGTCCGGAAACGACGACGTGGAAGCCGGCGGCCTGCGGATCCAGATCGAGTTCACCGACATAGTGCAGCATGTAGATTGCGATGCCCTTGATTTCGACCGCTTCCGTGACCGGTATGGCGTCGGCCCACGGGCCGTGATCGTTGTTGCCACGGACCGCCGTGACAGGGGCGATGGCACGCAATGCTTCCAGCACCTCGGCACCGCAGATATCGCCCGCATGCAGAATGCGATCAACCCCGGCAAGCGCGCGTTTCGCTTCCGGGCGCACCAGGTTATGTGTATCGGAGATTACGCCGATCTTGAATGTGGTCTCAGGCATGATTCGTAATATAGAGCATATCTCGCGGCATTGCGCACTTCTGGCGTGTTCGTGCCCCAAAGTGTGGGGATGTATAATTCCAGTCTCGCCGCCTGATTGCTGCGCTTTCGGCGGCCAATTGCCAGATCAGATTACCCATGGTTACTTCCGCATTTATCGCCGGCTATGTCCGGTCCCCGTTTACGGTTGCGCGCAAAGGCGCACTTGCGAACATCCGGCCGGATGATCTCGGTGCGGTGGTGGTTCGTGCATTGATGCAGCAAACCGGCGTGCCAGGTGATCAGATTGAAGACGTGATCTGGGGCTGCGCCTATCCAGAGGGTGAGCAGGGCATCAATCTAGGCCGCGTCGTGTCGATGTTGGCCGGCTTGCCTGACAGCGTTGCCGGCGCTACCTTGAATCGCTGGTGCGGGTCGGCGATGCAAACGGTGCAGATGGCTGCCGGGGCAATGGCGATGAACGCGGGCGAGGCATTTATCTGTGGCGGCACGGAAAGCATGTCGAGAGTGCCCATGTATGGATTTAACCTGCTGCCGCCCACGGCATTTACCCCGGACCAGGTTTCCGATTACCTCAACGTCGGCTTGACGGCGGAGCGTGTCGCGGAACTGCATAAGGTGACGCGCGAGGATCAAGACAGGTTCGGGTATGAGAGCCAGGCGAAGGCACTGGCCGCACAGCGGGACGGCAGGCTGGCATCGGAAATTGTTCCGGTGCCGGTAGCCGATACCATGGTCGAAGCGGATGGCTGTATACGCGAAACCTCGCTGGAAAAGCTCGCCGAATTGAAACCCGTGTTCAAGAAGGATGGTACGGTCACTGCCGGAACTACGTCGCCGATGACCGATGGTGCGACGGCTCTGCTGGTTTGTTCTGAGGGGTTTCTGAAACGCCATGGTCTTGAGCCTCTTGCAAGAGTACGCAGTTTTGCCGTGGCGGGCTGCGAGTCAGGACTGATGGGCCTGGGGCCGATACACGCATCGCGCAAGGCGTTGCGGCGTGCGGGGTTGACGATGGATGAAATCGATGTCGTCGAGATGAACGAAGCGTTCGCGGCCCAGGCGGAAGCATGCCGGCGTGAACTCGGCATTGCCCCTGAGAAGCTCAATATCGATGGCGGCGCCATCGCGCTCGGTCATCCGCTGGGCGCAACCGGCGGACGGTTGGTGGGCACAGCGGCCCGTATCATGAAGCGCATCAAGGGCCGCAATGCGCTTGCGACTCAGTGCATAGGCGGCGGCATGGGTATCGCAATGATACTTGAGGCAGCTTAGATCGCTGTCACATCGTAGTCGCAGTCGACGTCATCTCGGATTCGTCATGCCCGTGCGAACCGGCATCCAGCTTGTTGCTAAATGTGTCGGGACGAATTAACCTTGCTCCGGGTCTTACCGACCCGATGAATATCTCCATCTATCGTTCTTGGCAGACATTAACCGCTTCATCGCGGAAAATCATACAGTTGCGCCGGGTTATCAACCAATATCTTTTGTCGCAACCCGGCATCCGGCGCCCATAGCGCCAGCAGGTCGAGCAATTCGCCGTCATTGGGCATATAGCCCTTGAATCGCGAGTGCGGCCAGTCGCTGGCCCACACCACTCGATCGGGCGCGGCTTCGATCAGCGCGTGTGCGTAGGGTATGAGCGCCGGGTAGGGCGGACGCGGTTCGCGAAATCGGTTCGGGGCCGACAGTTTTACCCAGCAACGCCGCTCCCGCAGCATGCCGAGCAAACGCTGAAATCCAGGGTGGGTCAGGCCTTCGGCCGTCGGCATGTGACCGAAGTGATCTATGACCAGATCGGTCGGCAGCCGTTCAAGGCGTGCTCCAATCTGCGTCAGATCGCGTGCATCAAGGTGCAACTGCAGGTGCCAGCCATATTGTTTGATGCGCGCGGCGACCTCCTCGATCCCATTCAGTCCGGTTTCTTTTTCATTGCGAGGATTGAATCGAACGCCGCGAAAACCGGCGCCATGCAACCGTTCGATCTCCCGGTCGCTGACGCCCGCTTTGAGGAGCGCAATTCCGCGCCACGTGCCGTTGGACGTGCCTATGGCATCGAGCGTGACCTGATTGTCCGGATAGATGCCGGTCTGTACGATGACCGCGCGTTCCAACCCCAGGGCAGCGAGCATATGGCGGTACTCGGCTATGCCTGCCGCCGCCGGTGTATGGCGCCGGTTTGGCCGGTAAGGATAGCGCTCGGGCGGCGCCCAGATATGGGCGTGACAGTCGCAGGCTCCGGGCGGAACTACTATCGTCGGTCGTCGCGGACTGAGATCCGGCAGCTGGCATGGGGGAGGTGCATCGTCCGCGGCGGAAGCAGCTGGAGTGTTCATCGTCTATGGCCTTGTTGTTTCCTGAAGTATCAGCCGGAGAATTTTGCCTCCAGCGCATCCAGAACCGGCAGGCCCATCAGGTCGTTGATCTCATCGAAGGTAACCAGGAGGTCGGCGCGGTCCACAATGCGATTTTGCGCCACCAGTTCATTCTGAAACACCGCGAGCGCATTCTGCATGCCTTTGAGTGCCGCCGCGGTAAACAGGCGCGGGTACGTCACCTGCTTGACGCCCAGCGCCTCCAGGTCCTTGGGGGGCACGGGTGGTGTAGTCTTGCGTGCCCGTATCGCAAGACCCATGCTCACGGATACGGGTTTGGGTACGTTTTTCGCGACGGTCGCGATATCCTCGCGCGTCGTCAGTGCATCGGCAAGCAATATATCGGCGCCGGCTTCTGCATACATGTTGAGGCGGCGCACCGTTTCTTCGATGCCGAGCGGTGCGGCCGCGTCGGTACGTGCCTTGATGATGAATCCGGAATCACGGCGCGCGTCGACCGCCGCCTTGATCTTCTGCACCATTTCCTCGGCGGGAATGACAGTCTTGCCCGGCATGTGCCCGCATCGCTTGGGCCAGACCTGATCCTCTATCATGATGGCAGCCACCCCCGCCTTCTCGAACGCCCGTACGACGAAATAGACATTCAAGGCGTTGCCATACCCGGTGTCCGCATCGGCCTGCAGCAGCAGATCCGTGCAGTCGGCCAGGCGTCGCGCGTTGTCGAGATTGGCTTCGAATCCCATGATGCCGCGGTCGGCCCATCCGAGGCGCGAC
The DNA here is from genome assembly GCA_947476215.1 of Betaproteobacteria bacterium. Classification (GTDB taxonomy): domain Bacteria; phylum Pseudomonadota; class Gammaproteobacteria; order Burkholderiales; family SG8-41; genus PALSA-1004. The sequence continues at coordinate 10,679 of CANJQI010000012.1, forward strand.
TCCGAAACGCCTGCGCCGGAAATGGTTGCGGTCTTGTAGCCTGCGCGCTCAACCAGCCGTGCGCTGAATCCGTCGAATACGCCCGGTGTGATAAGAATTTCCGGCGCATCTATGAGTGCTTTCATGCGCTTGCCTTTGCTGTCCATGTGTTGTTGTCCTATGTAGAAGTGATGGGGAAACGGGGCGGCCGCAGTGCCGTTGCCGGGGAGGGTGCTGCCCGCGTGTTGGGCAACCGATGTATCGCTATTCCGCGCCGATGCCGATGTCTCTTATCAGCTTGCCCCACTTGGCCATTTCCGACTTTATTTTTGCCGCGGCTTCATCGGGCGTATTTCCGACTACATCAAGTCCGGCATTCGAGAGCTTTTCTTTTGTGTCGGTCTGATTGAGGATGCGTACGACTTCCTGATTCAGGAGGCTGACTATCGCAGGCGGCGTCTTCGCGGGCGCAAACATGGCGTTGGTGGACGCCGCTTCAAACCCGGGCAAACCCGAGCTCGCGATGGTAGGCAATCCTGGCGTCAGCGCCGAGGGTTGCAAGCCGGCGATTGCCAGGCCGCGCAGTCTTCCAGTCTTGACTTGCGGCCAACCGGTATTCGTAGATGCAAACATGAGTTCGCCCTGGCCGCCCACCAGAGCGTTGAGCGCCGGTCCTGCGCCCTTATAGGGGATGCGCACCATATTGATACCGGCCGTAAGCTTGAACAGCTCGGCGGCGAGGTGGTTGGACGAGGCAGTCGACCCTGTTGCGTAGCTAAGCTCGCCCGGTTTGAGTTTTGCCAACGCAATCAACTCCTTGACGGACTTCACGGGTAACGACGGATGAACCACCAATATATTGGGCGATATTGCGGCGATGGTGATGGTCGCGAAATCCCGGACCGGGTCATACGGCACATCATTGCGAAGAAACGGGGCAAGCCATAGGCTGTCAGTATAGAAAAGCAGCGTATAGCCGTCGGGCGATCCCTTGGCAGTACTTTGCACCGCGATGGTGCCGCTTGCCCCTCCGCGATTTTCCACCACCACGGGCTGCCCTAGTTTGCTGGCAAGGTTTTGCGCGATCAGACGCGCCGAAAAATCCGTCGAGGCGCCCGGTTCGGCGGTATAAATCCGGATGAGTTTATTTGGATAAGGCTGTCCTGAACCTGTCGATGCCGGTTGGGCAATCGCGGGTCCGGCATGGACTATCAGCAACTCGATGCAGATAGTCCATGCGACGTGGCGCGGTAATTCCATAATGACTTTCCGAAAGATGTGAGATGGATCGAGTGTATCTCAAAATATTGGCGCTTAGCTTGTGTTCGTGCAAGCGGCATTCGTATGCATTGTCATCCATGCTACACTTTTTCCGTCAACCGCAAATTTACCAAATGAAGAAAAAACCAGAATTCTCCGCAGGTGCAGACACAGAGTTGCCTCTGTGTCAGGTGTCGGTGTTTCGTTGCGCGTGTCGTATGGCATTGCTCATGATCGCAGTCGTGCGCGCGGATGTCGCATACGCCCAGGACTATCCCGCCAAACTGGTGCGCATCATTACCGCACAGGCTGGCGGCGGCGGTGATCTTGCAGCACGCTTGATCGCGCAGGGACTGAGCGGGACGCTGGGGCAGCAGGCCATCGTCGACAACCGCGCAGGATTTCTGTCCATAGAAACGGTGGCCCGGGCAACCCCCGATGGTTATACGTTGCTGCTCTACGGCAGCAGCATGTGGATCGTACCACTCTTGCGCAATGACGCGTCCTGGGATGCACTGAAGGATTTTGCGCCGATTACGATGCCTGCTTATTCACCGAATCTGCTCGTCATTCATCCTTCACTGCCGGCAAACTCGGTCAAGGAACTGATTGCGATTGCCAAAGCGCGGCCCGGGCAATTGAATTATTCTTCAGGCGCCGCAGGTTCTGCCAATCAGTTGGGCGCGGAACTGCTGAAGGCCATGGCCGGCGTCAAGATTACGCAGATCAACTACAAGGGCACCGCGCCGGCGCTCAATGGCCTGCTCACCGGCGAAGTGCAGCTGATCTTCGTAAACCTTGCAACCGTGATGAGTCATGTGAAGTCAGGCCGGTTGCGGGCGCTCGCGTTAACCAGTCTGCAACCGTCGGCACTCGCGCCTGGCTTGCCGACCATGGCCATGTCGGGGCTGCCGGGTTACGAGCTGACGTCAAAATGGGGATTGTTCGCGCCGGTGGGAACCGCGCCTGCCATCATCAACAGACTGCATCAGGATATGGTGCAGATACTTAACAGACAGGACGTGAAAGAACGGCTGTTCGCAACCGGAGTGGAAACGGTAGGCAGTTCACCCGTGGAACTCGCCGCCGCCATGAAATCCGAGATGTCGCGACTCGGCAAGTTGATCAAGGATGCGGGTATACGTGCGGAATAGCCATAGGTTGTGGTGCGGTGACCTACGATCGGGACGCGATCAGCGCGGCCCCCAGCAAACCCAGCCGCTCGTTGGTGACGACGGATACGGGAATCTTCCGAACGACATCGGAGTGTGCACCCTTGGCATTGAATGCCACCATGAAACCGCCTGCGCGCAATCGCGGCAATATTTTCGGCGCGATGCCGCCGGTAATGTAGACGCCACCCCGTGTCAGAAGGGCGAGCGCGCAATTTCCCGCGGCTTCGCCGTAGCACTCGATAAACAAATCGAGTGTACGCACACTGAGCGCATCGCCAGTGTCGAGGGCGGCACGCGTGATTGTGGCTGGCGTAACCGGCGTACCTGTCAGATGAACACCGGCGTCGCGCAGCACAAACTCGTGTATGCGCGCCAGTCCGGGTCCCGACACTATGTCTTCCATGGTGACGCGGCCCAGGTGCGTATGCAGCTCGCGCCATAAACCGGATTGCGTAATCGTTGCCGGTGCAAATGCCGTGTGCCCTGTTTCGCCGGCGATCACCTGATAATCGTTGCCGTTCCAGATCAGGTAGGCAACGCCGAGTCCGGTTCCGGCGCCGATAACCAGCCGAGGGGCGGCGGGCACGGGTTCCCCCGTCTGAAGCACGGCGAGGTCGGAACCGTCCAGCAGTTCGATGCCACTGGCAGCCGCAGCGAAGTCGTTGACAACGCGCACCCACGGAATATCGAAATCCGTGCCGATTGCTTTTCCGTCGATGACCCACGGCAGATTGGTCATTTCGGCGCGATCATTGAAGGCCGGTCCGGCTACGCCCAGGCATGCGCGGTCGAGCGTGCGCGGAGAACGACCCTGTACGCGCCAGTCACGCAAGAAGTGACGCAGCACGTCGTGCAAATCCGTATGGTCGGCGGCGGCATAGCGACATCCGAAGGAAGGTTGCCAGATCCCATGCCTCAGGGCACCGACCTCGATCAGGGTTTTCGTGCCGCCGACATCTCCAGCAAGAATCATGTTGATTGGGATCAAGTAATTGTCAGGTATTTATGCAGCGGAGTTTATTATGAAGGCTATCATGGTTGCCGGCTTGCATGACCACGGCGACAGGTGCCGCTGCAACTATGGCATGATATACAAACGGCCATACGCGCGTTAGCGGCTGCACGAACCGTCGTTGCATGCCGGTGCTGTGAAATCTAGACCAAGATCGGAGACGAAAATGCGGATAGATATGGCTGTGAGGCAAAAACTGCCGAAAAGCTGTTATGCCATGGTGCTGGCGGGAGGGCGCGGCACTCGTCTCAAGCAGCTTACCGACCGGCGTGCCAAACCGGCGGTGTTTTTCGGGGGCAAATTCCGGATTGTCGATTTTGCGCTATCCAACTGCGTGAATTCCGGAATCCGACGGATCGGTATGGCAACACAGTACAAGTCGCACAGCTTGTTGCGACATATTCAGCGCGGCTGGTCGTTCATGAAGAGCGAATTCAACGAGCACATCGATCTGTTGCCGGCACAACAGCGCGTTTCCGAGACATCATGGTACAACGGGACCGCGGACGCCTTGTTCCAGAATCTTGACATCATTCAGGACGATAATCCCGAGTATGTGCTGGTGCTGGCGGGAGACCACATATACAAGATGGACTATTCATTGTTGCTTGCCGACCACGTGGACAAGGGCGCGCAGTGCACGGTCGCCTGCGTAGAAGTTCCCGTCAAGGACGCTCAGGCCTTTGGCGTGATGTCTATCGACGCATCAAGCCGCATTACCGATTTTGTGGAGAAGCCCGCCCACCCGCAGGAAATGTTCGGCAAGCCTGGGATGGCCTTGGCCAGCATGGGTATTTACGTGTTTAATGCGGCCTATCTTTACCAGACGCTTGCCCGGGACATGGCCGACAGTAATTCCAGCCACGATTTTGGCAAGGACATCATTCCGCACGCAGTGCGGGACGGCGTTGCGGCCGCTCACGCCTTTGTGGACAGTCGCGTGACAACCGACAAGGAGCACAAGCCGTACTGGCGGGACGTGGGGACCATCGATGCGTATTGGGAGGCCAATATAGATTTGACCGCCGTGCAGCCTACGCTCGATATGTATGATACCCAGTGGCCGATCTGGACGCACCAGGAGCAACTGCCGCCTGCTAAGTTCGTATTCAATCGTGATGACCGGCGTGGCATGGCGGTGGATTCTCTGGTCTCCGGCGGGTGTATCATTTCCGGCTCACATGTTGACCGCTCACTGCTGTTCTCGCGTTGCCGCGTCAACTCTTATTGCAAACTGAAGGATTCCGTCCTGCTGCCAGGCGTAGTGGTCAATCGGCATTCCCGCTTGTCACGCACCGTGGTGGACCGGGGCTGCATCATACCCAACGGCTTGGTTATCGGAGAGGACCCGGTGGACGATGCGCGGCGGTTTGAACGCACGGAAAATGGCATTACGCTGGTTACCCAGGATATGCTAGACCGCCTGCGCTGATTGACGCACCGCGTCCCGCGCGACGCATGCTGGTGGTTAACCGTGCCCAGCGCTCGTCACCGGCAATTTCCTCTATGCTCAGCGCCAGTTTGCGCCGCCAGTTCGGATATTCCCGGTAAGTGCCGGGTATGTTGACCGGTTCTGTTTCGCCTAACAGATCGTCCAGTTGCACCACTGCCAGCATGGAACGGGTGCGTGCGATGGCCTCATGCAGGGACTCGACCACGGCAGCGGCCGTTTCCGGATGTGCGGGAGACAGACCGAGTTCTCCGAGCAGGCGCAGGATGCCTGCACGCTCGCCGTGCCGTCGCGCGGCTTCCTCTTCCTGCTGCTGTATGCCCGGATGCATGCCTAGCTGCGCGCGGCGCGAAATATCGCCGCCATGCCAGTATTCGGTCACGGTGGGCATGTCATGGGTTGCAACGGTTGCGAGAGATTGGGGCGGATATTCGTCAGGCAGGCAGAAGCGTCCATCGCTCTGCCAGTGGCGTTCATAGACGAGGACCCGGTAGGACAGAAACCCGCGGTCGCGGAGGCTATCCCGCAGCCCATCCGGCACTGACCCCAGGTCTTCGCCTATGACCATACAGCGATTGCGTACGCTCTCCAGTGCGACTATCGCAGCCAGTTCGTCGAACGGATTGCGCACATAGCCGCCGTCCGCGCCACTCAGGCCCTTCGGTATCCAGAACAAGCGCGCCAGCGCCATGACATGGTCTATGCGTAGCGCCCCTGCATTTCTCATGTTGGCCGCAAGCAGAGCGCGTAACGGTGCATATCGTTGCCGCACCAGTGCCCGTGGTTTCCATGGCGGCAGGCCCCAGCTTTGGCCCTGGCGGTTGAGCATGTCTGGAGGTGCGCCTACGCTGACATCATGTGCAAAGAGCTGTTGCTCGCTCCATGTCTCCGCGCTGTCGTGTGCCGCGCCTACCGCCAGATCGCAATAAAGGCCGATCGGCATGCCGGCAGCGCGTGCCGCAAGCTCGGCGCGGCGCAGTTGTGTTGCCGCGAGCCACTGCAGATAAATCTGGAATTCAATTCGATCCGCGGATTCGCCCCGAAAGCGTACCAACGCTGCTCCCATGGGGTCGTGAAACTCGCTCGGCCAATCGTGCCACGCGCAAATGCGGCCGGTGGTTTCCGTTAGATATAGTCGCAGGGCTTCGAATTCCGAAAATCGCGCGAGCGCTGCGCCACCGCGCAGCTTGAATTCGTGGTAGTCGGACGCAAGGCTTGCGTTCAGGCTAGCTACTACGTGCTGAAAATGTCGAAACAGGCGATGGAGGACCCTGAGTTTGAGTGCTGTCACCGATGCGTAGTTGACCAGCGGTTCATTGCGAGCGTCAGCTAGCTGTTTCCTGAAATCAGGGTGAGCAATTGCGGATTGCACTTCGGGACTGGCCGCATAGCCTTCCACGGACTCGACATCGATATACAGCGGGTCGAGAAAGAGGCGCGACGATGGCGCATAGGGACTGGTTTCGTTGGGGCACGCAATATGCCGCGCGTGCAGCGGGTTGAGTCCGATGAAAGCTGCGCCGGCACGGCCTGCTGCCGTAGCCAGCGCGGATAAATCGCCAAAGTCGCCTATGCCCCAGTTGTGCGATGAGCGCAGCGCGTAGAGCTGGACCGCTAGGCCCCAGCATTTACCGCCCTGCGCCAGCGTTTCGGGTATGAAGCAGCGCGCGGGCGCAACGATCAACAGCGTGGCACAGTCGTGCGATGGTACGCAAAGTTCATGATAGCCGACGGGAATGTCAGCCGGAATCGGTAGCGTGAATCGCACATATTGATTGCCGCCAATTTCCCGTTCTTCCACCGGCGTCGATTGCGAGAGGGCAAACGCGCCATCGTGCTCTTCGCCGGTTTCCAGCGTAATCCGCCATGCAATGGTTGTGTCGAGATGTATCCGTGGCAGTGCAAGCATTACGTGTGCGGTACCACCCGCCGTGACTACCACGCATGGCGGCAGCGGCGTCATGAACGCTGCATCAGCCAGCGCCTGGTATTGTGTATCGGCGGCATTCCCGGGAGCTAAGCCCAGCGCTGCGAGCAGTGCGACGGCTGTCTGTTCGTGCAGATCGCGCCGCATACCGAGCCCATCCCAATAACCGCCTTCAATTCCGGCAGCATCGGCGAGCTGCATCAGCACGTCGTTCATGAGTTGCCTGAGTCCGAGGTCAAGACCAGCAGGCCATGCGCGGGCACGCTCAACGGTGAGTTCGCCACATTGATGCGTGCTACCGACGGTTCAGGCAGTGTCGTGTCGAGCTGAACTTCCCACGCACGGTACGGCGCGGACGGAAGCGTGAATTCGACGTCATGCGCGCTTGCGTTTATCACCACGAGCAATGCTTTTTCATTCGCGTCATTACGACCGAGCCTGAAGGCAAAACATCGGTTTGCCTCGTCCTCCCAGTGCGCGCGAGTCATTTCCTCACCACTGCGCCACAGCCACGCGATGTCGAGCTCACCCATTGCAGACAGCGAGCCGTCGAACCAACGGATACGCCGCAATGCCGGATGTTCGCGTCGCAACCTGATGAGTTGCGCGGCCAACGCGACGATCGAGTTCTCAGGGTTGTCCCATGCCGCCCAGGAAATGGCATTGTCCTGGCAATAAGTATTGTTGTTGCCGCCCTGCGTGCGACCGAGTTCGTCGCCGGCCACCATCATGGGCACGCCCTGCGCCAACATCAGCGTGGCCAACAGGGCACGCTGCAGGCGCGCGCGTAGCGCCTGTATGTCGGGATCGGTGCTTGCGCCCTCGATTCCGCAGTTATTGCTGCGGTTGTCGTTGTTTCCGTCGGCATTGTCCTGACCGTTGGCTGCATTGTGTTTTCGTTCATAGGCCACGACATCGGTTAGCGTGTATCCGTCATGCGCGGTGACAAAATTGATGCTGGCCTGCGGCATGCGTCCGCTGTGCCTGAACAGGTCGCTGGAGCCCGACAGCCGCGACGCGAACTCGCCGCAACGCGTGCTTCCGGTCAGCCAGAATCCGCGCGCGGCATCGCGGAAATGGTCGTTCCACTCGGCTATGCCGGGTGGAAACCGGCCGGTTTCGCAGGCCGTGACATCCCACGGTTCTGCGATCAGCTTGACACCGGCCAGCGTTGGGTCCTGGCGCAGTGTGTCGAGAAACGCGCAACCGGGATCGAATCCGCCCGCCTCGCGCGCGATCGCGGTCGCAAGATCAATTCGAAACCCATCCACATGCATGTCGCTGACCCACCAGCGCAGGGAGTCCATCACGAGTTGCATGACGCGCGGATGCGCGACATTCAGCGTATTGCCGCAGCCAGTCCAGTCGGTGTATCGCCCGCCATCATCCAATCGGTAGTAACTGGCGTTGTCGATGCCGCGAAACGCCAGGGTAGGGCCTGCTGCGTCCATTTCGGCGGTATGGTTGTATACGACGTCGAGTATGATTTCGATGCCTGCCGCATGCAGGCTGCGCACCATGTCGCGAAATTCACCGATGGGATCGCCGCTGCTGGCGTAGCGTGTCGCCGGCGCAAAAAATCCCAGCGAGTTGTAACCCCAATAGTTGACGAGACCGGCTTGTATCAAGCGACGTTCGTCTATGAATTCATGGATGGGCAGCAGCTCGAGCGCGGTTATGCCCAGTCGCAGTAAATGCGCTATGAAAGCTGGATGTCCGAGTCCGGCATAGGTTCCGCGCAAGTGCTCAGGGACTTCGCGATTCAGCATCGTGCATCCCTTCACGTGCGCTTCGTAAATGATCGTGTCAGCCCAGGCAGTGCGCGGTGCGCGATCGCCGTGCCATGAATACGCCGGGTCCACCACCCGGCATTTGAGCGTGGCCCAGGCGTTGTCACGGTTGTCGATTTCGAGGCTACCACCTGTGTTGCCAGCGAGATACCCGAAATGCTCGTCCGTCCAACGAAAGGCGCCCGCGAATGAGCGCGCGTAGGGGTCGATCAGCAGTTTGTGCGCGTTGTAGCGATGTCCTTGCGAGGGCTCGTAAGGACCGTGCACGCGGTAGCCGTAGATCAGGCCTGGACCGGCGTGTGGCAGATAGCCATGCCAGACTTGGTCGGTACTGGCCGGCAGTGCTATTCGCGCCACTTCGCGTGACGCGTGGTCGTCGAACAGGCACAGTTCAACTGCCGTCGCGTGCGCCGAGAACAGGGCAAAATTCACGCCGTTTCCGTGCCAGATCGCGCCCAGCGGGTAGGGTCGACCGGCCTCAAGTCGTGCAATTTGCGACAACGCAGTTCCGGCGCTGGTCGTCATGTGGCTTGCCATCGGAACATCACGCACGCCAGTGGCGGCAGCGTCACCGTCAGCGTAAAGTCGCGACTGTGGCATGGCGCGGCTACGGTGTATAGGCCGCCGGCGTTCCCCAGGTTCGACCCGCCGTACCATGCCGAATCGGTGTTGATGATTTCACTGTAGTGGCCGGGCCGCGGTACCCCTATGCGGTAGCCCGCGCGCGGCACTGGCGTGAAATTGCAGATCGCTACCACTAGCGCATTATCATCGAGGCCCTTGCGCAGAAACGCAATCACGCTTTGATCCCGATCGGCGAAGTCTATCCATTCGAAGCCGCGTGATTCGCAATCACACTCGTAAAGCGCGGGATTGTCGCGGTAAACCCGGTTCAGGTCGGCGACCAGGCGTTGCACGCCACGATGATGCTCATCGTCCATCGCCGCCCAGTCGAGTTCGGCATCGTGATCCCATTCAGCCGCTTGTCCAAACTCACCGCCCATGAATAACAGCTTTTTCCCGGGGTGTGCCCACATGAAGCCGAAGTAGAGCCGCAGGTTCGCGAAACGTTGCCAGCGGTCGCCTGGCATCTTGCCCAGCAGCGAGCCCTTGCCATGCACGACTTCGTCGTGTGAAAGTGGCAGGACGAAGTATTCATGAAACGCATACATCAGGCCAAAGGTAAGTGCATCATGATGGTGCGGCCTATGGACGGGATCGTGCCGCATATAGTCCAGCGTATCGTGCATCCAGCCCATATTCCACTTGTAGTTAAACCCCAATCCGCCCTGGTCGACACAGTGCGACACACCCGGCCAGGCCGTGGACTCCTCGGCGATCATGACTGCATCGGGGTGTCCGATGCGTATCAGGTTGTTAGTTTCCCGGATGAATGCCACGGCGTCGATATTTTCCCTGCCGCCGTGCACATTTGGCACCCATGCGTTTGCCGGTCTGCTGTAGTCCAGATACAGCATCGATGCCACCGCGTCGACGCGCAATCCCGCCACGCCGTAACGTTCCAGCCAGAAAAGGGCATTGGCGGTCAGAAAATTGCGTACCTCATGACGGCCATAGTTGTAGATCAGTGTGTTCCAGTCCGGATGCAGTCCCTGGCGTGGATCGGCATGCTCGTAGAGGCATGTGCCGTCGAAGCATGCGAGCGCATGCGCATCGGAAGGGAAGTGTCCGGGCACCCAGTCCAGCAATATCCCGATGCCAGCCGTATGAAAACGTCGCACCAGCGCTGCGAAATCGGAAGGCGCGCCGTGGCGTGCAGTCGGCGCATAAAGGCCGGTTGTCTGGTACCCCCATGATCCGTCGAATGGATGTTCCATGACGGGCATGAATTCGACGTGGGTGAATCCCATTTTGATTACGTACGGCAGCAGGTGATCGGCCAGCTCCAGCCACGCAAGCGGGCGACCAAAGTCGCCGCGCCGCCATGAACCTGCATGGACTTCGTAGATCGATACCGGCCGGTTTCGCGCCGCCGAGGGCGGCGGTGGCGTTTCCGCACCTTGCTGCAACGTTGCAGGCGCCGAAGCGACAATAGACGCCGTGGCCGGGCGCAGCTCCGTTGCGAATGCGTATGGATCCGACTTCAGCGCCAACAAGTGGCCATGCGCATCCTTGATCTCGTACTTGTAGTGGCCGCCGGCTTGGAGTCCCGGCATGAACAATTCCCACACGCCGCATTCGCGTCGCAGGCGCATAGGGTGGCGCCTGCCATCCCAGCCGTTAAAGTCACCTACCAGCGCCACCCGGCTCGCGGCCGGCGCCCAAACTGCGAACGAGTGCCCGGCGATGCCGTCTATCGTCAAGGCATGCGCGCCCAGCTTTTCGTAGATACGGGCGTGTCTGCCTTCGGCCAGCAGCCACACATCCACTTTGCCGAGGACCGGCGGATAGCGGTACGGATCCTCAACCTCGCTTGTGGCCGCTTTGTGCACGATGCGCAGCCGGTAATGGAATGGTTCGCGTCGCTGCGGGATCCGTCCGTCAAAAACGCCGTCCGCGTGAACCTGGTTCAACTTCGCCACTGCTCGTCCCGACGACGCGTCTATGACCTCAACCGCGGTTGCGTCCGGTTGCAGGGTACGCACCCACAACGCGTCATCGTGCTCATGCATGCCCAGCACGGCGAATGGATCGGTGTGCCGGGCGGCGGCCAGTGCTTCGATGTCGTCGCGCTTTAACATGGCACTACCGCCATCGCCGGTTTCAAATGGCTAGCGGTTTGACGCCCCAGATCCGGGTGGCGTATTCGCCGATGGTTCGGTCGCTTGAAAAAGGCCCCATCGCCGTCACGTTGCGAATCGCTTTGGTGGTCCAGGCATCGGTGTCGGCATAGAGTGCGTCTACGCGATCCTGGGCCGCAACGTATTGTTCATAGTCGGCGAGCAGCATGTAGTGGTCACCATGGTCGAGCAACGATTGTACGACCGGCAAGAAGCGATCAGGTTGATCAGGTGAGAACGCGCCGGCGGTGATCTTGTCGAGAACCTGTTTCAGTTCAGGATTAGACTCGTAAACATCACGCGAGCGGTAGCCCGCTTCACGTAGTTTGCGCACTTCATCGGTGTGCAGGCCGAACATGAAGATGTTGTCGGCGCCGACTGCGTCGCGTATCTCGATGTTGGCGCCGTCTTCAGTACCGATGGTGAGCGCGCCGTTCAGCGCGAGCTTCATGTTGCCGGTGCCGGACGCCTCGGTGCCCGCCGTCGATATCTGTTCGGAAAGGTCGGCCGCGGGAATAATCAGGCTGGCAACCGACACGCCGTAGTTGGGCACGAACACGACTTTCAGTCTGTCACCAACGCGGGGGTCGCCATTAATGGTCTTGGCGACATCGTTGATCAGCTTGATGGTCAACTTGGCCATGAAATACGCAGATGCGGATTTGCCGCTGAAGATTACAGCCCGCGGCACCCAGTTGCGTTGCGGGTCGGCAAGTATGCGGTGGTACCGGGTGATGACGTGCAGCACGTTGAGCAGTTGGCGTTTATATTCGTGTATGCGTTTGATCTGCGCATCGAATAGCGAATCAGGTCTGATCTCTACGCCGGTTACCTGGCGCACGTAGTTTGCGAGCCTGTTTTTATTGGTGATTTTGACCGCCTGAAAGGCGGCCATGAAGGCATGGTCGGTGGCAAGATCTCCTAATTTCTCCACAGCATCGAGCCGCGTGCGCCATTGTTCGCCTATGCTTCGATCGATTAGACCCGCCAGTCCGGGATTCGCTAGCGCGAGCCAGCGCCGGGGCGTAATACCGTTAGTGCAGTTGATGAAACGCCCCGGGAATAGCCGGTGAAAATCGGCAAATACAGTATCCTGCAGCAACTGCGAATGCAGTTTTGATACACCGTTCACCTTGTGGCTGGCGACCACCGACAGGTGCGCCATGCGCACGCGTCGTCCGTGACCTTCGTCGATCAGGGAAACACGGCTCAGGAGGCCGACATCGCCGGGGTCGCTCTTGCGCACCTGATCGAGAAACATTTCATTGATGTCGTAGATTATCTTCATATGCCGCGGCAGAACCCGCTCGAGCATGCCGACCGGCCAGGTTTCCAGTGCCTCGGGCATCAACGTATGATTGGTATAGGAAAATATCCGCGTGCACAGACGCCAGGCCAGTGTCCATGGAATATGATGCATGTCGATGAGCAGTCGCATGAGTTCCGGCACCGCAATGGCTGGATGCGTATCGTTGAGGTGTATGGCCACTTTTTCCGTCAGCAATTCAACACCCGAGTGTGCTTCGAAGTAGCGTCGCAACAGATCCTGCAAGGACGCGCTGACGAAGAAATATTCCTGGCGCAGCCGCAGTTCCCTGCCGCGTTCGGTGCTGTCATCGGGATAGAGTACGCGTGAAACGTTTTCCGAATTATTCTTGCGCTCGATCGCCGCGGTGTAGTTGCCCTGGTTGAACTGGGACAGATCGATGGCCTCGGTCGATACGGCAGACCATAAGCGCAATGTATTTACGACATCAATGTCGCAGCCCGGAACGATGGTGTCATAGGCCATCGCGAACACGTCTTCTGTATCGATCCAGTATGCGGCGCGATCGCGATATTCCACGCGCCCGCCGAACTGGATCGTGTATTTGACTTCCGGCCGCACGAATTCCCACGGGTTTCCGGACACTAGCCAGTGGTCAGGATATTCGACTTGGCGGCCATCGTCTATGCGTTGCGCGAACATGCCGTACTCGTATCGTATCCCGTATCCAAACCCCGGCAGTCCCATGGTTGCCATGGAATCCAGGAAACAGGCGGCAAGGCGCCCCAGGCCGCCGTTGCCCAAAGCGGGATCGGGTTCCAGGGCGTCGAGTTCGTCGAGGTCCAGCCCCAGTTCGCGCAGTGCTTCACTGCAGGTGTCATGGAGGCCAAGCGCAATTAATGCGTTGGATAGCGTGCGACCGGGCAAGAACTCCATCGACAAGTAATAAATGCGCTTTGCGTCCTGCTGGTACGAACGTCGCGTGGTGTCCATCCAGCGTTCGATCAACTGGTCGCGGACCGCCGTCGACAGTGCAAACAGCCAGTCGCGCTTGGAAGCGACTGTCGCATCCTTGCCTACGGTGTATATCAGGCGCTTGAATATTGCGTCGCGCAATGAGCGGGTTTTGGTATTGACCAATTCCAACTGGGATTTATTCGCCGACTTCAAAAGGGCATCCATGAGGCTCTCTATCTGTTTAGATATACATTTTAATAGCGGGATGGCTCCCTACCCACCGTGTTGCCAGTTACACGTACTTTTTCGTAGCAATGATCATGCCAACGGTCGCAATGCCCGGTACAGTGCCAGATAACGCTGCGCGGCTGGGCCCCACCCGAAATTCTGCTGCATTGCATTATCGCGGACTGCAGCCCATTGCGACGGTTGCTTCCAGAGCGCGAACAGCCGTTTCAAGCACGCGTTCAGACTGTCGGAGGTTGCGTCGGGAAAGACGAAGCCCGTTGCAATACCGGCAGACAGGTTATCGGCATTTGCATCACAAACTGTATCCGCCAGACCGCCGACACGGCGCACTAACGGCAACGATCCGTAGGCCAGCGCGTACATCTGCGTCAGTCCGCACGGTTCGAAGCGCGACGGCACCAGCGTTACATCAGTGCCGGCGAAAATGCGATGGGCTAACGCTTCGTCGTAGCTGAACGTGACGCTGATATCCTTCGGATATCGTGCCGCCGCTGCCCGATAACCGGCTTCCAGTGCCGGGTCACCGGAACCCAATAGAACCACCTGACCGCCAAATGCCACGAGTGCGGGAAGAACCTCCAGCAACAAATCCAGACCTTTTTGCGGGCTGAGACGACTGACGACCCCGAATAGTGGCCCCGAACCGGATGCCAGGCCGAGCGCCATGCGCAAGCTGTCCTTGCATGTGGATTTGTTGGCGGGCTCGAGGCGGCTGTACGGTGCCGCCAGATACGAGTCGCGGTTCGGATTCCAAACCTGGTAGTCGACGCCATTCAATATGCCGGTCAGGGCGCCGGCGCGCGAACGTAACAGTCCGTCCATGCCAAAGCCAAATTCGGGCGACTGGATTTCGCGTGCATAGGTCGAGCTTACCGTGGTGATGCTGTCGGCATAGTGCAATGCCGCTTTCATGAAATTGACCTTGCCGTAGAACTCTATGCCGTACATGGAGAAATAATTCGCCGGCAGTGCCAGTTCTCTGAACGTTTCCGCGGCAAATTCTCCCTGGAATCCAATGTTATGGATGGTGTGCACACTGGCAGGCCGTTCGCCTCCGCGCGCCGCGAGATAAGCGGGAGCGAGGCCGGCATGCCAGTCATGTCCGTGGACGATATCCGGACGCCAGCCGTCGACGGTGCCGTCCGCGAAACGCGCGGCCACCCATCCCAGCAGTGCAAATCGCAAGTGGTTGTCGGGCCAGTCATGTCCTTTTTCGTCCACGTACGGACTGCCAGTGCGCGAGTACAACTGTGGGACATCGATCAGGTAGGCCGGTACACGGCCCAATTGCCCGCGCAGGATACTCACGTCGGGCCGGCAAAAGGGCGACTTCAGGTGTATGACGGGGGTCAGGTTGACTGCCGCGTTTACCAAGGCGGGAAAGGCGGGTAGCAGTAACCGGACATCCACGCCAGCGTCTATCAGGGCCGCCGGCAGTGCTGAATTGACATCGGCCAAACCACCTGTTTTCAGCGCGGGAAAAACCTCGGTGCTGGTGTAGATTACCCGCACGGCACGAACTTTGGCCGGTGCGCGGGATTGCCCCTGTCTGGCTGGCGGGCCGAAAAAGAACATGTTCCCGGAGGCGTTAACGGCCATTGCCCCAGCACTTGCGCAACGCACGGAGGTGGCGCTGGTAATGCCGGTTTCAGTATATGCAAGATCACCGCAATCGAGATGTAGGATTGAGTTGCGATTCTGCCATAAACATCGGTGTAAGGCGCTGCACGTGTGCAGCGACGCACCGGTGTCGTTCGCCGCGATCTGCAGCGCATGGCTATCGACGATGCGACCATTCCGTATGTGTTACCGCCGGTGCCAGGATGCTCTGCGATTAAGTGTCAAGGTAGTGCACGGCATGCCCGCACGCGCACGCACGCCCCGGTTGCTGTGGGGCATACGCCCGTGTATGCTGGCTAAAAGTCGCGACCGTTTTAACGTGCGGCTTGCCCGCCGAAAATCAGGGGTGTGAACATGAATACGTTGCTTTGCGTGCTGGCGTTTATGGTCGTGTTCTGGGTTCTTGCCTATCATCGATTGCCGGCGCTGGTGTGGACGGGCGTGACCGGACTGGGTCTGGGGCTGTTGACCATGGCGGGCGGACTTGCACACACCGCCCTGTCCGCGCTGTGGTTGACCTTTGCCATTGCAGCGCTGCTGCTGTGTCCTACGCCGCTGCGCCGCGCATTGTTGGGTGCGCCCATGCTTGCACTTTTTCGGAGAATCCTGCCGCAGGTTTCGCAGACCGAGCAGGAAGCGCTTGATGCCGGCACGGTATGGTGGGACGGTGATCTGTTCAGCGGCAAACCAGACTGGGACAAGTTGCTGGCATTTCCTAAACCTACGCTCAGCGCGGAAGAGCAAGCTTTCGTCGACGGTCCGGTGGAAGAGCTATGTGCAATGATCAACGAATGGCAGGTTACGCACGAACTGTATGACCTGCCGCCTCATGTCTGGCAGTTCATCAAGGACCAGGGTTTTCTCGGCATGATTATCCCCAAGCAGTACGGAGGCAAAGGATATTCCGCGCTTGCTCATTCCGAGGTGGTGATGAAGCTGACCACGCGCAGCGGCACTGCCGCAGTGTCGGTGATGGTACCGAATTCGCTGGGCCCGGCGGAGTTGTTGCTGCACTACGGCACCAACGCGCAAAAAAATCATTACTTGCCGAGACTTGCCAAGGGCCTGGAAATGCCGTGTTTTGCATTGACCAGTCCGGAAGCCGGGTCCGACGCTGGCGGTATTCCGGATTTTGGCATCGTATGTCGCGGCGAGTGGGAGGGGAAGACGGAGGTGCTGGGCATACGGCTGACATGGGAGAAACGCTATATCACGCTGGGTCCCATCGCGACCTTGCTGGGATTGGCGTTTCGTTTGTATGACCCTGACCACGTACTTGGCAAGGACGACGATATAGGTATCACGCTGGCACTGATACCAACGCAGACGCCGGGCGTGCATATCGGCCGCCGGCACCTGCCGTTGAACGCGGCGTTCATGAATGGCCCCAACTGGGGCAAGGATGTATTCATCCCGATGGAACTCATTATCGGCGGCGCGGACTACATCGGTCAGGGTTGGAAAATGCTGATGAACTGTCTTGCGGCCGGGCGCTCGATTTCGCTGCCGGCCAATGGCGTCGGCATGGCCAAGCTTTGTGCTTTGACCACCGGTGCATACGGCCGCGTGCGCAATCAATTCAAGGTTCCTGTTGGACGATTCGAGGGGGTCGAAGAGGCGTTGGCGCGCATCGGTGGAAATACCTACATCATGGACGCCGCGCGCGTCATGACCGCCGGTGCCATAGATCTCGGAGAGAAACCATCGGTGGTGTCGGCGATCGTCAAATACCATCTGACCGACCGCGCACGGCAGGTGATCAATGACGCGATGGATGTGCAGGCCGGCAAGGGCATATGCATGGGGCCGAATAACTATCTGGCGCGTGGTTATCAGCAGACGCCGATCGCCATTACGGTTGAAGGCGCGAACATACTGACACGATGCCTGATTATCTTTGGGCAGGGCGCGATACGCGGCCATCCTTACGTGCTGAAGGAAATCGCCGCTACCAAGGACACCGATCAATCCAAGGCGTTGCGCGATTTCGATGAGGCTTTTTTTGGTCACGCGGCATTCGTAATGTCGAACTTCGCTCGAACCATCTGGCTCGGTCTGACACGTGGACATGGCGTGCGGGCGCCCGGCGACAGGTATGCGCGCCGCTATTTTCAGCAACTCACGCGCATGTCGAGTGCATTTGCCATGGTGGCCGATGTGTCCATGCTGTTGCTGGGCGCGTCACTCAAGCGGCGTGAGCGCATGTCGGCACGTCTCGGCGATATACTTAGCCAGATGTATCTCGCGTCAGCGGCATTGAAGCGTTATATGGACAACGGCGCGCCCGAAGCGGAGCTGCCATTGCTGCAGTGGTCGGTGCGCGATGCGTTCAACCGCCTAGAAGTGGCATTTATCGACCTGTTGGAAAATCTTCCGTTTCGAGCGGTTTCGACTTTCCTGCCGTATATCATTTTTCCGTACGGACGCGAGTTCAAACTGCCACGCGACGCGCTCGGTCATCAGGTTGTAAGCTTGCTGCTGGAGCCCAATGCCGTGCGCGAACGATTGACGAAGGGCGCGTATGTGCCCCAGGACGAAAACGAGCCTGTGGGCGCGCTCGAGGCTGCCTTGCGCGCGGTGATTGCAGCCGAGCCCGTCGAAGCGAAATTGCGCGCGGCGGTGAAGGCCGGAACGATCACCGGCAAGTTTCAGGACGCCCTCGTTGCACAAGCGCTGGCGCGGCAGGTGATTTCCCATTCCGAAGCGGATGCCTTGACGCGTGCTGCCATGCTGCGGCGCAAGGTCATCATGGTGGATGATTTTCCACGCGATCTTGGCAAATCGGAAATCTTTCAGTCTACTCAGGCGGTCACGTTCGAGGCGCTGCAGCGCACATGAACGAAGCGTTGCTGTATGCAGTGGCGGGCAGCGTGGCGACTATCACGTTCAACCGGCCGCAAGTGATGAACGCGCTCGATATTGAGATGATCGTGGCGTTTCGCGCGGCGTGCGAGCGCGCGCGGGACGACAATTCGGTACGCGCAATCCTGTTGCGCGGCAATGGGGTGGCGTTTCTGGCCGGTGGGGACGTTGCCGCATTTCATGCTCATTTGCCCGATCTTTCCGGAAAAGCAGAAGAAATCGCGGGAGAGCTGCATCACGCCATCATGGCGTTGCGTGAAGCACCCAAGCCCGTCGTGGCGAGCGTACACGGCGCGGTGGCCGGCGCGGGCATCAGCATCCTCGCCGCCGCTGATTTTGCACTCGCGGCGGACGATACAAAATTCATGCTCGCCTATAGCAAGATCGCGGCGAGTCCAGATGGCGGCAGCACCTGGTTCCTGCCACGGTTGGTGGGTTACCGCATGGCGCTCGAGCTGACGCTGCTGTCAGAGCCGTTTGACGCTGATACGGCGCTGTCACTGGGCTTGGTCAATCGTGTCGTGCCGGCGTCGGACCTCGCTTCCGCCTCCGAGAAATTCGTGGAAAAACTCGCCGATGGCCCGACGCTCGCTTACGCTGAAACCAAGGCGCTCATACAGCACTCGTTTGACAGGCCTCTTGTGGATCAGTTGGCGGCTGAGGCGCGGGCTTTTGGACGTAGCGCTCGTACTGCAGATATGGCGGAAGGTATTGCTGCGTTCGTGGAAAAGCGAAAACCGGTATTTAAAGGCAGTTGACGACTTGTTTTTGACTGATAGTCAGGGAGGGTTAGTCATGCTGGATAACATCATGGTGGAACAAGCAATAACGTTGGACGGTCTGTTGCGCGAACGCGTGAAGCGCACACCCGACGCCATCGCATATCGCGATTTCAATCAGGAACACCAGAACTGGCGCGACTATACCTGGGGGCACATAGATCATCAGGTCGCGCGCTGGCAGTCTGCCCTGGAAAACGACGGTTTGAAGCCGGGGGATCGCGTGGCGGTGATGATGCGCAACTCGCCGGAATGGGTGATCTTCGAACAGGCAGCTTTGGGGCTTGGTCTGGTAGTGGTGCCTCTTTACACCCAGGACCGACCGGACAACGTCGCCTATATCATCAATGACGCGGGCTGCAAGGTGCTGCTGTTCGGCGCCCTCGATCAATGGAACGCATTTTCGGATGTGCGCGGCCAGCTTGCAGGCTTGGTCCGTATACTGGTGTTGGGAGATTCAACCGGAAATACGGATGAGCCCAGGTTGAAGTACTCCGGGCAATGGCTGCCCAACGATGGCGGCGCGACACGACACGTGCCACGTGACGCGTTGTCGCTCGCAACCATAGTTTACACTTCCGGCACCACCGGCAAGCCCAAGGGCGTGATGCTTAGCCACCTCAATATATTGAGTAATGCAGCGGCGTGCGCGCATGTGGTGCCTCTGACTGCCGATGACATACTGCTGTCCTTTCTGCCGTTATCGCACATGTTCGAGCGTACGTGTGGTTACTATCTGGCCATGCTGTCGGGATCGACCACGGTATATGCGCGGTCGGTCCAGCAGTTGGGCGAGGATCTGCAGACGATAAGACCGACCAAACTGATATCGGTGCCTCGTATCTATGAACGCGTTTTTGCGGCGATCAAGGCGAAGCTTGACGATGGTCCGCCATTGCGCAAAAAAATGTTTGAACTTGCACTCAATGTCGGATGGGCGCGCTTCGAGCAACAACAGGGGCGTGGTTCATGGCAACTTTCGTTTCTCTTGTGGCCGGTGCTTAAGGCGCTGGTGGCCGACAAGATCATGGCCAGGCTGGGGGGGCGACTCAACGTTGCGATTGTCGGGGGAGCGGCGCTGTCGGCTGAGGTTTCCCGTGTATTCATCGGCCTGGGGTTGCCAGTCGTACAGGGTTACGGTTTGACCGAAACCAGTCCCGTGGCGTGCGCGAATACCACCAACGACAATTTGCCTGCTAGTGTCGGAAAACCGGTAGCCGGCGTTGAAGTCAAGATTGGCGACAAGGGAGCGCTGATGATACGCGGCCCCAACATCATGCTGGGTTACTGGAATAATCCGGAGGCCACGGCGGCCATGGTAGGAGCCGATGGCTGGCTCAATTCGGGAGACACCGCGCGCATAGACGAACAGGGGCATGTATTTATCACGGGCCGACTCAAAGAAATCGTCGTCATGTCCAATGGCGAGAAAATCCCGCCGGTGGATATCGAGGCCGCGATCATGCGGGACTCGTTGTTCGAGCAAGTGATGTTGATCGGTGAAGGTAAACCGTACTTGAGCGTGATGACGGTTCTTAACCAGGAACAGTGGAAGAAACTGGCTGCCGTGCAAAACAAGACACCGGAACAGGGGTCGATCAACGCGCCGGAAATCACCAAGATTCTGTTGGCGCGTATCGCGGCAACGATGAGCGCGTTTCCGGGTTATGCGCAGGTGCGTCGTGTGCATGCCACGCTTGATCCGTGGACGGTGGAAAACGGAATGTTGACGCCGACCTTAAAGTTGAAACGACCGAAAGTAATGGAGAAATTCCACGCCGAACTCGATGGTATGTATTCGGGACACTGACTGGCAATGCGGAGTGCAAAGTGCAAAGTGCAAAGTGCGAGTAATCTCGCTAGGCACAATAGCGTTTTTCACTCATCACTCATCACTCATCACTCATCACTATAGGTAGTGTCATGCCTGAAGTAAAACCGACAACCTCATCCTTGCCCAAGGACCGCGAACCCACGTTACGCGTCGTTGCAATGCCCGCGGACTCGAATCCGAGTGGCGACATCTTCGGAGGGTGGGTGATGTCGCAGGTGGACATTGCCGGCAGCATCCCTGCGATACGACTGGCGCAGGGCAGGGTGGTGACTGTTGCGGTCAATTCGTTTGTGTTCAAACAGCCGATACTGGTCGGTGATCTGGTGAGTCTATACGCCGAGGTAGTAAAGGTCGGTCGCACTTCAATCACGGTGGGTGTCGAGGTCTATGCCCAGCGCGACCGGCTTATCGACAGCGTTAAGGTTACCGAGGCTACGCTGACCTACGTCGCGGTTGATAAGGAACGGAATCCGCGTGTTGTATCCTCGCAACATTAGCGATGGAATTGTATTGTAAAAGAACTGGTATGAGTCCTATTATTACAAGAGGAGAGTGGCCGGAAGGCGTTTTGTATCGGTGTTTACTATGGAGATAACCGCCATGAGAAAACTCAGTAAAATCATGCATTTATATGCCGCTCTCGGATGTGCTGGCGTTCCGTCCTGCGTTTTGGCCTCTGGTTTCGCATTGATAGAGCAAAATGCGAGCGGCCTGGGAAACGCGTACGCCGGACAGGCTGCCGTCGCCGAGGATGCCAGTACGGTGTTCTTCAACCCGGCAGGCATGACCAAGCTGTCAGGACGCCAAATCCTCGTTGCCGGCCATATTATTGTGCCCTCGGCCAAATTTAATGATACCGGATCCTCTGCTGCAGGGGGTGGTTTTGCACTCGGCGCCAATGGCGTCGATGGCGGCAGTGCCGCGCTCGTGCCCAGTCTGTATGCCACGTGGGCGATCGATTCGAAATGGAGCGTCGGCGTCGGCATCACGGTGCCATTCGGATTAAAAACCGATTACGACGCCGATTGGATCGGGCGTTTTCACGCACTGAAATCAGAAATCAAGACACTCAACGTAAATCCCAGCATTGCCTTCAAGATCAACGACGCTCTTTCCATTGGTGCCGGGATTAACTTCCAGCATATCGAAGCCGAGATAACAAAGGCGGTAAATTACACCGCAGTAGGCGCTGCTTTAGGTGTTCCCTTAGGCACGGCTGGCAGTAACAAGATTGATGGCAAGGACAATGCCTGGGGCTTCAATCTGGGTGTGCTGATCAACCCCGCTCCTAACACGAACATTGGTCTGACTTATCGCTCGGCGATGGCTTACAAACTGTCCGGGGCGGCGAATTACTTCGGGCGCCCAACCGCGCTCAATACCGCAATATCGGGCGGATTTGGTACCGCCGTCGCCGCAGCGGCATTTGACCAGGTTGGTGATGGCCCGATCACCGCCGACCTCAAGCTCCCTGCGTCATTCTCGGCAGCGCTGAAGCACCAGATCAATCCGACATGGGATGTGCTTGCCGACGCTACGTGGACACAATGGAGTAGCCTGAAAACGCTCGATATTGTTCGCAGTAATGGTGCCTTGATTGAGAGCACCCCTTTCGAATGGCGCAATACCTGGCGGGTGGGTTTTGGATTTAACTACCGGCCCAACGACGCCTGGACGGTGCGCACCGGGGTTGCTTATGACCAGACGCCGACCTCTAATACATACCGCATACCGCGCCTTCCTGACGAGAGCCGGACGTGGCTTGCGATTGGCGGGCAGTACAAGGTGTCGAAGGTCGGAGCGATTGATTTTGGCTATGCGCATTTGTTCGTGAACGACCCGGCGGTCGCGTTGACCGGCCTTCCCACAATCTCGGCCGCCGCCGCGGCGGGACGTGGAAATCTGGTCGGTAACTACCGCAATTCGCTTGACATTGTCAGTATTCAGTACAGGCATACCTTCTAGCTTACCGCAGAATTCACGCGGAAAATAAATCGACAGCGTTGCCAGATCGTTCGAAGCTAAAGCGGGTCTGGGATTTTTTTTGGAAGGACGACTGTTATGTCTGAGATCTCGCGTTTTGTTGTGCGCAAAGCCGGCGTGCTTGGTGCTGGTGTCATGGGTGCGCAAATCGCCGCGCACCTGGCCAATGCCAATGTTGAGGTGCTGCTCTTCGAATTGCCCGCCAAGGAGGGCAATCCGAACGGCAATGTGCTCAAGGCCATCGACAACCTCAGGAAGTTCGAGCCTAGTCCGCTTGCAACACGTTCAAAAGCCGATCATATTTGCCCGGCGAATTACGATCACGATCTGGCCCAGTTAAAGGATTGCGATCTGGTCATCGAGGCGATTTCCGAACGCATGGACTGGAAAGCCGATCTTTACAAAAAGGTCGCGCCGTTTCTGGGCGAAAACGTTATTTTCGCCAGCAATACCTCCGGCCTGAGCATCAACAAACTGTCGGAATCATTCCCCGCGCAGTTGCGGAAAAGATTTTGCGGCGTGCATTTTTTTAATCCGCCGCGATACATGCATCTGGTCGAGTTGATTGCGTGCAATGAAACCGATCCGGCGATTCTCGACGATCTAGAGAAATTCCTGGTAACGACGCTGGGCAAGGGCGTGATACGCGCCAAGGATACGCCGAACTTCATCGCCAACCGCGTGGGCGTGTTCTCCATGCTGGCGACGGTTCATCACGCGCAACAGTTCGGTCTGGGTTTCGATGTGGTCGACGCATTGACCGGAGCGCTCATAGGCCGGCCCAAAAGTGCGACATTCCGAACCGCGGATGTTGTGGGGCTGGATACTTTTGCACATGTAGTCAAAACCATGACCGATACCCTGCCGGACGATCCGTGGCACCCGTACTACGGAATTCCGGCGTGGCTGAAGACCTTGATCGATCAAGGTGCCTTGGGGCAGAAAACAAAGCGCGGCATCTACCAGAAAGTGGGCAGGGATATACAGGTACTGGACGCGTCTACCGGCGCCTACCGTCCGTCCACAGGCGCGGCGGACGATGCCGTGGTTGAGATACTGAAAAACAAGAACACGGCCGAAAGGTTCGCGCAGTTACATGCGTCGAATCATCCGCAGGCGCGGTTCCTGTGGGCCATCTTCAGGGACACGTTTCACTACTGCTCGACGCATCTGGCCTCGATTGCCGCCAGTGCGCGTGACGTTGATATGGCGATACGCTGGGGCTTTGGTTGGGATCAGGGCCCATTCGAGATCTGGCAGGCTGCCGGGTGGGGCCAGGTCGCGCAGTGGACGAGCGATGAGATCAACGCCGGCAAGACCATGAGCGCGGTGGCATTGCCGCCATGGGTTAGCGCGGCGGGGCGCAGCGGTGTGCACGGACCACTGGGTTCCTACTCGCCGGTTACGAATACAGATATTGCGCGCTCGACGCTGGCCGTTTACAAGCGCCAGCTGTTTCCCGACCGCTTGCTTGGCGAGCCTGTGCAGTACGGGCACACCATATTCGAGACGGACGCCGTGCGTTGCTGGCACACCGGTGACGACATCGCGATCGTCAGTTTCAAGAGCAAGATGCACGCAATCGGCGGTGACGTGCTCGACGGGGTGTTGCAGGCCATAGATGAAGCGGAGCGCAACTACGCGGCGCTGGTGATCTGGCAAACCGAGCCGCCATTTTCCATAGGCGCCAACCTGAAGCAAACCCCGGTGGGCGGTGGCGAGCGTCCGAAGAAATCGGCGACGGGAAAATGGTTCAGCCAGATTCGGCGCTCAGCGGAGGCGAGCATACTGAAAACCGCGCGCGGTGTCGATGGCATCTTGGGCACCCAGTGCGCAGGCGCACTGATGGAGGGTAAGCTTGCTCCGATTGAGCGCATGGTCGAGCAGTTTCAGCACACCACGCAGCAACTGCGCTATTCGATTACACCCACGGTGGCCGCCGTCGACGGTTTTGCATTTGGCGGCGGATGTGAATTCATCATGCACTGCGACCGGGCGGTCGCGACGCTTGAGAGCTACATGGGGTTGGTCGAAGTTGGCGTGGGGCTGTTGCCGGCAGGGGGAGGTTGCAAGGAATTCGTATTGCGTGCGGTTCAGGAAGCGAAGGGCGGTAACGCATTTCCGTTTCTGCGCCGCTACTTCGAGGCGATTGCAACGGCGCAGGTTGCGCGCAGCGCCGAACATGCTCGTGAACTCGGTTATCTGCGATCCTCCGATCGCGTCGTGATGCATCGTTTCGAATTGTTGTCGGTTGCCAAAGCCGAAGCCCGGGCATTGGCTGAAGCCGGTTACCGGCCACCGCTTAGAGCGCGCAATATACCGGTTCTGGGCCGTTCGGCGATCGCCACCATTACCGCCTATATGGTCAATATGCTGGAAGGCGGCTACATTTCGGAGCATGACTACCTGATCGGTCGTAAAATCGCCGATGTGATGTGCGGCGGCGATGTCGAATGTGGCAGTCTGGTCGATGAACAATGGTTGCTTGATTTGGAGCGCAGGCACTTCATGGAATTGCTGGCGACACAGAAAACCCAGGACCGCATCGAGCAGATGCTGCAGACAGGGAAGCCGCTTAGAAATTAGGAGCGAGGAGTGAGGAGTGAGGAGTAAGATGATACGCGCGTAGCGTCCAGTCTCGCCCTCGATCCTCGACTCCAGTCCTCGACCCTGCTTTTCGGAGAAATGCCATGAACAAGCAAGTTCAGGACGCTTACATAGTCGCCGCCACCCGTACCCCGGTAGGGAAGGCGCCGCGCGGCATGTTCCGGAATACGCGACCGGACGACATGTTGGCACATGTATTGAAGGCGGGACTCGCGCAGTGTCCGGGCATGGATTACAAGTCGATAGACGACGTTATAGTGGGCTGTGCCATGCCCGAGGGCGAGCAGGGCATGAATGTCGCGCGCATCGGTCTGCTCATTGCGGGTTTACCCAACACCGTTTCGGGGATGACGATCAACCGCTTTTGTTCCTCCGGCGTGCAGGCGGTGGCGCTCGCCGCGGACCGTATCCGTCTCGGCGAATCGGATGTCATGATCGCGGCCGGCACCGAAAGCATGAGCATGGTGCCGCTGGGCGGTAACAACCCTTCGTTCAGTCCCGCGATGTTTGAAAACAATGAGAATGTCGCGATCGGCTACGGCATGGGTATCACCGCGGAAAAGGTCGCCACGCAGTGGAGCGTGACGCGGGAACAACAGGACATGTTTGCCGCCGAGAGTCATCGTCGCGCGCTGCATGCCGCCGATAGCGGCGAGTTCAAGGACGAGATTACGCCCTACAATATTGTCGACCATGCTCCGGATCTGGCCGCGCGCGATATCGCCATCAAGAGTCGCTCGGTGGCGTCAGACGAAGGGCCGCGTCGCGATACCTCTCCCGAAGGCCTGGCGAAACTGCGTTCGGTATTCGCGGTCAAGGGCAGCGTCACCGCGGGTAACAGCTCGCAAATGTCTGACGGTGCCGCGGCCGTGGTGTTGATGAGCGAGTCGGCAATGAAGCGTTACGGACTATCGCCACTGGGGCGTTTCGTCGGGTATGCGGTGGCAGGGGTGCCGCCGGAGATCATGGGCATTGGTCCCGTCAAGGCGATACCCAAGGTCCTGCAGCAGATTGGACTCAGACTCGACGATATGGATTGGATAGAATTGAATGAAGCCTTCGCTGCGCAGTCACTGGCGGTCATCAAGGATCTTGGTCTGGATCCAGCAAAGGTCAATCCGCTGGGTGGCGCGATTGCGCTCGGT
This sequence comes from Betaproteobacteria bacterium, assembly GCA_947476215.1. Lineage (GTDB taxonomy): Bacteria > Pseudomonadota > Gammaproteobacteria > Burkholderiales > SG8-41 > PALSA-1004. The sequence continues at coordinate 37,316 of CANJQI010000012.1, forward strand.
CACCCGCTGGGCGCCACCGGGGCGGTACGCACGGCCACACTGATGCATGGATTGCGGCGGCGCAAGAAAAAATACGGTATGGTTACCATGTGCATAGGCACCGGCATGGGCGCGGCAGGGGTTTTCGAGTCACTATGATTTATTCGGAATGCGGGTACACACAATGAGCAGAGTTTTTTACTTCGGTTTGCTGTTCGCGGCATTTTGCACGCACGCGACGGTGGTGCGGTCGGCTGAAATCGAGGGCGTCAAGATAGACGACAAGGTCGTCCAGGGCAGCGGCGGGCCGGAACTGGTGCTCAACGGCGCCGGTGTACGTCACAAGCTTGCATTCTTGAAGGTATACATCGGCAGCTTGTATCTTGCGAAGAAAACCACCGATCGAGATGCCGTTCTCGCGGACGCGGGTCCCAAGCGCGTATCCATGCATATACTGTCCAATGAGGTATCGGCTTCGGACCTGATTGCGGCGATGAATAACGCGCTTGCCGCAAACCTGGTGCCGCACGAACTGGCGCTGATCGAAAAGCGCATCCGGGATCTCAACAATATGATGAGCGCGGTCAAGACCATCAGCAAGGGAACGGTGGTCAACCTCGACTACATCCCGAATTCCGGCACGCGTATCACCATCAATGGCCAGGAAAAACTCATTATTCCCGGCGAAGATTTCTTCCGCGCGCTGTTGCACGTGTGGATAGGTAGCCAGCCCGTCGACGGCCGCTTGCGCGATGCGATGCTGGGCAGGCCGTCGCGGCTGTTTTAGCAACCGCCAGGGAACCGCGGCGGAGGCGGCCGCCGCGTGGGCTTACATGTTCGTATAGTTGGGCCCGCCGCCGCCCTCGGGCGTAATCCACACGATATTCTGCGTCGGATCCTTGATGTCGCATGTCTTGCAGTGCACGCAGTTCTGCGCGTTGATCTGCAACCGCGGATTCGCGTTGTCTGCATCCCTGACGATTTCATAGACACCGGCCGGGCAATAGCGCTGTTCAGGTGCATCGTACAGTTCGAGATTCACGTTGACCGGGACGGACGGATCCTTAAGTGTCAAGTGACAAGGCTGGTCTTCGCTGTGATTGGTATTCGAAATGAATACCGAGGACAGCCGGTCGAACGAGATGACCCCGTCCGGCTTCGGATAATCGATCGGGGATGCCTGCGCCTTATTCAGGAGCGTTTCATGATCGGAATGGTCATGGTGCAGCGTCCAGGGCGCGCGGCCCCGCAGCAGTATCTGGTCGATACCAAACATCAGCGTGCCGGTGTACAGGCCCTTGCTCATCCACGGTTTGAAATTACGTGCCTTGTGCAACTCCTGATGCAGCCAGCTTTTGCGGAACGATTCCGGGTAGCTCGTCAGTTCGTCCGACGCGCGTCCAGCCTTGACGGCCTCGAAAGCCGATTCCGCCGCCAGCATGCCGGACTTGATCGCGCAATGACTGCCTTTGATGCGTGATGCGTTGAGAAAACCGGCATCGTCCCCGACCAGGCAACCGCCGGGAAAGGTCAGTTTCGGCAGCGATTGCAATCCTCCCGCCGAAATCGCGCGTGCACCGTAAACCAGACGTTTGCCGCCTTCCAGGAAAGTCCGGATCTCGGGATGGGTCTTGTAGCGCTGGAACTCCTGATAGGGACTCAGGTACGGGTTGGTGTAGCCAAGCCCGACGACGTAGCCTATCGCCACCAGGTTGTTTTCCATGTGGTACAGAAATGATCCGCCGTAGCTGTCGCTCGGTAATGGCCATCCCGCCGTGTGGATAACCAGGCCGAGCTGATGTTTTTCCGGTTTGATTTCCCATAGTTCCTTGAGGCCGATGCCGTATACCTGCGGGTCCACGCCGTCGCGCAGTTTGTAACGTTGCTGCAATTGCTTGCCGAGATGTCCCCGGCAACCTTCGGCGAAAAAAGTGTATTTGGCATGCAGTTCCATGCCGGGTTGGTGTGCATCGGTCGGCTTGCCGTCCTTGCCTATGCCCATGTCGCCGGTGGCCACGCCCTTGACGCTGCCGTTCTCGTTGTAAAGCACTTCGGCAGCCGCAAACCCCGGAAAAATCTCTATACCCAAGGCTTCCGCCTGCTGCCCCAGCCAGCGACAGACGTTTCCCAGGCTGATCACATAGTTGCCGTGGTTCTGCAGGCAGTCGGGCAAGAGTACGTTGGGTATGCGGAACGCCGATTTCTCGCTGAGCACCAGGAAGCGGTCCTCGCTGACCGGCGCATTGAGCGGCGCATCCAGTTCTTTCCAGTTGGGTATCAGTTCATTGAGCGCGCGCGGATCCATGACCGCGCCGGAGAGGATGTGCGCGCCTACTTCGGAGCCTTTTTCGATGACACACACACCGATTTCGTGTCCGTGTTCCGTTGCCAGTTGCTTCAGGCGTATCGCGGCGGCTAGCCCGGCAGGTCCGGCACCTACGATTACAACGTCATACTCCATCGATTCACGGTCTGCCACTGCGCGTTCCTCCGTATTGAATTTATCCGCACTATGCGAACATTATACCGCTGGAAACCAGCGCTGCCATTTTGCGCACGGCTTGAATTTTGCGCACGGCTTGAGTTACATGCGCAACTTAATCGTGGCGTCCATTTTGGATATGCCGCGCGCAGATGATGCCGCTGCGTACCGCGGCCTCTATGGTGGCCGGATATACGCTTGCCGTGTAGTCGCCAGCGAGAAAGAAATTCCTGGCGGGCGTAAGCTGAGGCGGTCGATTGACACCGACTGTGCAGGAAAACGTCGCGCGCTTTTCGGCGATCACGCGCCGCCACAACGGCTCGGGCAACGCGTGGAAGTGTTGTTTAAGTTCTTCGTGTATGTGTATGCCCAGTGTTTCCTGATCCAGGGCCTGGTGCTCGCCTTCGGCGCTGATCACCGCACCCACGAGTCCGCGCTGGCCGCACAGTTTCTCGCGGTCAAATACCCAATGTATCAGGCCGCCGGTCAGGCCGAGCATGGGAGCGGGCAGCGCGACAGCGTCTGGATACTGCAGCCATACCGAGTGTATGGATTGATAGCGCAGGCCGTTGATGGTGTCTGCAATGCCGGCGAGTGCGGGTATGCCACCGAGCATATCGTGGACCTGATGCGGCGAGATCGCGCATATGACGTGACTGAAGACCTGACGGTTCTCGTTGGTCGTTACCGCATAGCCGTCACCATGCGTTTCGAGCGCGCTTACCCGTTGTCCGGTGATGACGTGGCCGCCGCGGCCGGTAATCCACGCCGCCGCAGGTTCCGGGAACAATGCGGACAGATCGACGCGCGAAATCAGCATGTCGCTGGCGTCACGTGCGCCACTCAAACTGTCCTTGATTACATTGAGAAACACTTGGGCTGACGCGCTGGCGGGCGGTGTGTTAAGCGCGGCAACGCACAAGGGGCGCCACATCACGCGGCACACTTTCTCGGATTGACTATGCTGCTGCAGTAGTGTTTCAACGCTGATGTCGCTCGCGAGCTGGAACTGCATGCGTTGCAGAGCGACCATGAACCGGGCCAGCCCCAACCGCTCGGAAAAACTCAGACCGCTTGCACGCATCACGCCGGCGAGTAGATGCAGGGGCGCCGGCAGACGCGGTGCCGACAGTCTGAATTCGCCGTGGATGTGCCAGTCCATCGGAAGCCGCAGCAGGGCGGATTCGTGTCCGGGATGGACCTGGCGGATCAGTCGCAGCGTTTCACTATATGCGCCGATCAGGATATGTAATCCGTTGTCGAGGAGCGTATCGCGAAAGTTGACGCGCCGTGCGCGTCCGCCCAATTGTAGAGCCGCCTCGTAAACGGTAACCGATATTCCTGCCGCAGAGAGATCCACCGCCGCAGCCATGCCCGCATAACCGCCGCCTATGATGGCGACTTGCACGGCGTTACGCCTGTCTCATGGCGCTGTCACGGGGGCGGATGTCAGGTTCCTGGACTGGCATGCGGTTCCGGGGTTCAGGCTGCAACCTTTGTGGATGCCGTTGATCGCGATGGCTGGCTTCCGAATTCCGGCGCCCATATCCTGGAAGGAATCAGAACTTCCCCCTGGAACAAGCGGCGCGCGGTTCGAATTAGGGCGGCGCGCCGCATTTGCGGTGGGTTCACGCTGAAGTCCACGTCAAGGTCGATATCGATGATGCCGGACGGGTGCTCAATTTTGACGATCCCCTGCGGCGCGCGGGCAAGCGGCGCCAGCTTGTAAGCCACGGTATCGGGTATGGCGCACGCCGACGCCACGCAGACGGTACCGGTCACCGCATGCGCAGTGTGGCAGCTATAAGGAACGAAATAACGCGATGCGATCGTGCCGCCATTGCGCGGGCGTGCGAGCAGGCCTATCTTGGGTACCACCGCTTTGGATACGTCGCCCATGCCCATTAGTGCGCCGGCTTTGATCCGTATCGCTTCCATGCGTTCATACAGTTTTCGGTCGGCATCCAGCTCGGCTGCTGATTCATGGCCGGTCTTCCCAAGTTGTTCCGCCGCCATGAGTATCATGGGCATCGCAACATCGACACAGCTGACATCGATACCATCGATCGAATCGACCGGTTTTCCAGTCGGCAGCAGCTTTCCGGTCACGGCGCCGATCGCGCTTTCGAAATTTATTTTCACTGGTGCGGCACTTCCGGGTACGCCGGCAATCTCGATATCCCCTTCGTAGTTCACGACGCCGCCAGGCGTTTCGATGATGGCTTCAATCAGCGACTGGGTGTTGGTGTTGTAGATGCGCACCGGGGTCTCGCCGGGCCGCGCCGCGACCAGGCCGGCTTCGATCGCATACGGCCCCACCGCAACCAGCATGTTGCCGCAATTAGGTTGAGTGTCGACGATGCGCTCGCCGACCAGCACCTGTGCAAACAAATAGTCGACATCAGCGCCGGGCTGGGTCGATTTGCTGATGATGGCGACCTTGCTGCTGAGCGGGTTACCGCCGCCTATGCCGTCAACCTGAATTTCGTGAGGTGTGCCCATGGCTGCAATGAGGACCTCGTCGCGTTTCTTCGGATCGGACGGCAGGTCCGAGGCGAGAAAAAACGGGCCCTTGGACGTGCCGCCGCGCATCAATACACAACGGATCTTGGTTTGCATGGTCATATACTCCCGCGATTTGAATTTTCAGCGTGCATTATATCGTCTGGAAAGTGGAGCACTACACTAGCCCTGGACCCAGGTTTTCCATGCGATCCAGAGCTTGCGCAATGGGGTCAGTGACGTGCGTTGGGTCAATACCTTGGATCCGTCGGTGCGAATTTCGTCCAGAAGCGTGCGGTAAATCGCCGCCATGACCAGTCCCGGACGCTGTGCCCTGCGGTCCGCCGCCGGCAGAAACGCGAACGCAGCGGAGTAGTATCCAAGCGCGCGCTCGATCTGCATTTCCATCAACTGCCGGAAGCCGTCACTCTCCCGCGCGTGCATGATGTCTGAAACCGACACTTGGTAGCGCGCGAGTTCATCAAGCGGTAGATAGACGCGGTCGCGGCGGGCATCTTCCCCGACATCCCGGATGATGTTGGTGAGTTGAAATGCCATGCCGAGGTTTTCCGCGTAATTGAGCGTATCGGGATTTTCGTAGCCGAAGATTTCCGCGGAGAGCAGGCCTACGACGCCGGCAACTCGGAAGCAATATGGTTTAAGCGCATCGAAATCGGCATATCGGTGTTGCGTAAGGTCCATCTCCATGCCATCGATGAGTTCGAGCAATCGCTCCTTCTGCAGCCTGAATTGCGCAACGACGGGAACCAATGCTCGGGCGACGGGATGTTGTGGCGTGCCTTCGTAAATTGCCGACACCTGGTCGCGCCACCACGCGAGCTTGGTCCGTGCCACGCCGGCGTCCGTGCATTCGTCCACTATGTCGTCGACTTCGCGGCAGTACGCATACAGTGCTGAGATAGCGCGTCGTCGCTCAGGTGGCAAAAACAGAAAACTGTAATAGAAACTGGAGCCGCTTTGCGCGGCCTTGCGCTGGCAGTATTGGTCTGGCGTCATAGTGGTGCAGGATACAGGAATCTGGTTGCAGGATCAGAACACTATCGCATGGTCAGCGCGTGCAGCAACATCAGTGGCCAGTCGTAGGAACGCAGTTTGGGCCTGCGTCGGAATACGTCGCCATGCGCGGCGGCGATCTTGCTCAGGATACGTTCCCCGCCGGCGATGATCATGCGCATTTCGAGTCCTATGCGACCTGTCAGTGCTCGTCCCAGCGGAGCGCCGTCTCTGAGCATGCGCCGTGTACGATGGACTTGAAAGGTCATAAAATCCGTCCACGGGCCGCCGCTATCCCGGGAAGCAATCTGCGCCTCGGTTATGCCGAAACGGTTCATCTCGTCCAGCGGCATGTAGATTCGGTGGTTGGCGTAGTCGATGGCAATGTCCTGCAGAAAGTTAATCATCTGCAGGCTTGAGCAGATGCTGTCGGAATGGCCAAGATTCCGCGGAGTTGCCGCGCCATAGAGCAGCAGCAGCAGGCGACCGACCGGATTCGCGGACCGTGTGCAGTAGTCGAGTACCTCGCCCAGATCCGCATATCTTTTTTTTGTTACGTCTTGGGAAAACGCCGACAGCAGGTCATGAAACAAGCTGTATGGCAAGCCGAATTCCCTGATCATGGGCGCGAGTTCCTGGAACAGCCGGACGAGCGAGCGTTGGCCGCGTTCGATCAGACGCAGTTCATCGCCAAAGCTTGCCAATAACGCCAGCCGCTCGCTGTCCGGCCGATCGCCTTCATCGGCAAAGTCGTCCGCGGTGCGCGCAAAGTGATAGATCAATTCGACGGGCCGGCGCAGATGCGCCGGCAGCAGCACCGAGGCCACAGGAAAGTTTTCGTAGTGATCTATTGCCATGCAAAAGAGGGGAAACGGGTAGTATTCAGGGACTTAAGTCACGGTCGTGTGTTGCCGCGCTCGTCGTCAAGGCTGACGGAAGCCGGTAATTATATTACAATCAAAGTGTTGCGAAAGTGGCGGAATTGGTAGACGCACCAGATTTAGGTTCTGGCGCCGAAAGGCGTGGGGGTTCGAGTCCCTTCTTTCGCACCAGAACTCCAAACCTTAGTAAGTCTCGGAAGGAAATAATGGCAGCGACTTTGGAAAATGTCAGTCAATTGGAACGTCGGCTCAACATCTCGTTGCCAGCGACGGAAATTAATGGCGAAGTGCAGAACCGGCTAAAACGTCTTGCGCGCGACGTCAAGATGCATGGGTTTCGCCCCGGCAAGGTGCCCCTTAAGGTTGTCGCGCAGCAGTATGAGGACCAAGTGCGGCGGGAGGTGCTGGGTGATGCGCTGCAGAAAAATCTTGGGGAGGTGGTGCGTGAACAGAACCTCAAGGTCGCGGGCTATCCACGCTTCGAGCCCAGCACCGCGGCGCCGGGCGGATCGCAAGTTGAATTCAGCGTTACTTTCGAGGTTTATCCCGAGGTTGTGGTCGGGGACATTAGCGCTGCGACCATATCGCGGCCACAGATCAGCGTCGGCCAAGCAGAGGTAGACCAGACGCTGGAAATCATGCGCAAGCAGCGCGCGAGCTATGAGACTGTAGACCGCGCGGCCGCTAACGCCGACAAGGTTACCATCGACTATAGCGGGCAAGTTGCCGGCGTCGCGTTTGACGGCGGGAAGGGTGAGGACTTTGCGGTCATACTGGGCGAAGGACGACTCCTCAAAGATTTCGAGAATCAGGTCGTTAATATGGCAACAGGAGCCGCAAAGACATTTGAATTACTTTTCCCAGAGGACTACCATAATAAGGAAATCGCTGGAAAATCAGCGACTTTTGAGGTTAAGTTAAAGCAGGTTGCCGAGCCCAGACTACCCGAGGTGGATGCTGATTTCGCGAAATCCCTCGGTGTTGCAGACGGTAGTCTGGATGTGATGCGCAAGGAGATATTCGAGAACATCGAGCGTGAGGTTAAACGGCGAGTCAATGCGCGCGTTAAAGATCAGATTATGCAGGCGCTTATCGATGCAACCAAAGTCGAGGTGCCGAAATCACTGATCGAAATCGAGATTGAGCGTATGACCGCCGCGGCACGCAAAGATTTGGAAGCGCGCGGGATTAAGACCGATGGAATGCCGATACCGCGTGATTTGTTTGAGAAGCAGGCGCAGCGTCGGGTCATGCTGGGTTTGATTTTGGCGGAAGTCGTCAGGGCTAATGCCTTGCAGGCCAAGCCGGAACAGGTGCGCGCAATGGTGGATGAGCAGGCTAGAACTTACGAGCAGCCGGAGCAGGTGGTACAGTGGTTTTATCAGGAGCCGGAGCGGCTGCGGGAATTCGAGTCCATCGTGCTGGAAGACAATGTGGTGGCATGGGTCACGGCCCATGCCAAGGTGGAAGATCAAGCCGTAACATTTGACGATTTGATGGGGCACAATAAATGATGCGGCATGGCGGTAGCGCACAGCACGGAATCGAGCCGCAGGGGCTGGGATTGATTCCGATGGTCATTGAACAGAGCGGCCGTGGTGAGCGCGCCTACGATATTTATTCGAGGTTGCTCAAGGAACGTGTCGTATTTCTGGTTGGGCCGGTTAACGAGGTCACCGCCAACGTAATCGTGGCGCAACTGCTGTTTCTCGAATCGGAAAATCCTGACAAGGATATATCTTTTTACATCAACTCCCCTGGCGGTTCCGTTTCGGCGGGGTTGGCGATTTACGACACGATGCAATTCGTCAAACCCGACGTGTCTACGCTGTGCGTCGGGCAGGCGGCGAGCATGGGCGCGCTGCTTCTGACCGCCGGTGCGAAGAACAAGCGCTTCTGCCTGCCGAATTCGCGCGTGATGATCCATCAGCCGATGGGCGGCTTTCAGGGGCAGGCTTCCGATATCGAGATTCATGCCAAGGAAATCCTGTTTTTGAAGGGCCGCCTCAATGAAATTATGGCAAAGCACACGGGTCAGAAAATCGAGGCGGTCGAAAAGGATACCGATCGCGATAATTTTCTGTCCGCCGATCAGGCTGTGCAATATGGTCTGATCGACAAGGTGCTTGCCAGCAGGGCGGATTCGGCAAAATAATGTTTTATAATAAAAATCAATAGCGAAAGCGACGGGGCCAGCGTATGTCAGACAAAATCGGCAGCGAGAAACTGCTGTATTGCTCTTTCTGCGGTAAGAGTCAGCATGAAGTGCGTAAACTCATTGCTGGTCCATCCGTATTTATCTGCGACGAATGCATCGAGTTGTGCAACGACATCATTCGCGAGGAAACCCAGGGCGAGCACGCAGGCAAGGGGGCCAAGTCCGACTTGCCCGTGCCGCACGAGATCCGCAAGATACTCGACCAGTACGTGATCGGACAGGAAGTTGCCAAGAAGATACTGTCGGTCGCGGTATACAACCATTACAAACGTCTGAAGAATCTGTCCAAGAACGACGACATAGAGCTTGCCAAGAGCAATATCCTTCTCGTCGGGCCGACCGGTTCCGGTAAAACGCTGCTGGCGCAGACGCTTGCGCGACTGTTGAATGTGCCTTTTGTGATGGCTGATGCCACTACCCTGACGGAAGCGGGTTATGTTGGAGAAGACGTTGAAAACATCATTCAGAAGTTGCTGCAGAAATGCGATTACGATGTGGAGAAAGCGCAGCGCGGCATTGTTTACATAGACGAGATCGACAAGATCTCCCGCAAATCGGACAACCCGTCAATTACCCGCGATGTTTCCGGCGAAGGGGTGCAGCAGGCTCTCTTGAAGTTGATTGAAGGCACGATCGCTTCGGTGCCGCCACAGGGCGGGCGCAAGCATCCGAACCAGGAGTTCGTGCAGGTCGATACCACGAATATACTATTCGTGTGCGGCGGCGCTTTCGACGGGCTCGACAAGGTCATACGCGCACGTTCGGAAAAAGGCGGCATTGGTTTTGGAGCGGAAGTCAAAAGCCGCGACGACCGCAAGGACATGAGCAAAGTGCTGCGCGACGTGCAGCCCGAAGATCTGATCAAATACGGACTGATTCCCGAGTTCGTCGGACGTTTGCCCGTGGTGGCTACGCTGGGGGAGCTCGACGAGGGAGCGTTGATGCAAATTCTGACGGAACCCAAGAACGCGTTGCTCAAGCAATATCAAAAATTGTTCGCCATGGAGGGCGTCGAGCTCGAAATGCGCGAGTCCGCGCTACACGCGCTGGCGCGCAAGGCCCTGGAACGAAAAACGGGCGCGCGCGGGCTGCGCTCCATCCTTGAGCAGACGCTGCTCGACACCATGTTCGATCTTCCTTCTCTCGATAATGTGATCAAGGTCGTGGTTGACGAAGGATCCATAGGCACAGATACGCGGCCTATCCTGATCTATTCTGACCAACCGAAGGTAGCAGGTTCGGTATAATTCATCTTATGCCAACCCGATCCCGCGTAAAGTTCAATGTCGCGGGACCGGTGCCCCGGATTGATATTTACCGGGGCGCCCCAACAACTACTTTGTACGCTTCGTACTCTACTCAGGTGAAATTACATGCCCAGTTCCGATGATCCGGTGATGCCGAATACGTTGCCAATGTCGCTATTGCCTCTGCGTGACGTCGTGGTATTTCCGCACATGGTTATTCCACTGTTTGTTGGCCGGCCGAAGTCGATCAAAGCGCTGGAAACTGCCATGGAAGCGGGCAAGAGCATTGTTTTAGTTGCTCAAAAGTCGGCTTCCAAGGACGAGCCGGCGCCCGAGGATCTGTACACGATAGGCACGGTGGCCAACATTTTGCAGATGCTTAAGTTGCCCGATGGCACCGTAAAGGTTCTTGTCGAGGGCAGCCAGCGCGCGCGTATCGACCAGGTCATCGATGCCAAAACTCACTTTACCGTTGAAGCAACGCCCATCGCGGCGGATAACGAGATTACGCATGAAGTTGAAGCGATGCGCCGCACACTGGTCGCGCAGTTCGACCAGTATGTGAAACTCAACAAGAAGATTCCGCCGGAAATTTTAACGTCTCTGGGCGGTATCGATGAACCCGGGCGCCTGGCGGACACCATAGCTGCGCATTTGCCGCTCAAGCTTGAGCAAAAGCAGGAAGTCCTGGAAATGTTTGAAGCCCGCAAGCGGCTGGAGCATTTACTGACCCTGATAGAGGGCGAGCTCGATATTCTTCAGGTGGAAAAACGCATACGCGGCCGCGTCAAACGTCAGATGGAAAAGAGCCAGCGCGAGTACTATCTGAACGAACAGGTCAAGGCGATACAGAAAGAACTGGGCGAGATCGAAGAGGGCGCCGATCTCGATGATCTGGAAAAACGCATCAAAACCGCGCATATGCCCAAGGACGCGCGCAAGAAGGCCGAGGCTGAATTCAAGAAACTGCGCCTGATGTCGCCTATGTCAGCGGAAGCCACCGTGGTGCGCAATTATATAGACGTGCTGGTGTCGCTGCCGTGGCGGAAGAAGAGCAAGATCAGTTCGGATCTTACGCAGGCCGAGAAGGTGCTCGATGAAGATCATTATGGTCTCGACAAGGTCAAGGAACGCATAGTCGAGTATCTTGCCGTGCAGCAGCGTGTCGAAAAGATGAAGGCGCCCATATTATGCCTGGTAGGGGCGCCGGGGGTGGGCAAAACCTCGCTCGGGCAGTCGATTGCGCGCGCGACCAACCGAAAGTTCGTGCGCATGTCGCTCGGCGGAGTGCGCGACGAGGCGGAAGTTCGCGGGCACCGGCGCACCTACATTGGATCGATGCCCGGCAAGATTTTGCAAAACATGACCAAGGTCGGTGTGCGGAATCCGCTGTTCCTGCTCGACGAGGTTGACAAGATGGGGATGGATTTTCGCGGCGATCCGGCATCCGCGCTGCTGGAAGTGCTCGATCCCGAGCAAAATCATACATTCGTCGATCACTATATCGAAGTGGAATATGACCTGTCGGACGTGATGTTCGTGGCGACGGCAAATACGCTGAATATTCCGCCGGCGTTGCTCGATCGGATGGAGGTTATCCGGTTGTCGGGTTATACCGAAGATGAAAAAGTCCACATTGCCAACCATCACCTGCTGCGCAAGCAGATGAATAGCCATGGACTGAAGGCGGAGGAGATTGCGATATCAGAAAGCGCGATGCGCGACATCATCCGTTATTACTCGCGCGAAGCAGGGGTGCGCAGTCTTGAGCGTGAGATATCCAAGATTTGCCGCAAGGTGGTGAAGGCGCTGGTCGTGAAGTCCGGCGACACCGAGGTGCGCAAAATCACGATTACGTCGCGTAATCTGGACAAGTATCTGGGTGTTCGTCGTTACACCTATGGCCTTGCCGAGAAAAACAATCAGGTCGGACAGGTGACGGGATTGGCCTGGACTGAAGTGGGTGGGGAACTGCTAACTATAGAAAGCTCGGTGTTGCCGGGCAAAGGCAAGACAATAACCACGGGCAAACTCGGTGAAGTCATGCAGGAATCTATCCAGGCCGCATTGTCGGTTGTGCGCAGCCGTTCGCGCAAGCTTGGCATAGAGGATGATTTTTATCAGAAAACCGACATTCATATACATCTGCCGGAAGGCGCGACGCCCAAGGACGGTCCGAGTGCAGGCATAGGCATAGTCACCGCCATGGTATCCGCATTGAGCGGCATACCGGTTCGTGCAGAGGTCGCGATGACGGGGGAAATCACGCTGCGCGGTGAAGTGTTGCCTATCGGTGGCCTTAAGGAGAAATTGCTGGCAGCCCACCGTGGTGGAATCAAGACGGTGCTGATTCCTCAGGATAACGTCAAGGATCTTGCAGAAATACCGGACAACATCAAGAATCGTCTTGATATACATCCGGTAAAGTGGATCGATCAAGTGCTCGAAATGGCGCTGGAGCGCAAACCGGAACCGTTGGCGCCGAAGGAAGGTGTTGCTCCTGTGCCTGCGGTTCAGGCGCCAGGTGCTCCTGCCGTCAAGCATTGATACACTGGTGGCGTATGCCGGTGAAGTTCGCGCTGAACCGGCTGAAAGTTTTATCGCGACTTAGCGTTGCCTCTTTGCGTGTAGGTGCTGGCAAATCATGCCAAGATGCGCTAAAATGTCGTGTATTCAATGGTCTGGTAGCGGTCGAACATTAGGTATATGAGCCTGGGGTAGATGCGCAGTGCGTATCTACCCCAATTATCTTGGCTGCCGTCGTCAGGCTGTTGAGCAGCAAGTGTGTGCAGTACGTAGGTGTGGCAGCTTTTGAGTTGCGGGTGCTTAGCTCAGTTGGTAGAGCGTCGCCCTTACAAGGCGAATGTCGGCGGTTCGAGCCCGTCAGCACCTACCAGCAAACAGTAGAAGTAGTGCAATCGAACACGTAAGTCGTCAAGCATGAAGCGTGTGGTTTGGGAGTGGTAGTTCAGTTGGTTAGAATACCGGCCTGTCACGCCGGGGGTCGCGGGTTCGAGTCCCGTCCACTCCGCCAAAAATTTGTTTAAGCCTTTGAATATTATAGTTAATTAATATTCATTAAAATCCTACCCATACTTCTACCCATGTCGCCCTCGCCGGGCAAACTGCCCGATCGCAGGCGTCC
>CANJQI010000013.1 GCA_947476215.1 Betaproteobacteria bacterium
ATTTTCGTGAGCCAAACCGGCCTTGAAGACGGGCCCGAACGGATCGGCGGATTCGGATTGATCTGCTTTGGCCAGATCCACCTGGATGTTTGCGACCATGATGCTGGGCGCGTTCTGGATGCCCAGTCGCACCGCCTGATGAAGCGTTATTGCGCCACAGGCTGGAATAACGTCCGCCGCGGACACGCTCATGGACGCAAGGGAAGATGCAACAAAAACAACGGTTTGGAGATACTTTGGCTTAAACATCATGCTCCGTGGCTATGGTGAAGTGTAGGGTTGGTGCATCACCACTAGCGTGTAGCTTACCGATGGTTTATGACCGATTTGTGACGAGCGAGGACATTTTAGAGTATTGGGGGGATGGGTCAAACTATTTTTTAATCCCTTAGTCCCCGCCGCTTGCGGCGCGGTACTGAAATCGGGGAATCCAAAGGGGCGCAGCCACGTGGTCAAGGGCGGGATGAATACCCCGACCGCGAAGTTTATCGTTAATCACGCAATTCGCGCCAGATCTCGCTCTAAAGTCGGCAGGAAATCGGCGGCGGTTCTGGCAAAGAAATGGCCGCCTTGAAATATCCGAAGGGAAAAGCTCACTCCTGCAAATCGACGCCAATCCTGCATGCTCGTCGCCTGGGCGGCCAGGTCCTCGTTGCCCGAGTAGGCCAGAATCGGACACGACAGCGGCAAATCCGGCACTGGATGCTCAACCAAACCGATGTCTGCGCGCAAGATCGGGAGCATCATCTGGCGAAGTTCCGGATCTTGAAACACCAGTTCCGGCACCCCGCCGTAGCGCCTGATGTGCTCGATAAACTCATCATCCGGCAAAATCGCTGCGCCAGGCGTCGATGGTTTGCTATCTGGCGCGCCGTGCGCGGCAGGAATGAACAATTCGGGTAGCGGCAGACCCAATTCAGCCAGACGATGACACAGGGCAAAGCCTATCTTCGCCCCAAGGCTGTAGCCCAGCAGGGAATACGGATGGTCCAGGTGCGGCGCCAATGCAATGGCTAACTCATCCACCAAGCGCCCCAAATCCTGGTGGCAGGGTTCGTTCAGCCGGGTTTCCCGCCCAGGATATTGCACCGGCACTACCGATACCTTATTCAGGTTCTTGCGCCATGGCAGGAAGAAAGAAGCGCCGCCTCCCGCAAATGGCAGACAAAACAGGCGGCGAGCCGCGGACTCACCCCCAAAACCAAACGGAAACCAGCTGCTTTTATCAACCAAGCCGCGATTCCGCCCTCAAGCCTGGCGCAAGCTGTTTGCCTTGCGTGTATTGCGTCTCAAAATAATTTTTCAGGGTACTTTTTTTACTGCCTAAAAAGTTACCGCCGGTCTCGTAATGTTTTTGAAAAATCTTGCCGACCGCATAGACTGCAGCTGCGTTGGTAAGCGAAAGGAACCCGATGTAGGTCGCGTGCCCGAACAGCGGGACGCCCTTTACCGCAGACTTGGCTTTGGCCGCAAAGTAGAGAGGCGCAATGCTTCCGATAAGCGAGAGCAGAAGTTTGTAGGCCACCAGCTTGCGAGGAACAGGAAAATCGTAAATCGCCGCAAGATCCCGAATCATCTTTACCTCGATGCCGGTGACGACCGCCACATCAATGATGAATGAGGGTATCAATGCGCAGCCCATGGCGGCGATAACATGATTTCTGATGCAAAGCTCCGCTCTACGTTCCCGCCCCGATGAAACATCGTGGGTTTGCGAAGCAAGGGCATCAATATCTTCCGACATGCATGCAACGCTTAGCTTAAGCTCGGCTTGTACGCGTGTCGAGAGTACGCTGTGCCGGGATATGAAGTAGTCGGATTCAATGTGAAAATTCCTATTTGATCCGATTGCTCAGCCAATGCATCAGGTTGAGTATGAACTGCTTGTTGTTGGGTGCATCAGGATTGTGAAAGCCGGTGGGGTAGTCATTCGCCCATTCCGCGTAATTCACCGAAAACATTGATGCCTCTCCGAATACCGCGACCCTGCCTTTGCCCGGTCGCAAAACCACGCCCTGATACAAGCCTTCTGCGGACGCAAAAGGCGTTTGCAGGGAGATATCGACATGATCGCTAGGCCACGCAATCTTCGCGCCACGGCCCAATTCCAGAATCGGCGCAAACGCTACGCCGGGGCGCATCCGAAACGCATTTCCGGTAAAGCTGACGACTAAAGGAATGCGCTCGCCTTTTTTAATTCCATTGGTCACCGGATGAGCGCGTAGTTTGCCGACATTGGGCGTCGCAGGCTCCCGATAAAATTTAATCAGATTCATGTCTCCCGGCTTGTAGGTGAAGGCCGCGTCAAAGGCGAAATTATTCAACATGAGCACGCCAAAAGCATCGCCGAGCTTTTCCGCCGCGCCGGGAAACGGCATGTGATCGGCGATTAAAAGCAAGGACCCGCCCGCATTAACCCAATCGCGGACCGCTTTTATTTCGTCCTCGGTAAATGCGTCGGGCGCCGGAAGCAGCCATTTGTCCTTGGTTCGTTTCTCATTGGCATTTTTTTCATTCAACGCGTTGCAGATGACCAGGATATCCGCCTCGGCAAGCGTTTGGGCGCTCAGGCGCTCGCGCAGGGGCTTGACCGTGGCGCCATCGGCGATAAGGAGGTCCGCGAAGCCCTTAAAGCGATCATCCATGGTCTGATAATTATTGTGGGCTTCATCGATGAGGACACGAGGACCGGCGCCACTCTTAAACGCGGGATTGGCCACCGTCACCACGTAATTCCCGGTTCCGACAATCCCCTTCGGTTGTGCAAAGGCTAGATTGCACAGCAATACTACCGACATGGACACCATGGTAATCATCTTGAACATTGTTAGCTGCTTTCGAAAATTTAAGAAACCTACCCTTGCCAGAGATTCTACCCAATAGCGGTTTATCTCTACAAATCCGTCAAAAATCCGCTCAGCGTCGCCGCCAGCACTTTCGCGTTGGTCGAAATCATCATCGTCAAATGATCTCCCGGGGCTTCGCCTACCGATATGGGTCGATCGAAATAGGCCGTCCATCCCAAATCGCGTGTATCGTGCATGGCGGCGAATTGTTCGGAAACAAGCGCCTCCGGTTGCTGTTCCCGCGAGCGCAGCAACAGCACGCGAGTGCTTGCATGGAGTCCTTCGGGCGCATAGGTCAAGCGCAAGTTCGCTTTATAGACCTCGATAAAGCCACGGAAATTACGAATGTCGGAACCTTCCGGCAAGACCCCAGCCTCGATTAAGCGGCGGTGCAATAAGCCCAGTTGCGCGTCGCTCTCAAGCGCCTCGAATTGCTCAGCGCTTACCCTCGCGTCTAGCGTGTACATATTCGAGACGATGTCCGAGACTTGCGCCAACCACCGGGCTTGGCTCCAATCCTCTCCGGTGGGCCGGAAGAAATGCGGCGCAGGCGTATCGAGCAGCACAAGCACCTCCGGTTCACGACCCGCATCATGCAATTGCCTGGCCATTTCGAAGGCCACTAAACCTCCGAAAGAATGGCCTGCCAGAATCCGCGGAAATTCGTGTCCCTCGCGTTTGATTGCCTCGATATAGTGCCGCGCCAAATCCTCCACGGTGCTAGGCGTAGGCGTCACGCCATCGAGTCCGGGCGGCTGCAAACCGAAAAACGGACGATCCGCGCCCATGGCGCGCGCCAGATCATGGAAATAGACAACATTACCGCCGGCTCCAGCGGCGCAGAAAAATGGCGCCTTGTTTCCTTGAGTTTGAATTGGGACCAGCGACGCCCATTCAGTTTCTTTGATATCACCGCGAAGCAAGCGGGCCATGGATTCAACCGTGGCGCTTTGAAACAAACTGGCCAATGGTAAATTGCGACCGAATCGCCGCGCAATTTTCGCCATCAATCGCACCGCGATAATCGAATGCCCGCCCAAATCGAAAAAATCGTCGCGGATGCCTATGGGCCGCAGATCCAGAACTTCTTCCCACAGATGAACCAGGGACAATTCCACATTGTCGCGAAAACCAATCCGCTCACCCAAGCCTTGATTGCGGGCATCATCGGGCAAGCGCAGGGCGAGCCGGTCGATCTTCCCATTGGGCGTCAACGGCATGGCTTGGATAGACACAAAATGACTTGGAACCATGTAATCCGGCAACGCCGCCAGCATCGCCCGCCGCAGTTCATTCGCTTCAAGCTTTTCGCCTGCGTAATAAGCCACCAGGCGCGCATCACCCGCGCTATCCCGATCCAGAACCACGGCGCACGCCACCACCCCCGATTGACGAGCGAGGACATATTCGACCTCACCCAATTCAATCCGGAATCCGCGAACTTTCACCTGCTGATCGCTTCGTCCCAGATATTCGATGCGACCATCGCGCAGATAACGCGCAAGATCGCCGGTGCGGTAGAGCCTTTGCCCCGGCACGAACGGATCGGCCAGAAAGCGTTCCTCGGTCAACTCAGGACGATCGTGATATCCCGATGCCAGACCATCACCCCCGATAAAGAGCTCTCCTGTCACGCCCACCGGTTGTAAGTTCATCCGAGCATCCAGGATCATCAGACGGGTGTTGGCGATCGGCCTGCCTATGGGGATGGTGGCATGAAGCAAATCTGCCTCAGTCACGCGTTGTAGCGCGGACCAGACCGTGGTTTCCGTCGGGCCGTACATATTCCACAATTCATCGCAGCAATCCAGCAACTGCCTGGCCAGACCGGAACTCAGTGCCTCACCGCCACAAAGAATCTTCAGTCCGCTTTGTCCTTGCCATCCTGTTGCCAATAACATGTTCCAGGTGGCGGGAGTCGCTTGCATCAGCGTAACCTGCTCCGCGGCGATGGTTTTTATCAATTCATTCGCATCACGTGTTACCGCCTCGTCGGCAATGATGATCCTGGCGCCCGCGCTCAAGGGGAGAAAAAGTTCCAGCAGCGCGATATCGAACGAAATGGTGGTCACCGCCAGCAGAATATCCTCGGCGCGGATTCCCGGCGTCTGCCGCATGGCATACAGAAAATTCGCCGCGGCTCGATGGGCAACCATCACACCCTTTGGCTTGCCGGTGGAGCCTGAGGTGTAAATAACGTAGGCCAAGGGGTCGGTGCCGATATTTTGGTGATTGGCGGCAACAGGTTCCGCGATTAGACTTGCCGGATTATTCGCCCTATCCAAAAGAAAAACAGCGCAATCCACTGCGGGTAATTCGGATAAGCATGCAGACTGAGTCACCAGCAGGCGCACTCGGGCATCATCCAGCACAAAGCGGATGCGCTCCGGTGGATAGTTTCGATCCAGAGGCACATAGGCGCTGCCCGTCTTGAGGATCGCCAGCAATCCAATCAGCATGTCCGGCGAGCGCTCAACGCAGAGCGCGGCCAAGGTTCCTGGACGTAATCCCGCAGCGCGCAGTTGCGCGGCAAGTAGATCCGCGCGCTCATCGAGCGCCCGGTAGGTAAGCTTTTCTTGGTGGAACTGAACTGCGATTGCACCCGGGGTCCGCCTTGCCTGGGCTTCAAATATCCCATGAAGGCTCAACGGCCCATTGAATTGAGCGGCAGTCCTGTTCCATTCCACGGCCATGCACGCCGCCTCCTCGACGGACAGCAAAGGCAAGCGATCCACAGACTGATTCGGGTCGTCGGCAATCGCCTCCAACAAATTGGCATAGTGGGCGCCAAGCCGATCCACGGTTTCGCGGTCGAACAAATCCGCGTTGTATTCGAACGAGGTTTTCAAAACGCCATTGCGATCGCTAATCGCCAGGGTCAAATCGTATTTCGACACTACCTGTCGCGAGACAATCTCCGTTATCTCCAGGCGATCCAGCGCCGGGGTTACCGAGGGCGCGTTCTGCATCGAAAACATCACCTGGAATAGCGGCGAATAGCTCAAGTTACGCTGTGGCCGCAATTCCTCGACCAATTGCTCGAACGGAACCTCCTGATGCGCAAAGGCTTCCAGCGCGATGATTCGCGCGTTGCCGAGAAATTCAGCGAAGCCTTGATCGGGCACGACCGCCAGACGCATGACCAGGGTATTCACGAAAAATCCGATCAGCGGTTCAAGCTCGCTGCGGGATCGATTGGCGGTCGGCGATCCCATGACGATGTCCCGCTGCCCGCTGTAACGCGCCAGCAAAACCGCGAACACCGCCATCAGGAGCATGTACAGCGAGACCCCGGATTGCTCGGCAAGACGCTTTAGTCGCGCCGACAGGGAAGATCCCAGCGATTTCTCGATGGAGTCTCCGGAAAATCGTTGTATCGCCGGTCGCGGCCGATCCGTGGGCAACTCCAGCAAAGCAGGGGCGCCTGCGAGACGCGTTCGCCAATATCCCATTTGGCGCTTCAGTTCATCACCGGCCAGATAGCGACGCTGCCAATGCGCATAGTCCGCATACTGAATGCGCAAACGCGGCAGCGGAGAATTATTGCCTGCGGCGAAGGCATTATAGAGACGGCTCCACTCGGACACCATCACGCCCATCGACCATCCATCGGAAACGATGTGATGCATGTTGAGCATGACAATATGCTCGGATGGCGCAAGGATCAGTAATGTGCTGCGGAACAAAGGGCCTTGCGCCAGATCGAAAACTTCCTCCGCATGCGCATGCAATGCCCGGCTCACCTCGGCGGATTGCTGTTCCGGCGCGTATCCGCTCAGGTCGGACTCCGCCATAACAGGTATTGATTCAGCGATGGACAGCGTTGGCACCCCATCAAGCGTTTCAATGCGACTGCGCAGCACTTCATGACGCTCTACGATGACGCGCAAGGCCGCTGCCAACGCGTCACGCCGCAACGGTCCCTTGAGGCGCAATGCAACCGGCATGTTATACGTCGTGCCGGCGCCTTCGAGCCGATCTAAAAACCACAGCCTCTGCTGGGCGAACGAGAGCTGCAATGGGGCCTCGCGCGTCACCGGCGCAATGGTCTCGGTCCCCGGCTGGCCCAGTCGGGCATAACCCAGGATCTCCGCCATTCCCCATGAGGGTTCGCCGAGAAAATCCTCCTTGTAAATACTCCGCCAACGATCGGCGACGCTAGGATCGATACGGCTATGCGTATGAAATTTGATATCCCCCAGCATCTTGGATTCCCGGTGGATGCCGTTGGTCATTCGCGTTGAAGAATTCTCGTCGTCGTAAATACGCAGCATCTCGGGCACGTAGTCGATCGCCATGAATTCGCACATGCGCCTGACCGCCTGTTCCGGCTGTTGGGAGATTTCCTCGAAGCCGATGGCGAGCTGGCGTTGCCGGGGAATTCCCGCCAGGAACTCGACAATATTGCGGTGACTGTGCAACCAAATCAATTCCGCCAATCGGCGCCGCGGAATCTTGTGCGGATAACGAAAGAATATCTGGTCGAGCTTTGCTTCTTCGAACGAACTGATCATGCCGTAGGGATGGCGATGCAGGTGGATGTACAGGGGTTCGTCGAAATACTCCTCCGCGCGTTGCATCACCCCGACATCCAATGCATACGAGGGCGATTTATCAACCAGGATGCGTCCATCGAGCCAACTTTGCAGTTCTCCGTAGAAGGACTTGACCGAAGTCTCGCCGCGTTCGCGCGTGGCCATGATACGTTTAGCCTCGTCTGCGTCCACACCGCGTGCTTGCATCACCGCCCGCAGCGTACCCTCCAGCCAAAAGGCATCCCGTCCGGAACAAATCTCCTTGCGCTGAGCCAAGGTGTCAAATCCCAGCAACTCCAGTTCCGGCGGCGAAAAAAGCTGCGGGTGGCCGCCCAGCAGCACGCGCAATAAAGTCGACCCCGATCGCGGCGGTGAAAGAACGAAGATTGCGCGGGGGTTGTGTCGTTTGTGGTCACCTCCGCGAGCGCGAGTTTCAACACTTGGCAAACTATTCGTCCCGAGGCGTTCCATTGATGGCGCGCCAGGGGAAAAAGCGATGGTGGGCGGTATTAAGCGTCGAAAAGCATCGACATCCGATTCCGAAATCCTACCGGATACCTCCATCGCAGTGGAGCTATCCTGCACAGCACCCAGCCTGGCCATCGCTTCGGGGTAATGCACGCACAGGTATTCCACCAAACGGCGAATCGTCGGCGCCTCGAAAAGCGCGACCACATAGACCACACTATGCAGATGTGCCTGGAGCTTGTTCGCCAGAATCGCGCCACGGATGGAATCGCCGCCAAGTTCAAAGAAATTTTGATCGATGCCGACTGTAGAGATACCCAACACCTCGCACCATAACTCGGCCAACAATCGTTCCATCGGCGTTTGCGGCGGAACGAAGGCCGGCCCGCCCCTTAGCCCCTCGGCAGCGTGCAGCGCCAGCAGGTCGGCAAGTAGCTTGCGGTCCAATTTCCCGTTGGTGGTGAGCGGCAATCGCTCCAAAACCAACACCGCGGCAGGCACCATGTAGTCGGGCAAGCGTGAAGTCAGGTACGCGCGCAGGGTCGAGGGCAGCGTATCGTCCTGCCAATCCCTCGATACGGCATAGGCGACCAAACGGGCGCCGGCCGCGTCGTTTTTGGCCTCCACCACGGCCTGCGAAACCCGAGGATGCTGTGTAATACAAGTCTCGATTTCTCCCAGTTCTATTCGAAAACCGCGAATTTTTACCTGCTGATCCATTCTCCCCAAGTATTCGAGCTTGCCATCGGGACGCCAGCGCGCCAGATCGCCGCTGCGATAAGCGCGCCCCGCCTGCCCGATAGAGGCATCGGGAATGGCGATGCCAGGCAATCTGCCAACAATGAATCGCTCCGCCGTTAGCGCCGGTAACTTGAGGTAGCCCTTGGCCACACCGGCGCCGCCGACAATGATCTCACCGCCCACGCCAATTGGTACCGGCTGGCCATACCGGTCGATCAGATCGATAGAAAGATCCGCCAGCGGGCGGCCAATGACCCCCCCCCCCGCGGCGATGTCCAGCGCGTTTAATCGGTGAAATGTTACGTGCACCGTCGTTTCGGTAATCCCGTACATGTTGATCAGTTGCGGCGCATCCAAGCCATGACGATCAACCCAAACCGAAAGGCTGCGCGGATCAAGCGCCTCACCGCCGAAAATCACCCATTTCAAGGCGAGCTCGGAACCGCCGTCCCCCGCATGCTTAGGTAGATCAATTTCGTGTCGATCACGCGAGCTGCGATCAGCCTCGATCAGTTGTCGAAAAGCCGATGGGGTCTGGTTGAGAACCGTGACGCCGCTGCGCTTGATCAAGTCGCAAAACTGATCGGGGGAGCGGCTAATTGCAAACGGCACCACCACCAAGCGGCCGCCATACAGCAACGCACCCCATAATTCCCAGACGGAGAAATCGAATGCATAAGAATGGAACAGGCACCACACATCGTCCGCGCCGAATCCAAATAATTCCTCGCTGCACATGAAGAGCCTTGCCACGTTGGCGTGCGTGACTTCTACACCCTTTGGCCTTCCTGTCGAGCCCGAGGTATAGATCACATAAGCCACGTCGGCGGCAGCGCTGCTGAGTTCTGGGGCCCTCGATGGCTCATCCGCCAAGCCGGGGTCACCAAGATCGACAATCGGGACATCAAGCGCCGGCTCGCAGCGATACGCCAGCACAACGCCAACATCGCTGTCCTGCGCCATGTACCGCAATCGCTCCTCCGGATAGGACGGATCCAAGGGAACGTAGGCTGCTCCGGCTTTGAGAATCCCCAGTATGCCCACCACCAACTCGATAGAACGCTCAACGCACAATCCGACGCGATCGCCACGGCTCACACCCAGGCGCAGCAAACGATGCGCGACCTGATTGGCGCGCTCGTCTAGCAGTCGATAACTCAAGCCTGCGTCCTCGATGCAGACCGCGATTGCATCGGGGCGAATTCTCACCTGCAATTCAAAGGCACAATGCAAGGTGATGTCCACCTTGAAATGCCCATTGCCGCCGCGCCAGTCCTCAAGCTGTCGTGTTTCCTCGCTACTCAGCATGGGCAGGGTACGAACACTCGCGTTTGGGGTGGCGACCAATCCCTCCAGCAGCAGGCGGAAATGGGCAATCAGACGAACAATACTTGGCCGCTCAAACAGATCGGTGTTGTAACGAAAGAAACCCTTGAATCCCTGCGGGCTTTCTTCCATGGAAAGCACCAGATCAAATGGCGCATTCAAGGACTCGGTGGGCTGTGGGGTAATGCTCAGACCATCCAGAGTCACTTCGCCCATCGGCGCGTTTTGCAGCGCGAACAACACCTGGAACAAGGGCGTGTGATCCAGATTACGCTCCAGGCCCAATGCCTGTATGAGTTGATCGAATGGCATCTCGCAATGTTCATAGGCTTCCAGCGCGGTCTTCTTCACCGCCTCCAACAGCTGCATGAAACTCGGATTCGCGGAAAGATCCAGGCGCAACGCAACGGTATTCAGAAACAGACCAATCAGTCCCTCGGTCTGACTATGAGGCCGCACCGAAATGGGCGATCCAACGACCACGTCCTCCGCGTCCGTATGCCGGCAAAGAAGTACACCCAAGGCAGCCAACAGCGCCATGAACGGCGTCACGCCGGCCTGAACGCATAGCCTGCCCATTCGCCGCGAAAAATCAGCATCCAATAAAAAATGCTCCACGCAACCGATATTCCGGCGGATTCTTGGCCGTTGATGATCCGTGGGCAGCGCCAGAAAGCCTGGCGCGCCGTCTAGCTTTGTACGCCAGTAAGACAGGTGGCCTGCCAGCCGCTCCCCGCTCATGCGCGCCTTTTCCCAATGCGCATAATCGGCATACTGAACCGGGAGGGCCGGCAATGGACTTCCGCCGTTAGGCGGCGGGTCGGCCGAATAGTGACGATACAGCCGGGAGATTTCGTCCACGAGAATACCCATAGACCAGCCGTCGGAAATAATGTGGTGCATGGTCAGCAGGAACAAATGCTCCGCGGCGGCGCACCTCAGCAGCAGCACACGCATCAAAACTTCACCGCGCTGCAAGTCAAAGGGCATCGACGCTTGTTCATGCACGACCCGCGTCACTTCAATTTCCCTGGCTGCATCCTCCAGCACGCTCAAATCGAGCAGGGGCAACGCCAAGTCGACATGCGCCAAGGGGATTTGCACCGGCGCGTCGTCTTCGATACAAAAAGCGCTGCGTAATACCTCGTGGCGTTGCACCACTTCGTTGAGCGCGCTTCGCAAGGCCGCGATATTCAGATCACCGCAAAGGCGCAATACAATAGGCGGCATCACGTAGGTCGCTCGATTACCGTGATCGAGTTGGTCGAGAAACCAAAACCGCTGCTGCGCCGCGGAAAGCGGCAGCCCTCGCCCCCGCGCTTGTCGTGGAATCGGCGCCTCCACCCACGCGCGATCCTCTGCTCGTTGCCGGAGCAGAGGGATCAAGCTATCTTTTAGACTAGACAATCGCGCCAGCAATGCCGGGCTCAAAACCCCCTTGGGCGCGCTGTAACGTAAGCCTCCGCCCTCGAGTGCTAGCTTTACATCGAGGGCATCTAACTCCGACAACAACGACATTGCTCTATCCACTGGACCACCTCAATCTCGGAAACCTCTGCCGTAAGGTCTCGCAACCTTGGGGGGTAATCCCAACTTAAAATTATAGCGCAACATTCATCGATCAGTTCATCAGTCATTCAAAAATTCGTGTTAAAACATGCCACTTACGAGCGCTATCATGTTTTGGGAATGCTCAATAATGAATACCAATTTTATTTGTTTGATTTGATATCCGCTCTCAAACGAGGCCACATCAGCGAGACAACATTGTCACTGCACACCTCAACAAGCTAGAAGGCCATTTCTGATGGCTCGCGAAAATTCGGCCATCGGCAATGGTGCGTCGCATAGACAACGCCCCGCGACGCTCAATGAGTTTCTCCTGCAACCGCATGATCAAGACCTGCTGTGCTTTATCACCTGCGGCAGCGCAGATGACGGCAAGAGCGCTCTCATTGGACGCCTGCAATGGGAGTCTCGACTGCTGTTCGATGACCAGTTGGCGGCGCTGGAATCCGACTCCAGAAAATACGGCACGCAAGAACAGGCACTCGACTTTGCCTTGCTGGTCGACGGTTTGGCGGCCTAACAGGAGCAAGGCATCACCATCGACGTGGCCTACCGCTATTTCACCACCGGCAAGCGCAAATTTATCGTGGCCGATACGCCGGGCCGCGAACAAGACACTCGCAACATGATAAGCGGCGCCTCGACCGCGAACGCGGCCGTGCTACTGGTCGACGCCCGCCACGGTCTGCTGACCCAGACCCGCTGGCACGCCCCAGCAATATGCAGTGGCAGACAAATGATACGGCGAAGATCAAAGACCGCACAGAATAAAAATTCTGCACGGGTTCTGCCCGAGCCATTGCTGCCGGTCCAGGGCCCTACCCCCCCAGTGGGTCTGGGCGTTGCCAGAAGGCCCGTGGCGAACTGACCGAAATATCAAGCGCTGAAGTGGCTGTCACCTGAGTACCGCGGGAACACGTGCCGTGTCGGTCCCGAACCGTGACACCGGAAGAATATTCCCCTGAGTGCTCCCCCAAGCTCCAGAAACGAAAAAGCCGACTGGTGAGAGTCGGCTAATCCGTTGATTATACTGGTGCGCCCGGAGAGATTCGAACTCCCTACCCCTTGGTTCGTAGCCAAGTACTCTATCCAGATGAGCTACGGGCGCATTTTACGACACAACTGCCTAGCCACGACACAGCGACGCTCGTAACTACCTGATACTAAACACGGAACAAGAGAGGCTATCCGGTTCGCAGCCAGGTAAACTATTCGACTGGGCTACGAGCGCTGGTAAGGCGCGATTATATCAGAGCCACAGGGTCACCGGAAACCAAAACTATCAAGCCCGCGTCACAGGTGGAAACCCGGAGTCCTGATCAGGACCCGCATCTTTCCAGCGTTTGACAATGTGCGGATCTATGCCAAAAAGATCGAGGGCACGACCTGCACTTTGCGTGACCAGATCGTCGATGGTCTTGGGACGATTGTAGAAGCCCGGCACCGGCGGCATCACAATTGCGCCGTTACGCGTCGCCTGAGCCATGAGTTCTATGTGACCGGCATGCAAAGGCGTTTCGCGGAACATCAGCACCACGCGCCTGCGCTCCTTCAAACACACGTCGGCGGCGCGCACCACAAGTTCATCGTCATAACAATTCGCGATGCCGCTGAGTGTCTTGACCGAGCATGGCGCAACCAGCATGCCGGCTGTGCGGAATGAACCGCTGGAGATTGAAGCGCCGATGTCCTTGTAGCCATGCAATACATCGGCAAGGCCGCGTACGCCATCCAGCGTATAGTCTGTTTCTTCTGCGATCGTGCGTGCAGCGGACGAGGAAAGTATCAGGTGCGTTTCGACGTCTTCGACATCGCGCAGGATTTCGAGAGCTCTGACGCCGTAAACGATCCCGGAGGCGCCGGTCATGGCAATTATCAGGCGCTTCATTTGAGTATCATTTGGCTTGTTTGCAAGTGCGCCGATTGTACCAGAACGGGAAATGTGGTTTCCCGCGCCCAATACACGCGAAGGCGGGCATGGCGCATGCAAGCCGCCTCTGGTACCGCCTTACGTGCCTGTGTTACAGTTGGAAACTGAAATACTGAACGAAAGGCAGGAGATTACGGTGTTGGCGAGTCGTTTTATTGCATACGCAAATGCAGCGGGTGCGATCCTGTTCAGCACGCTTTCCTCCGGCGCGGACAACTATCCAAGCAAACCAATACGCTTTATCAGCACCGAAGTCGGCGGCGGCAGCGATCTCGCCGCACGGCTGATCGCGCAGGGCATTACAGGCGCGCTTGGTCAGCCGGTGATTGTTGAAAACCGCGGCGGTGGCGCGACGCTATCCGGGGAAATCATCGCGAAAGCCACGCCCGACGGATACACGCTGATGATTGCGGCCGGCACGCTGTGGATAGGATCGCTGCTGCGCAAGACGCCCTACGAAACGCTGCGCGATTTCGCGCCGATTTCGCTGGCCATCAGCACGCCCAATCTGCTGATCGCGCACCCGTCGGCGGCAAGCTCGGTCAAGGAACTGGTTGCTCTGGCGAAATCACGCCCCGGCCAACTGAATTATGGCTCAGGCGCATCCGGCGCGTCGTCCCATCTTGCAGGCGAACTGTTCAAGTCCATGGCCGGCATCAATATGGTGCGCATTCCGTATAAAGGCAGCGGCCTCGCGGTCAACGCCGTGATCTCCAACGAAGTACAGTTGATGTTCCCCAACGCTTCGCTGGCGATTCCGCACGTCAAGTCCGGGCGGCTGAAAGCGCTGGGCGTGACGAGCGCCGAACCTTCCGCCGTGCTCCCTGGCGTGCCCACCATCGCCGCATCGGGTCTGCCCGGATATGAATCGGTCCTGCATACCGGACTCTTTGCACCCGCGAAAACGCCGCCCTCCATCATCCGGCGGCTCAATCAGGATACGGTCCGCTATTTGAATACGCAGGAAGCCAGGGAGTTGTTTTTGAAGACGGGGGGATCGGAGGTCGTGGCGAGCACGCCGGAACAGTTCACCGCCAAGATCAAATCCGAAGTCATCCGCCTGGGCAAGTTGATCAAGGATGTAGGTATAACCGCAGAGTAGATGGGAGAAGAAATGACCATACTGATTTCAGAAGAAGACATCGCGAAACTGCCACTGTCCGTGAAGGCCGCCATTCCCATCATGGAAGACACCTTCCGCCAGCTGGGTGCCGGCACCGCGGAAAATCCGCCGCGCTACCGCATGCCGTTCCGCAATGGGTTTATCCAGTTCGGACCGGCGGCATTGCATGCCAAGGGTGTTGCCGGCTTCAAGCTGTGGGCCAATATCGGCAAAGGCGAAGGCGTGCATAAGAACAATCTGACTCCCAGCGCGAATTACCTGTACAGCATGGAAACCGGAGAGCTGCTCGCCATCGTCCACGCCCTTACAATCGGCAGGTATCGCACCAGCGCGGTATCAGCGGTTGCCGCAAAATACCTCTCGCCCGAGAACGCAAGCACCATAGGACTCTACAGCGCCGGCAAAATTGCCGAGGGGCAGATTGAAGCGGTGTGCGCGGTTCGTCCCATCAAATCGATACGCGTCTACAGCCGCCGCCCGCCCGAACGCGAGGAGTTCTGCAAACGCATGTCGAAGCGCCTGGGCGTAGACGTGATCCCGGCAAAAGCACCGGAAGAAGTGCCGCGCGATGCCGACATCATCATCACCGCCAGCACCGCGGAGGAACCGATACTGTTCGGTGACTGGATCAAGCGCCCTACGCTGGTGATCGCAGCCGGTGCCAACCACTGGTACAAGCGCGAGATCGACGGCAAAGTCATCGAGAAAGCCACTCTGATCGTGTGCGACGAAAAGGAACAGGCCAAGGTCGAAGGCGGCAATTTTCTGTGGGCCATCGCGCACGGGCTGACCACCTGGGACCGGATCGAAGAGATGGGCGATGTCGTCAACGGTCACATATCCGTGCCTGACCTGAAGACCTCCACCATCGTGTTCGGATCACATGGCCTTGCCACCAATGATGTCGCGATGACGCTGGAAACCTACAATCTGGCCAAGGCTGCCGGGCTGGGCCGGGACATCAGTCTGTAAATCAGCGGCGCTTCGGGGACGTTGTACTTATCCCCGTAGCAGAGGTCTGAGCGTGCGCACATCCGCGACGCGTTCGAGCTTCCATACTACATCGCACAGCGCGCGCGCACGGCTCTTCCCCAGTACCGGCGCCATCAGGGCGTAACACTTCTCGTCGACTTCGGCACGCGTCATGGGATTATGCGCGGTGCCGCGTACGGCACGCGTGTGATGGCGCAGATGCCGCCCATCCTTCAGCACCAGCTCGACTATACCCTGCTTGGATGGCCGCAGCTTTTCCAGCGCTTCGTCGGCGATCAACTCGACCCGTCGCCGCACCGCAAGCACTTTAGGATCCTTCATGCGTGAGTGGTCGTGGGTTGCGTCAAACGTCACATAGCCATCGACCAGCATCAGCGCGCACATGTGCTGCATATTGATGTCCGACGCTTCGCGATTGTTGGTGATGCGTGCGCCATTGGCGTAAACGCGCACCACAATTTTCTCAATATCGCCGGCTTTGATGTTTTCCGAGCGCATCAGTTCCAGCAGCGAATCCAGCGGCGCCTGTATCGGCGAACCCACCGACCAGCGCTTGATCGTGGTGTTGGTAATTTCATACGTCTTGCCGAGTTCTCGCACCAGAAGTTCCGGTTGCTGCGCCCGCTTCTGCCTATAGGACTCGTCATACGCCATAAAAAAGCTTCGATCGCCGGAAAACACATCGTCGACCGCAGTGCAACCGAGCGACACCAGCGTCGCGGCGGTAACGCCGTTACGCGCCGACATGCCGCCAAAGCCAAACGCCTTCTCTATGTGTTCGGGATCGCGCGCGAAACAAGACACACCGGATGCCTGCTGCGCGGCATACGAAAGCACATGACGCACCTGCTGTTCATTAAAGCGGTGCAATGCCGCGCTTGCCGCGGCCGCGCCGAACACGTTGCCGAAACCACTGGTCAAATGCCCGAGATTGCTGAATCCCATCGCACCCAGGAACAAATTCATGCGCGTGCCGACGTCGTAGCCCAGAGCAACCGCGCGCAACAACGCAGCGCCACCGCTACGCTCGCGCTCCGCAACCGCGAGCGCCGCCGACACGGTCCCGCAGCCGGGGTGGGTCACGGAAGGTGAATGACTGTCGTCAGTTTCGTCGGCGTGTGCCGCCATGCCGTTCGCGAGCGCCGCGTTCACGGCATTGGTCATGAACTTGCGCCCCACCACCGTGGCTTCGTTGTTACCACCCAGCGCCTTGACAAACGCATATGCCCTCTCGCCCGGCACCAAACGTGATCCCGACACCATCGCGGCGATGGTATCGAGCACGTGATGTTTGGTGCATTCAATTACTGGCGCGGGTAGTGCGCGGCGCGGCGCACTTGCGATATAGCCCGCCAGTTTGTTCATGACCGGTGAGATGCCCGCACCCGTCTTTGATTTCGTTCCTGTTTTTGTTGCTGACATCAGAAGCTTCCAGTGGCTGGCGTAAAAACATTATTCGGCGGTAATCCCGGCTGCCTTGATCACCTTTTCCATACGGGCAACCTCGGCCTTGACCATGGCGGCAAGCTCCGCCGGCGTGCTACCTACGGTGTCCACCCCATCGCTCACGAACTTCTCCTTGATATCGGGCCTGTTGAGGATGAGCACCAATTCCCGATTGAGCTTGCTGATCACGGCTGCAGGGGTTTTGGCCGGCGCGAACATACCGGCTTTTTGTGTAGATTCATAGCCAGGCACGCCCGATGCAGCCACCGTAGGCAATCCTGGCAATAACGGCGTCGGTTCAGCGGTGGTGACCGCCAGCGCTCGCACCTTGCCCGATTTGACGTGCGCGGACACGGAACCGGTGCTGGCTATCATCATTTGCACTTCGCCTCCCATCAAACCGATGACGCCCCCGCCGCTGCCCCGATACTGCACCGTGATGATATCAACGCCCGCCATGAATTTGAACAACTCAGCCGCAAGATGATTTGAAGATCCGGATCCGCCAGTCGCGTAGTTGAGGCCGCCCGGTTTGGTTTTTGCCAACGAAATCAAATCTTTAACTGACTTTACCGGCACCGCCGGATGCACCACGAATATCAGAGGCGCACGGGTCGCCATGGTAACCGGCGCATAGTCCCTGAGCACATCGTACGGCAGGCTCTTGCGCATCAGCGGCAACGTCCAGAATATGGTTCCGGAATAAATCAGCGTGTAGCCATCCGGATTTGCCTTGGCGACGATTTCACCGCCTATGGTCCCGCCCGATCTGTTTTCCACCACCACCTGCTGCCCCAGGCTCGCGGACAAGGCAGGCGCCAGCAAACGCACGCCGAAGTCCTGACTGCCGCCGACCTGTGCCGTCACCACGCGGATCGGCTTGCTCGGGTAACTCTGGGCGCACACAACAGACACGGCAAATGCAACCGCGCCAACCGGAAGAAGCAATAATTCTTTTTGTCGGATTCCCATGTCGATTCTCGTTAAACCTAATCACATACACAACTTCATTGCGCGCAAAAAACAATCTAAAACGGTTTGCTGGGCCCGAAAATGGCGACGAGCGTAAGGTCTTCATCAATATTGAAAAAAGAGTGTTCAGAAGTGGCCTGCACGTAAAGGATATTTCCGACCTTGATTTCCCGTTCTTCGGCGCCGATCCGCAACCAGGCGTGCCCCTTCACTACCATGTAGATTTCGTCTTCCAGGTGCGGCGCCTGCATATCGCGCGCGCCTACCGGTAAATGGTATATCGCGCAACTCAGCGACGGCGCCCTGATAAATTCATTGAATACCGGCTCCTTTCGTGGAAGCTTGCTCGTCAACTCATCGATCAAAAAGACCTGCCACGCGCTGCCACTCATGAGTTCGCTCCGTGAAAAAATAGCCGGCAAGGTGCCGGCCGACTTAATCGTTTCTTAGTTTGAAACAGCACGAACTACGAATACTTGCCCGAAAGCTGCTTGGGCCTGCCCGTAATACCCTTCTGCTCCATCTCCAACCGTGTGTCCCTGACCCACGTGCGCTTCAGATCGTCGCGGCAATTGAAATGCAGCCTACCCAGTCCGTCGACTTCGAGTTCGACCTTGTCACCATCCTGAAAACTGCTGAGGCCGCGATGGTTGGTTCCCATCGCCAGAATGTCGCCCGGCTCCAGGGTATGAATGGCGCTCACCCAGGCAATGCACTTCGGAATATTGTGCGCCATGTCGCAGGTGTTGTAATTCTGCTTGAGCGTACCATTCACCCACAGCCGGATCTGAAGTTTGTGTGGATCCGGAATCTCGTCCGCAGTCACGATATAAGGTCCGATAGGGGCAAATGTGTCACGTGACTTCATCTGGAAGAAGACATTGCGGTCCGGCGGCAGCCCGCGTGCGGAACCGTCGATGAAATTGATATAGCCGAACACATGCTCCATGGCCTTTTCAATGCTGACGTTGGTCGCACGCTTGCCTATGATTACACCTATCTCCGCTTCGCCTTCGAAATTCACTGCGGGAGCATCCGGAAAAATCATGGTTTCTCCTGGACCTATGATAGCGCCGGGGGATTTATGAAATGCATTGATGGGCGCCGCCTCCTTCTTGGTGCCGTCTTCCATGTAATTCACGGCCATGCAGTCGATATTCATGGGCCTGGGCAGCGGTGCGCGTATCTTCACGCCGCTGACGGGTACGCCCTTGCCCTTCTGCACCGCATCTTCGAGTGCTTTGCGGAATTCCGGGAAACGCGCGATCAGCCCATTAATCACATCATGCGGACCGACGTGCGGAATGCTGCGCACCACATCGGACACATCGACCACCGCGTCCCCTTTGAGCACGCCCAGTTTATAGTCGTCGAAAAACAAAATTTTCATTGTTGCCTCCTGATTACCTATGAAAGTAATTATAACCGCCGCGACACGATGTATCTGTGCGCTATCGGGCGAAAAACCGGGTTAACAACAGCGCAGCGGAAATGCCACGCCCTCGGGCAACTCGTGTTCCGTCGCGGAATGTCCAGCGTGCGCATCGGCTTCCACTATCGCCGCGTCTTCAATTTCCGGCCGTGCCACGGAATCGCTGATGGTACGCAGCTGCGCCCGTTTGGTTTCGGTTGCCTCATGATCAACCTCCCCGCTGGCCACATCGAAGATCAGGCCGTAACAGGCTTGCGCGCGCTGTTTTGAAATGTATCCCTCGCGCAGATCCTCTTCGACCTTGTCGATCGGGCGATCCAGTGGTGAGCCGTAGCCGCCACCACCACCCGATTTCAGTATATAAGCGTCACCGGGTTTGAGCATGCGCCCTATCACCTTGCCACTGGGAAAGTGCAGTTCATGTTCCGCTCCGGCCATCAGCACCGCAACCTGATTGCCGGCCGCCGGATGTCCGCCGAACAAGCCCCATGGACGGCAGTACACGCGTTCGATGTAGGAGTTCATGACGAACTCATCCGTGGCACGCACCATTTTCTCGGTACCCAGCCCTCCCTGCCACTGTCCGGCGCCGCCGGAGTCCTCGCGCAGCGAGTAGCGCAGCGCCTCCACCGGATACTTGGCCTCAATCTGCTCTATGGGGCTGTTATGCGTGTCACCGTCATTGATGCATATCGTCGCGTTCGCGCCATCCGCGCCGCACTTTGCGCCCCACCCACCGCC
This sequence comes from Betaproteobacteria bacterium, assembly GCA_947476215.1. Classification (GTDB taxonomy): domain Bacteria; phylum Pseudomonadota; class Gammaproteobacteria; order Burkholderiales; family SG8-41; genus PALSA-1004. Next base: position 20,123 of record CANJQI010000013.1, read on the forward strand.
CGTCAATCCGCCACCACTCAGAATAAACATCTTCCCGTCCGGAAGGTGGCCATGTAACTGCGTCGTCATGAGCTCGGCATGATGCCCCGCGATGACCCGATTCGGAATTGCCGGCGCCAGCGCCTTGAATATGGTATCGATAACCGTCATCGGATAGGTCATCCAGCGGCGCATGGGCGCGGGCTTGGTGGCACTGACAACACGCCCTGCCGGCAGTATGATCTTGAGCGGCCTGAAGCTGCCTTCGTTGATCGGGCGCTCCATGCCGGATGTCACGCACTTGAATGCCACCTGACAGCAACCGCGGCCTGCGGCCTCGCCCGAGTTATAGAAGCCCTTGACCTGCTTGCTGACGTCGGTCAGATCGATGGTCATTTCATCGCCCGACACGATAACCTTGACCTTGATGGGCACGCGTTTACCCGCATCCACGCCATCATCATCCATGAACGAACCGGCCTCATACTCGCCATCGGGGATGGACAACACGTGCTTACGCGCCAGCGCTTCACTGTGGTCCATGATGGCGGCGATGCCGTTCATGACCTGTGTACATCCATAACGCTTCATGAGTTCGTGAAAGCGCCGCGCTCCGGTCTGCACCGTGGCGATCTGCGCATGCAGGTCGCCGATCGCACGTTCGGGTATGCGCACGTTCATGCGCAGTATGGCGACCAGATCCTCGTTGATCTTGCCCGCGCTGTGCATCTTGAGTATGGGCACCTGCAGGCCTTCGGAAAATATGTCGCGGGTCATGACATTCAGCGCCCCGCCTATGTCCGCCCAGTGCGCCATGCAGGTTGAGAACGCGATCAGCTTGCCGCCATCGAAGATAGGCACGACCAGCGTAATGTGATTCAGGTGGCTGCCCGTGATGTAGGCGTCGTTGGTGACCAGCACATCGCCCGGCATTATGCCTTTCTCGCCGAAATGCGCGAGCATGGCCTTCACGGTATCGCCCATGCCGCGTATGAAGGTCGGCAGTCCTATGCCTATGGATATGATTTCACCGCGCGCGGTAAAGAGGCCAACGGTGAAATCCTGGGCCTCATATATGATCATGCTGTACGCCGTACGCATGAGGTTGGTTTTCATTTCCTCCGTAATGGCGACCACCGCATTGCGCACGATTTCCGTCACCACCGGATCAGCGCGCCGCGCGGCGGCTAGGCGCTTTTTCGCGGCCTTGCCGGCCTTAACTGCGGCAGCGGTCTGCTTACGCTTTGCCGGGCGTTGCGCTGATTTTGCGGGTTTTCGATTTCGCGTTGCCATGCTGATCAGCTCCGTCCAATGGTGATAACCAGGTCGCCGTGCTTGCTGACTTCCAGTTTGTCACCGGGAAACACGACGGTAGTGGAAGCGTATTCCTCGACCAGTGCCGGACCGGCAATGCGCTGGCCGGCGACCAAATTTTGGCGTGCATAAACAGGCGTATTCACAAAGCCTGCATCTTCCGTGAAGTAAACTTTGCGCCGTGCGGGTTTTGCAACCGGCTTGCGACCACGGGCAGGTGCGGTCAATCGTTTGGCCTCGGGCTTGTCGAGCGCACCGACCACGGAACTGTGCAGGCTTACGATCTCGGCGGGCTCCTTGGGCGCATTGAACGCATAGCGCTTCATGTGCTCGTCATCGAAAAGTTGTTTGAGCGCAATCCTGTCCGGCTTGGCGAAGAACGAGGCCGGCAGTTCGACCGTGACCGGATGCTCCTGCCCCACGTAACGCATGTCGGCCGCGCGCGAACATACGATGCGTTTGCTGTCGATGTCGCGCTGCAGTATCCGCACGCCCTGCGCTTCGAGATCGGCATATATTCCAATGAACTCCCCGAAGTCGAGCAGGTTGACCGGCTTGAACCAGGTACGCACGAAGTCCCAGCGCAGATCAGCCATCAGCATGCCGTAAGCTGAAAAATGGCCCGGTGACGGCGGGATGATGACCTGCGGTATGCTCAGTTCACGCGCCACGATGCTGGCGTGCAACGGCCCCGCGCCACCGTACGCCACCATCGCAAAATTGCCCGCATCCAGTCCCCGTTCCGTGGTCACGCGCGTGACGACATTCGACATGGTCGTGGCGGCTATGCGTATGATGCCGTTGGCCGCCTGGGTCAGCGAAATTTTCATCGGTTCCGCAATGCGGTTGCGCAGAGCCTGGGTCGCCTCGGCCTGATTCAGTTTCATCTCACCGCCGAGGAAGTTGTCCGCGGACAACCGCCCCAATATCAGGTTGGCATCGGTCACGGTCGGCTCGGTGCCGCCAAGGTTGTAGCACACCGGCCCGGGCGACGCGCCCGCGCTCTGCGGCCCCACCCTCAGCCCTCCGCCTTCCTCGATGCGCGCGATGCTGCCGCCACCGGTGCCGACCTCCTGAGTGTCTATCAGCGGTATCTGTATAGGCAGGCCTTCGGCATATCCGCCGACCATAATGCTGCCTGCCATCATGACTTCACGATTGAGCACGACGCCGGCCTTGGCGGTAGTGCCGCCCATGTCGAACGCGATGGCATTGCGCAGTCCCAGCCTGTCGCAAACGACCTGCGCGCCGATAACGCCCGCCGCCGGCCCGGATTCGAGCATGCGTATGCATTCGCGCTGTGCACGTGCCACATCAAACAGGCCGCCATTGGATTGCACCACAAAAAAAGAACCATCGAAACGTTCTTTCCTGAAACGATCCTGAATTTCGCCCAGATAAGTCTTGATGCGCGGACCTATGTAGGCGTTGGCGGCGACGGTGGAGGTGCGCTCGAATTCGCGATATTCCTTCGACAGTTCATGTGACGCTGAAACAAACACGCCAGGACAGTGCTCCTCCATCAATTCCCGGGCGCGTATCTCGTGCGCCGGATTCATATAGGAATGGAAAAACAGTATGGCGACCGACTCTATGCCCAGCTCGCGCAATTGCGCCGCCAATGCCACGAGTTGCGCTTCATCCAGCGCCTCGGTCACCTCGCCGCGGGCGTTCATCCGCTCGTTCACTTCAAATCTGAGCGAACGCTTGATCAGAGGCTGGTGTTTCTTGAAGAACAGGTTATAGGCCTGCGGCCGGTTGATGCGGCCTATTTCGTAAATGTCGCGGAAACCGCGTGTCGTCAACAACGCGGTTCTCGCACCGGAGCGTTCCAGTACCGTGTTGATCGCGATCGTGCTGCCATGGAGAAAAAGCCGCGCCGATTCTATCGAGGCGCCGGCCTTGTCCACACCGGTGACGATACCGTCAACCAGTTGGCCCGGTGTAGTCAGCGTCTTGCCGAAAAATGTCTGCCCTGAGGCCGCATCGAACGCAACAATGTCTGTAAAGGTTCCGCCCACGTCGGCGGCGACGCGATAGGATCTGGACGAATCTGAAGATTGCACGGTGACGCCTTCCCTGTTGCCTGTGTTATTGCAGCACCGGAGGCGAGGGTGCTGCCATAAAAAAAACCGCGTATTTTGACACTGCGCGCCTAATCTGTCTATCGGCTATATTGCGTGCCCTACACGCGCTCCATCGGCTATGGCCTGCAGAATCAGACGCGACTCGGTGCAATCGCCTATCGCATGGATCTCCGGCACCAGTCCCTGTAGATCCCTGGCAAGCTGCGGATTGGATGCCGGCGGCAGTGCCGTGATTATCGAATCCGCGGCGATGGTGGCGGTCTCGCCTTCGGGGGTGCGTATCACAAGGCCCGCGTCGGTAATTTCCTTGAACTCCACGCCGGTCAGTATGATGGTGCCCTTTTTCCTTAACCAGCCGAGCAGGCGGTTCTTCAGCACGATGGAGATGCCATCGCCGAGTTGATCGGAAGATTCGACGATGGTCACCCGCCTGCCCCTCTTGACCATGAACGCGGCCAACTGGCAGCCATGAAGCTGCCCTCCCATGATCACCACCCTGTTGCCCACCGGCAGCCAGAACCGTGTTGCCCATCCCAGGAGTTTCGCGCCCAACAAGCCGAGGAACGGCGCCGCCTTGCGGGCCAGCACTTCACCGCCCAATACGATCTTGTGGTCTATCCCGGGAATGTGCGGTGTAACCCGCTGCCCACCCGTAGCCACGACTACCACCTCGGGTTTGAGCGACCGCGCCAATGCCGGAGTAAATTCCTCCCCGAGCCGGATATTCACGGCACGCTTGTGCAACTGGGTTTCATAGTAACTGACCAGCGCCGGCAAATTTTCTATCTCGGTGCCTTTGATCAAAGCGGCGAGCGGCAGCGATCCGCCCAGCGCTGATTCCTTTTCGTAGAGCGTCACCTGGTGGCCCCGCGCGGCGGCAACTATCGCGGCTTCCATCCCGCCCGGGCCGGCGCCGATGACAAAGACTTTTTTCTTCCTTGCCGCCGGTTTAATTTCATACTCGCGTTCCTTGCCCAGCGCCGCGTTGACGCGACAATGCGCAGGTTTGTATTTGCCGAATTCAGTGCGGCATTCGAGGCCCTGCATGCACGGCCTGACATCCTCGAATCTGCCTTCCGCGATTTTTCGCGGCAATTCCGGATCCGCCAGCAGACGTCTGCCCATGGCGATAGCGTCGGCCTTGCCGTGACGCAGCACCCATTCTCCGAGTTCGGGCCCCAGACTGCCCACGGCAATCACGGGAATGGACACCGCCTCCTTGATGATCGCCGCTTTACCGGCAACGATGCCGGGTTTCTCGACCACTTCCGTCGGAACGGTGCGCTCGGGAAACAGCAACTGCTCGGCGTACTGCGCCCACGCATAGTCGCCTTTGCCATACCCCCAGTTGGTCACATTGATAATGTCCAACCCGGCGGCTTCCAGCAGCTTTGCGATACCCGCGCTTTCCGCCGACGTCGTGCCGCGCTCGTGCCCCCACTCCTGGCCGTTGATGCGCATGCCGATGACAAAGTCCTTGCCGACGCGCGCACGCGCGGCGCGTATGATATCGGCCGGAAAACGCGCGCGCGTTGCCAGCGACGCACATCCGTATTCATCGTCGCGCCGGTTCCACACGCGGGACAGAAAACTGTTGAGCAAATAGGAGTGTCCGGCGTGTATCTCGACGCCGTCGAATCCCGCCTTTTGCGCCCGCCACACCGCATCGGCATGTTTCTCTATGCAATGCTCGATATCGGCGCGCGTCATGGCGCGCGGCTGGTCGTATTTCATGCGCGGGTCGGCGACCGGATCATCGTCTTCGGCAAGCTCGGACGGCACCAGGGGCCGCAACCCTGAAAACGTGCCCGCCGGTCCGTTGTGCGTCAGTTGCAGAAATGTCGGGCAACCGTGACTGTGTATCGCTTCCGTCAACCTGGAAAACGATGGAATAAATACGTCATCGTCCAGACGCAACCGGTTTTCCCCCTTGCCGCCGATAGGAAAATCAACGCAACTGCTTTCGGTGATCAGCAATCCCACGCCGCCCTGGGCGAGTCCGCTGTAAAAGGCAATCTGCATGTCGCTGACGTTACCGTCGCTGGCCGCGAAACCCAGGGTAGTCGCCGGCTTGACCATGCGATTACGAAATCTGACATTCTTGACCTGTAACGGCTCCAGCAGCTTTTTGAACCGCTCTCTCTCATCGACTATCATTTTCTCGTGTCCCGTGTATTTCCATCATGTAAGGGGTGCTGCGCTAGCGCTCCACCGGCTTGATGCCAGCGGATGTAATAAGCTGTTGATATCGCTTGAGTTCTTTCTGTATGTGCTCGGCGGTCTGCGACGGAGTCGCGGCTATGACCTGCCCCCCGTCGGCCTCTATATTGTTTTTTACAGAACTGACCATCAGCGCCTTGCGGATCTCGTTGTTCAGCACACCCACCACTTCGGTGCTCATGCGCGCCGGTCCCAATATGACATACCACAGACCAAATTCAAATCCAGGAACGCCGGCTTCCGCTATCGTCGGCACCTGCGCCAATGCCGTCACGCGCGTCAGGCTGGTAACCCCCAGCGCACGAACCCGCCCGGCATTGACCATGGACACGGCGGGCAGAACCGCAGTGACCTTGAGCTCGATCTGGCCGCTGGCGACATCGGACAACGATGGCCCGCCGCCTTTATAGGGCACGTGATTCAGCGGAACACCCGCCATGTACCGGAAAAGCTCCACAACGAGATGAGACGGCGTGCCGGCGCCGGCGGATCCATAATTCAGCGGATGCACCGAACGCTTTGCCAAGGCAATCAATTCCCTGATATTCCTGGCGGGAACAGAAGGGTGCACGACCGCCACCATGGGGGATGACGCGAGTAGCGCCACCGGCGTGAAATCGGCCACCGCATCGTAAGGCAATCGGGTGTAGAGCGCGGGGTTGATTGTGTGCGTACCCGTGGTCGACAACAGCGTGTACCCATCCGGGTTGGCCTTTGCCACCAGTTCGGTACCTATGATGCCACTCGCGCCCGCCCGATTGTCGATGACGAATGGCTGTCCCAGACTCTGCGACATTTCCCGTCCCATCAACCGCACCAATATGTCGGTGGTACCACCGGGGGCTATGGGCACTACGATCCGCACGGCACGATTCGGGTAGCTCTGCCCGATAGCCGGAAAACTCAGCTCGATCGACAGCGCGCTGGCGACAGCCAGCGACAAGTATCGAAACGTCACAAAGCGGCGATTCAGCAGCAACCCCGATGCAATATTGTCACTCATCGTCACTCCTCACAATTTCCCAACGTGGCTCGTTGTCGATACTCACGAAAGCGTCACACGCAACCATGTCACTCGCGTTTGATCTTCGCGGTCTTGAACACGCGGCTAAACAGATCCAGCTGGCGTCTGATCTCGGCCGCAAACTCGTCCGGCGAACTGCCCACCGGATACGATCCGCCGGCGGCCAGACTGGCCAACACATCCGGCAGTTTCAGCAACCTCACCACTTCACGATGCAGCCTGTCCACGACGGCACGCGGCGTCCTGGCGGGGGCGATGAGCCCTTCCCACGGCGCGAAGTCCAAGCCTTGCAACCCGGCCTCCTGGAATGTTGCCACATCCGGCAGCGATGCAAGGCGCACCTTACTCGAAGTACCCAGCACCTTGAGTCTGCCGCTCTTGATTGCAGCCATGGATGTCGTCATGCTCGAGAAGAAAAACTGCACCTCACCCTGCAATACGCCTACCACAGCCTGCGCCCCCCCTTTATAGGGGACGACGACAAAATCCGTACCGGTTTGCTGCCTGAACATTTGCATGGTCAGGGCGCCCGCGCCAGCGGTTCCAGCCGTGCCACCACTGAGTGCGCCCGGTTTCGCCTTCGCCATGGCGATCAAGTCCTTCGTGGACGACACGGGAAACGACGCATTAACGACCAGCACCAGCGGCTGCGTGACTATCTGCGTGATAAACGTGAAATCCCGCTCCGTATCGTACGGAAGTTTGTCGTAAACGAACGGATTGAGGGTGTGATTCGCATTCGCCATCTGCAGCGTGTAGCCGTTGGGCTGTGCGCTCGCGACGATCTCCGATGCAATGGTATGTCCCGCGCCCGGTCTGTTGTCGAGAACCACAGGTTGACCAAGATTGCGCAGAAACTCGTTTGCGACGATACGCGCCAGTACGTCCGTGCCGCCGCCCGGCGGCACACCGAGCAACAGCCGTATCGGTCTGGACGGAAAGCTGTTGACGCTCGAGGGACTACCTTGCCCCCAAACGCCTGCCGGCAGACACGCCCAAACAAATGCGATGACAGAGGCATGCCTGACCGTCATGATGCCCCCTGAAACCGGCATCGCGCTAATCGCCGGTAACAATGACTTCGTCGCCCTCAACGGTAAACTTGTGATTGAACCCATCCGAAACCCACGACATATATTTCACCATGTCCGCAAAACGCGGATCGGCACTGCGCAAGGGTTCGGTTCGGTATTGCTTGTCCATCATCATGGGCAGGAACGACACTCGCTGCACGCCCTGCTTCGAAACCACGGCTTTGGCAAGCAGCGCACGCCTGCAATCCCGGCCATATGGCATCAACGGATATTCCGGATCCTGATCGGTGTAGTTACGAATGGCGCCATGTACCCACGGCAGATCTTTCCAGCTCGGCGCTTCAAACGGCTTGGTCATGGAAAACACGCCAAGGCTGTAGAAAATGGTTTTACCCTTGTAGACTTCGATCGCCTTCGACAGATGCGGTGAATGTCCTAGCACCAGGTCGGCACCGGCGTCGATACATGCACGGGCAACCGCAACGTGATAGTCGGGAATGACGCGCGGTAGGCGAATAATTCCATAGTGAAGCGCGACAACAACGATGTCGACCTTGGCGCGCAGCGCAGAAATATCTTCCACCAGCATCTTTAGATCGCGTTCGTCCGGATCGGTCCAGATGCGCACCGGCGCATGCGGTCCACGCGGCTCATAACGGGTGTTGACGCGCATGCGCACGATACCCGGCTTGCCCGGGCCCGCTTCGCTGCCAGGGTGCGCCACCGAACAGCTGGACAGGTAGCCTACCTTGACACCTTTCCGCTCCACGACCGCCGGCTCGCGCGCCTCGGCGAGATCCCGCCCCGCGCCCATGACCTGCATGCCCTTGCCCAGCAATAGCGCCCGAGTATCCAGCATGGCATTGGGTCCGGCGTCGTAGATATGATTGTTACTGAGATTCACCACATCAAATGCGCAATCGGTGAAAATCTGCGACATCTCCACGGGTTGCCGGACCTGTGGCGCCAGGTCGTTGTCCTCACCGCGGTCGGAATAGGTACGCATGCAATTGACATAGCGCACATCCGCCTTTGCGAGAACCGGGCGCACCAGTTCGGTGTAACGCTCCATGGGAAAACCGTCCTTCGGACCGTGCACCGGACCACAGTCGCCACCTGCAAGCAATGTTATTTCAGCCATGTTGTCTCCCTACCCCGTTTGATTAAAGTCCTGCGCTATTCACGTATGCCCGCATCCCTGATGAGTTTGCCCCACTTGGCCATATCCGATTTGATCGTGGCAAGCAGCTGTTCGGGTGTCCCGCCAGCGGGCTCCAGTCCCGCCGCCAGAAACTTCTCCTTGACGTCGGGTAGCATCAGGAATCGCACCGTCTCCTGATTCAGGCGATTGATAATCGCCGCTGGCGTGTTGGCCGGCGCAAACATTGCATAGAGCGACTCCGCATCGTAGCCCGGCAGACCCGACGCCGCCACCGTCGCCAACCCCGGCATCAGCGGCGATGGCTGCGCGCTGGTAATCGCCAATGCGCGCAAGCGTCCCGATTTGACGTGCGGCAATGCCGCGCCGGTTACCGAAAACGTCAACTGCACTTCGCCGCCGATCAAGGCATTCAGTGCCGGTCCGCCGCCTTTATAAGGTACGCGGACGATATTGATCTTCGCCATCGTCTTGAAAAGTTCAGAAGCCATATGTGTGGCATTGCCCGAGCCTATGCCGGCCTCGTTGAGTTCACCCGGGCGGTTACGCGCAAGCGCGACCAGGGCCGCCACCGACTTGACCGGCAGCGTCGGGTGCACCAGCAATACGCTGGGCGATCGGATCACCAGCGTAATGGGTGCAAGATCCCGTATCGTATCCCACGGCACATTATCGGCCATGAACTGAAAGAGCCAGATGTTGCCGCCATAGACCAGCAAGGTATAACCATCCGGCTTGGCCTTGATTACCGCCTGAACGGCGAGCGCGCCGCCGGCGCTGATGCGATTCTCTATGATCAACTGCTGCCCAAGACTGCCGGCTATACCCTGCGCGAGCAATCGCGCCGTCAGATCGAGAGCGCCCCCCGGACCGCCCGTCACTATGCGCACAGGCTGGCTGGGGTAGTTCTGCGCATCTGCGACCGCCATGCCATCCAGCATGGCGGTAACACAACACATGCATGCGACGCTGCGCGATATCAATCTGATCTCTCCGGAATGTCGCTGGCACGCAAGGCAGGCGGTCAACGAACTCTACATATTCTACTCGAACTTGTATGCGCTCGAAGTCTTGCGCTGCGCTTCAAACGCGCGGCCTCACATCAGCGCTGAATCGCCATGCAGATGCCGGGCGTTGACTTGACCCCATGCTGTATTGAAGCTAATAATACGCCCACTGAAAAACTTCATATCAAGGGATGCAGAATCATGGCGGAAAAAAGTGTTGTCCTGTTCGGGGTCGGCGACGTCGGCCCTATACACGAGCCGATGGACATCTACGGCGCCCACGTCCGATCGACGCTTGCCACGGGCGACATACGATTCGCGCAATGTGAACGTCTATACTCCGACCGCGGGGCGTTGCAGGTTCATTCCGGCGTTCACGAACGGCCGCTTAAAGCGCACATGGCATCGGTATTCTCCGATTGCGGATTCAACGTCATTTCCCTGGCCAGCAATCACGGCATGGATTGGGGTCCCGATGCCCTGATGGACACCATAGAACTATTCCGCAAGCATGGAATGCAGACCGTCGGCGGCGGCGCCAATATCAAGGAAGCCCGCCAACCCGCCATCGTCGACAGCAATGGAATCAAGGTTGCGGTCCTCGCTTACTGCTCGGTCATAAAGGAAGGCTATGCGGCAGGCGCGAATACGCCGGGCGTCGCGCCGCTGCGCATACACACCTACTATGAACCCATCGAGTACCAGGCTGGCGTGCCGCCGCGCGTCGTCACAGTCCCCTACGAGGAGGATCTCGCTGCCATGGTCAACGACATCAAGGAGGCGAAAAAGATCGCCGATGTCGTGGTCGTGTCGCTGCACTGGGGCATACATTTCATCCCGCGCCTGATTGCCGAATACCAGCCGATAGTCGCCAAGGCCGCCTATGCTGCAGGCGCGGCGCTGATCCTCGGTCACCACGCGCATGCGCCGAAAGCGATCGGCGTGCACGGCGGTAAAGTGTGCTTTTACAGCCTGAGCAATTTCATCATGACCTCGCGGCTCACCGAGCGGCTCATGGCCAAGGAAAACACAACCTCCGCCCATGAAGCATTGGCGAAGTTTGCCAAGCGTTACGGCGTCAAGGTGCTGCCGGGCGATCCCTTGCCGTACGGCACGGACAGCGCGCGCAGCCTGATTGCCAAAGCTGTAATCACGCGCGAGGGTGTAAAACAGGCATCGTTCCTGCCGGTTCTGATCGATAAACAATGCCGGCCGGAAATCCTGAAACACGGCGATGCGCGTTTCGATGACGCCGTCAAGTTCATGGACTGGCTGTCCGAGGACTTCGACCATCAGTTTACGGTCCATGGCGACGAGGTCCTGATCAGCGGCAAGTAAGACGGCGGCGCTCAGGTTCCGCCGTACAACACAATCCGGACAAACGGCGAATCACGGCTCGCCGGTTGCCATGCAGTCAACCGTCTGATCATCCGGCGACTGAGCTGACCGGTTTCCTGTTCCGGCTGGCTTGTGCGCCCGGCGATATCGACCTTTGAGGAGTTACGAGTATGAAAATTTGGTTTCAGGCGTTAAGCCCCAGTCCCAACATAGACCCGAGGTGGGCGCCATATGAAGACGCGTGCGCGCGCTACTGCCCCACCATCGCAAGGCCTGACACGCACATCCATTTCGCGTCGACGGAAACACGCGCACCGAAAATGATAGTGTCGAGCTATATACAGTACCTGCACCTGGGCCAGGTCATAGAAAATGCCATCCACGCTGAGCGCGACGGCTACGACGCCTTTATCGTCGGCGGCATGCGTGACCTCGGATATTCGGAACTCCGCGAAGCCGTTGATATTCCTGTCATTTTTATCAGCGAGGTGTCATATCAAGTCGCGGCCATGATGTCTTCAAAATTCGCCGTCATACACTCCGACGAGCATCCGTTGCAGGCCGCAGCGGCCATCATCCGCAAGTACGGCCTCGAAGCGCATAGCGTACCCGGAGCGCATATCGGATATACGCAGACCGATCTGATCGAAACTTTCGAAAAAAATCCGAAGAAAATCATCGAAGAGATCCGCGTGGCCTCCCAGGGCCCCATAGAGCGCGGCGCGGCCATGCTGGTGCCGGGATTTGCGGCAATCAATGTGTTCCTCGCTGAACACGGTGTGCGCGATATCGACGGCGTACCGATCCTCGACTGCCAGGCGGCGGTGATCAAGACCGCCGAGATGCAGGTCGATCTGCGCCGGCTGGGCATTCCGAAGGCACGCCTGGGTCCCAAGTTTTCGGTTTTGAAGTCGGATATCGAAACCGCGCGCAAGGTATATGGATTGTCATAGCACATGAAACTCTGGTACCAAAGCTATACGAAGATAGGCTACGATCCGCGCTGGAAGCAGTACGAAGACGAACTGAACAGCTATGTGCAGAAGGTGGCGCGGCCCGGCACCATTGTTCACGTCCATGGCGTCAAGACCATGGCGCCCAAGATGTTCGAGTCCGAATACCTGCAGCAACTGCATGTCGCACAGGTCATAGACAATGCGCTGCAGGCCGAACAGCAAGGCTACGATGCCTTCTGCGTCGGCGGCACGCTGGACATCGGTCACCTCAGCCTGCGCGAAGTGCTGGATATTCCGGTGGCATTCATTGCGGAAAGCTCTTTCTATGCGGGCTGTCAGTTGGCCAGAAAATTCGGCATCGTCGCGCAAAGCGAGCAAGCGTTGAGAAGAAAATTGGAACTTGTGCGCTATCACGGACTTGAGCAACGTTGCACGCCAGGCGCTTACATGAATTCCAGCAACCTTGAAATCATTGATCTGTTTGAAAAAAACCCGCAGCGCTTTATCGACATGTTCACAGCCGCAGCACGCACGTGCATCGCCGACGGTGCGGGCATCCTGATACCGGGCTTTGGTGCCATCAGCACCTTTTTTGGCGAACGCGGCATCCATGAAATAGACGGCATACCGATACTGGATCTCACCGCAGTGGTGATCAAGACCGCGGAGATGCTGGTGGACTTTCAAAGCCTGGGACTCAAGCGAACACGCCTCGGCATGCACAACTACGCGTCCAAGGAAGAAATACTGGCCGCGCGCAAACTCTATGGCGCATCATCAAAGTAGTCCTATTGACCGACCCGCCTCCATGAGTTCATCCAAACCAGCCGCCGCACCGATACGCATATTGCTGGCGAAACCGGGACTGGACGGCCATGACCGCGGCGCCAAAGTTCTGGCACTGGGCCTGCGCGATGCCGGATTTGAGGTGCTATATACAGGCCTGCATCGCACCTGCGAAGAGATAGTAACCATCGCGACCCAGGAAGACGTCGACGTGATAGGTGTGAGCATGCTATCGGGAGGACATGTTGCCGCGCTCACCGGCATCATGAATCTGCTGCGGGCGCAGGACGCCGCGGATATCCTCGTCGTTGCGGGCGGTTTCCTGCCTGACCAGGACGAAATCGCAGCAATCAAGGCACTGGGCGTACTGGATGTATTCGATACCGATACCCGCATAGAAACCGTGGTTTCCTTTCTGCGTGACGCCGTCAAGACGGCCCGTGAGCAAGCGAAGTAATCGACATGCCGATCGCAACCATACTGACCCCCGAGCTCATCGAGCGATATACCAGGAGCGGACATTGGGGAAGCCGCATCTGGCCTGACTACATAGATGCCACCGCCGATGCCGCCCCGGACCGTCTCGCCGTCATCGATACCGCAGGCGTACTCACCTACCGCGAATTGCGCCGGCTGATAGACCGGCTGGCGCTGCACCTGATCGATCTGGGTGTCAAAAAAGAACAACGATTCGGCATTCAACTGCCGAACTGGCGTGAATTCATACTCATGCGCTTTGCGCTTGCCAAGATAGGTGCCGTATCCGTGCCGCTGCCGATAGACTGGCGCGAAAAGGAAGTCGAGTATGTGCTATCGACAACCGAGGCGGTCGGTGTCCTGGCACCGGCGACGTTTGGCAAGCGCAACTACCTGCAGGAACATCGCGGCATGCAGGCTTCCTTCCCCGGCATGCGACTGCGGCTGGTGGCGCGCAGCACGGAAGGCCGTGGCGACGGATGGCTGCCGCTGGACGACATGCTAAACGATGCGATCGAAAATCGGCGCTCGGTTGATTCACTGGCCGCCGTGCGTCCCGACGCGAACGAGGTTGACGTCATCGTGCCGACATCAGGCAGCAGCGCCGCGCCCAAACTCGTGGTACGCACGCCGAATTGTTTTCTGGCGACCACGAAACAGTTTACCGACCATCGCGGCTTGCTGAGCGGCCAGGACATCATGGCGGGGTTGGCCCCGATTACACGAGGCATGGGATATTACGTCGGCGTGGCGTCGCCGGTCGTCACCGGCAGCACCATGGCGCTGCTTGAAAAATTCTCGCCTGAAGATGCGCTCGACTGGTTGGCGAAGACCAAAGCCACGATGGCTGTTGCGGTACCCACGCAGTTGATCAAAATGCTGCAGGTCCCGCACTTCGAGAAATACGATTTGAGCGCACTCAAGATGATAGTCAATGGTGGCGCGGCCATCCCGCCCGGCGTCGCCGCCGAAGCCGAACGGCGCTTTGGATGTGTCGTGCTGAGCGCATATGGTTCGGTGGAAGGCGCCACCCCTGTCTGCACAGCGGCCTCGGACCCGCCGCAAAAACGATATACCACGGTAGGCAGGGTCATGCCCGGCATGGAACTTCGTATCGTGGATGATCAGGGTCGACAAACCACGCTCGGCAACCCCGGCGAAGTTGTTTATCAGGGCCCTGGCGTCTCGCTGGGTTTCTGGCGCAATCCCGACGCTTACCGCGAACTGTTAGACAGGGATGGCTGGTTCCGGACGGGCGATCTCGGTGTTCTCGACGCGGACGGCTTTCTGACCATCGTCGGGCGCAAAAAAGAAATCATCATCCGCGGCGGCATCAATATCAGTCCCGCCGAGGTTGAAGGCCTGCTGCAGGAATGCCCCGGCGTCAGTCAGGTCGCCGTCGTCAAGATGCCCGATCCGACACTAGGCGAGCGTTGTTGCGCCTATATCGTACCCACTGCGGGCGCATCGATTTCCGTGGATGTCCTGGCGCGCTTCCTGGATGCGCGCGGCGTCGCGAAATACAAATTTCCGGAGCGCGTCGAAGTCCGCGATGAATTACCTTTGACGCCCGACGGCGGCAAGGTGCTGAAACGCGCGCTTGAAGATGACATTACCGCGCTGCTGCAGCGCGAGGGCGTCATTTGATGATCATCGCCGCGTCGTGTTGTTGAGTCTTCCCGAGTTCATGACACATATTCGTACACCTTTGGTCGTCCCGGCGAACGCCGGGACCCAGCAACATATGGAGAAACCGCGGGAAACCATCTGGATTCCGGTTTTCACCGGCATGACGAGTGCCCATCATGAATTTGGCAAAAACCAATAGTCACCGCGACAACGCCGAACAGGAGCACTCATGTATTCAGAAGAATTCCTCGATAAGTTAAGAACACAGGTCACCGACTGGGAGTCGCGGCACACCAAGGAGTTCGCCTCGGAACAAAAATCCGAGTTCACCAATGACTCGCACATTCCACTAAAGCGCGTCTATACCCCGCTCGATCTCGCCGACCGGAAAGTCGACTATTGCGCCGATCTCGGAATGCCTGGTGAGTTCCCTTACACGCGCGGCATCACCTCCACCATGTACCGGTCGCAACCGTGGCTGATACGTCAATACGCGGGCTTCTCCAAGGCCGCCGAAACCAACAAGCTGTTCAAGACCATGATCAAACAGGGTCAAACCGCCTTGTCGCTCGCGTTCGACCTTCCTACGCAGCTGGGGCTGGATTCCGATGATCCGCGCGCACGCGGAGAAGTCGGCAAAGTCGGGCTGACCATCAATTCATTTCAGGACTGGGAAACGGTATTCGACGGCATCGAAGTCGGCTCGATCTTCGTAAATTCCGTCTCCAACGCGCAAGCCGTAGTCACGCTCGCCATGCACGTCGGCATGGCAAAGAAGCAAGGCAAGGACCCGCGCACGCTCAAGGGCAGTCTGCAGAACGACATCCTGAAGGAATACATCTGTCGCGGAAACTACATTTACCCGGTCAAACACGGAATGCGCCTGGCGGCCGACAGCTTCATGTACTGTATGGAACACCTGCCCGCGTATTTCCCGGTCAACATGGGCCAGTACCACCTGTCTGAAGCGGGCGCCAGCCTCGTACACGAAGCGGCGTTCGGACTCGGCATAGCCATCGCCTACATGGATGAAGTCGTGCGCCGCGGCGGCGACATCGATCGATTCGCATCAAGATTTTCTTTTGTCATCTCGCAGGACCACACCGACTTCTTCGGCGAGATCGCAAAATTCCGCGCCCAGCGCCGCATTTTTGCCCGCACCGTACGCGATCGCTACGGCGCGAAGAACCCCGAATCGATGATGATGCGCGTGCTGAGCACCAACGGCGGCTCCACCATGTGCCGTCCGCATCCGATCGATAACCAGTCGCGCAATGCAATCGCCTGCATCATCGCGGCGTTGTCGGGAGCGCAGTTCATCGGCCTGCGCACCATGGACGAAGTACTCGGCATCCCCAGCGAGGAATCAACACTGGCGTCGATCCGCACTCAGCTCATCGTCGGCAACGAAGCCAACCTGACCAGCGTCGTGGATCCGCTTGGCGGCTCGTACTATCTCGAAACCCTGACCGCCGAAATGGAGGAACAGATACAGGCTGAACTGAAGCGCATCGATGACATGGGTGGCATGGTCAACGCCATCGAGTCCGGGTACATACAGCGCACCATTTCCGACGACGCTTACCGGCAGCAGCAGCAGTTCGAGTCAGGCGAGCTCGTGCGCGTCGGCGTCAACAAGTTCGTATCCGAGAAAAAAGAACCGCACAAAATGAAACCGTACGTCGTGGACCCCGCCGACGAGATCGCGCAGACACGGGCGCTCGCTGCATTGCGCAAGTCGCGAGATGGTCAGCGAGTCAACGATGCGATCGCCAATCTGCGCAAGGTGGCGGCGACGGACGAAAACGTAATGCCCTCGATTATCGCGGCCGTGGAGGCTTACGCGACGATGGGCGAAATTTGCGGCGCGCTCAAGGAAGTGTTTGGGGAGTACCGGGCGCCGGGACTATTTTGACGATACAGAAACAGGCTATGCAACACGCAGTTTCTCGACAAGTTGCATATCCGGATCGAGACCCAGTCCTGATCCCTGAGGAATCATGATCTCGCCGTTCTTCGGATGCATCGCATCTCCAAACGGATTGTCTTCAAAGGCGCAGTAGGAACGCTCTATCCACGTCTGCCGCGTGGACGCCGCGCACACATGGACCGACGCCAGGAAGCCCGGACCGAAATAGGGCGAGTGCGGCACCACCGGAACCGCAAAACTCTCTGCCAGCGCGAAAATTTTGCGCAGCTCGCTGATGCCGCCGACCTTGGTGACGCTGGGCTGCGCATAACTGAGCGCGCCCGCCTCAAATAACCTTTTGAATTCAAACAGATTTGAGACGTTCTCTCCAGCGGCCACAGGGATGCTGCTTACGGAACGCAACCGCACCAGACCCGCGTGGTCGTCAGGCGGATAAAGCGGTTCCTCTATCCACGTCAGATTCAAGTCCGCGAGTCGCCGCGACATCGCTATCGCCTCTTCGAGTTGCCAGGCACAAACGCAATCAACCATGATGGGAACATCCGGACCGGCCTCGCGCCGGGCAGCGCGGATGATGTCGGGGTTGCTTTCATGCAGCTTGATGAGCCGGTAGCCGCGATCAAGCGCCTGCCGCAGATGCTGGTTCACTGCTGCGGACTCCCCATAGCGCAGCAGGCTTGCATACGCAGGAATCGAACTGCGTGCGCTTCCTCCCAGCATGCGGTACAGCGGAAGACCGGCACGCTTGCCGGCAAGATCCCACAGTGCGATGTCGATCGCCGACATCGCAAACACGATCGGGCCGCTGCGACCGCAATTAAAGAGGCCGCGATACAGGCTGTGCATCAGATCCGGAATCTGGGTAGGGTCGCGCCCTATGCAGCGTGGTGCGATGACGTGCTTTATGGCGGCGTGCGTTGCCATCCAACCCGTATTCGCGAACGCCTCTCCGAATCCGCTTAAACCATCGTCCGTATCCACACGCACCATCACCGTGTACGTGTCGCGTTTGACTTCGCCGCTCGCCATCGGCTGCGCGCCGTCGAGCTTGAGCGCCATTCTGATCAGGATGGCTTCGATGTGAGTGATCTTCATGCTATCCGCCTTTGATACCGACATCCTTGATGAGCTTGCCCCACTTGGCGATATCGGATTTGATGATGGCCGCGAATTCTTCCGGCGAATTCGCGACGATCTCGGCACCGGCGTTGAAAAACTTTTCCTTGGCCTCGGGCTTACGCAGATACCGAACCACTTCCTGATTCAGCCGCTGAGTGATGGCTCTCGGCGTTTTCGCTGGAGCCCACATGCCATAAATCGCACCGGATTCATATCCAGGTACACCCGAAGCCGCCACTGTCGGCAGGCCGGGGACCATGGCGCTCTGCTCAGCGCTGGTTACCGCGAGCGCGCGCAGCTTGCCTGACTTCACATGCGGCATCACCAGACTGACGTCGCCGATCACCATGTGGACTTCGCCGGTGATCAAACCGGTTACCTGCGGTGCGTTCCCTTTGTAAGGCACATGAACTATGTTCACGCCCGCCATGGATTTGAGCAACTCACCGGCGAGATGTCCCGCACCGCCTGTGGCGCCCGAGCCATAGTTCAACTGGCCCGGTTTTGCCTTGGCAAGGGCGATCAATTCCTTGACCGAGCTCGCGGCCACCGACGGATGCACAACGAGAACGGTGACCGTGCGCACCAACACCGTAATCGGCGAAAAGTCCTTCATCGCATCGTACGGCGCCTTTTGCAACAGCGCGGTGATCCACAGATTGCCACCCGTAACCAGCAATGTATATCCGTCAGCGGGCGTCTTGGACACAATTTCCCCAGGAATCAAGCCTCCGCCTCGGTTATCCACGACCACAGTCTGCCCCAGGGGACCGGAAATTCCTTGTACGGTAAGGCGTGCGAGTACGTCAGCGGCGCCGCCGGCCAGCCCCGTAACAAGGCGTATGGGCTTGTTCGGATAGTTGGGCTCCGCGCCAGACGACGCGGCGCGCGCATCTATCGCACCGGTGCATAGAACCATTGCGCCTGCGAACCATGATATTGCGACATGTCTCGGTGATTTCATCAATTCCCCAGTCATCAAGGCCGGCAGGACATCATCGCCATCAATGTCCCGCAAGTCCGCGTTGCACGGCGCGCAGTATGTCAAAGCGTGTGATCGCACCCACGATGCGCCCCTCCTCCACTACCGGAAACCGGCGCACTTTTGCCGACATGAACAAACCTGCCGCATAGTAAATGTCCATCGTCGGCGGTATGGTCTGCACATCGGAACTCATGAAATCCCTCACCTTGCCCTTCGGAGCATCGTGGTCTGGGCCGCCCAGAGTCAGTATCTTCAGGCAGTCAAACTCCGTGAGCATGCCTACGAGTTCACCTTTGGCGCCAGTCACAATCGCGCCCGTGACCCGCTTTTCGAGCAGGAAATCCACAGCTTCCATGATGTCGGTATCAGGTGACAACGTTTCGACGTATTTGTCCATGAATTCCCGGACGGTAGGTAGACGGCGTACGTTCATGGTGACCCCCTTTGCGATGCCCGCGCCTATGCGGGCTCATGTCCAATCGGCGATTTTGTCTCTACTCTATCCCATACAGCTTGCGGGTCGCGGCCAGCAAATCCTTGGGCTGCGGCGCATAGGCACCCATGCCGTCCCTGTCTATCCCCATGTGATGCAGGTCCACCATGAACTCAGCCATTTTGACCAGCGTCCCCTGCGAGTCCAGAACGCGCACGCCGCCCAGACTCTTGATGCCCTGCTCAATAAGCAGCATGGTGATGGGGTTGCCGGCCGTTATCAATACGTTGGCACCTTGCAACGCCACCTTTTTGGCCTCCGCTTCCAGCACACTGATAACGGGTTGCGGATCCTTGAAGGCCTTGCTGAGTTCGGTCGGAGTCAACTCCACCGATCCGCCCGCGGTTACCCTGTCATGAAAACCGTACGCCCTCGCCTTCTCATTAAGGCGACCGAGCAACACTTCGCTATAGCTGAGAAAGGCAATTTTCGGCGCAATCAGTGAAGCAACATGCAGCGCATTTTCAACGGGAAAAATGACCGGAATGCTGACAGCCTCGCGAATCTCAAGAAAGCCATAATCCTGCATGCCCAGTTGAACGAATGCATCGTAGCCTTCGCGTTCGGCGCGAACCGCGGCTTCAATTATCTGCGATGTATGCAGGAACACATCGTATTGATAGCTTCGAGTTCTGCCACTGAAAACCTGCGTGCCGTGCAGACTGATGCTGGTGCCCGGTCTTGCAACCCGCTTGAAATGTTTTTCGAGCGACTGCTCGTAGTCATTCCACAGCGGATTGACTCCCATGTCCGTGCAGCTTTGAAACCAGAGTTTCATGTCGTCAGCCTTTTCGCATCCGGTGCAAATCGTTGCGACTGCATTCAATCAGACGCACGCTATCCCTTTACAGCGTAACGCGCGGCACTTTCACCAGCGAGGCGCCCGAATACCGCGCCGTTCATGAGACCGGAACCGCCCGGATAATTGAAATAGAAGATCCCGCCCACCATTTCGCCCGCCGCGTACAGGCCGGGGATGGGCTCCTCTTCCGTATCCACGACCTCCGCCTTGGTGGTAATTTTCACACCGCCGAAGGTAAACGTAATGCCGCACGTCACGCCGTATGCTTCAAACGGCGGCGTATCCATGGCCAGCGCCCAGTTCGACTTCGGTATCGTCAATCCGGCCGTGCCACGACCGTCGAGCACATTTGGATCATACGGCACCTCCTTCTTGATCGACGCATTGAATTCCTTGATGGTCTTGAGCGCCTGCACCTTGTCGACGCCTTCGAGCTTGCTGACCAGTTCTTCGATGGTATTGCCGGTCACCTTGGTCACCTGCTTGATACGGTAAGTCTCGCGCAGCTTGTCGAGCACCTTGCCGTCGAATATCTGCCAGCAGCACTGTCCCGGCTGCGCCAGGATAACGCGGCCATATTTGGCGTAGGTGAAATTCCTGATGTCCGCCGCCTCATCGACAAAGCGCAGACCGTTGTTGTTGATCATGATGCTCAACGGATAGCTGTGCTTGCCGTGATTCACCGGGCCATTGACCAGACAGCCAAAGTCGGGCGCGTGCAGATCCCAGTCGCAGGCATGCGCACCGGACCAGTTGCCATACGGCATGGCGCCTATATCCAGTGCCATGCGTATCCCATCGCCCGTGTTGTAGCGCGTGCCGCGCACCTTGGCCAGATCCCAGCCGGGTCCTAGGTAGCGTGTGCGCCACTCGCGGTTCGCTTCAAAGCCGCCGCACGCAAGAACCACGGCATGCGCACGAATTTCCTCCTCCACGCGCTTCACCGTGACGCGAACGCCCTCAACCCCGTCCGCGCCACATATCAGCGATGTCACCCGTGTGTTATAGCGAATATCGATGCCCTGCTTCTCGGCCGCCTTGTATTCGTGGTTGATCAGTCCCATGCCGCCGCCCACGGGCGTGACGACCAGCCCGCCCCAGAACTTGAACTTGCCCTCGTGCTTGTGCGCCTGAACGCCGTACAGCGGCACAAACCGCAAACCCTTCTGCCTGATCCAGTTCACCGTATCGGTGCTGCGGCGTATGAGTATTTCCGCCAGATCCGGATCACTGCGATACTCTGTCGTGCGCCCAAGATCGTCAAAGAACTGATCGGCGGTGTACTGGCCGAAATCTGAAGATTCGATCTCCTGCTGGGTGAGATCGGGCACGAACTTCTTGACATCTTCCAGGCCATTGTGAACGAACCGGAAATTGCCGCTGGTAAACGCCGAATTACCGCCGCGCTGTTCCTTCGGCGCGCGCTCCAGCACCAGCACCTTTGCGCCGTTCTCCTGCGCCGACATGGCCGCACACAGCGCGGCATTGCCGGCCCCCACCACAATGACATCGTAAGACGATAGCTTCATTACCACTCCCTTTGCGTGATCCCGAGATAAGTAGACACGTTTACTCATCATGGATAGTAAACTGCGCACGGAAGGTCTGCAATACTTAGCTGAGTAAGGCTTGACAATCCGGGGCCAAGCATCAAAATCGCGGCACGCAGATGCTATATTCAAGGGGGTACAGGCATGATCAGAATCTTGCTATTGGCGGCTATCGCGCTCTATGCGCACGGCAACGCACTGGCGCAACGAGCAGCGCAAAAAGGTGACGGTGATTTCCCTAACAAACCCGTACGCATGGTCGCGGGATGGCCGGCGGGCGGCGGTTCTGACCTCATCGCCAGAGTCGTATGCATACAACTCTCACGCAGTCTCGGCCACCCCGTCATCATCGACAATCGCCAGGGCGCAGGAAACTCCGTCGCCTCCGAAATCGTCGCCAATTCCGCGCCCAACGGCTACACGCTGCAGTTTGTCAACGCCAACCACACACTGAACCAGTTCGTCTACGGCAAGCTGCGCTACGACATCGTTAAGGACTTCGCCCCTATTTCCCAGGTCTCAACGAGCGCGCTGGTACTGGTGACCAACGCCTCCTTCCCGGCCACATCACTGAAAGATCTGATCGCTATGGCCAAGGCCAAACCCGGGTCGCTCAGCGCGGGCACATCCGGCACTGCCGGTTCCGGTGCAGTAACCACCGAAATATTCCGTCTGGTCAGCGGTTTGAACTTTCTGGTCGTTCCGTATAAGGGCGGCGCCCCCGCCATGGTCGCCCTGCTGCAGGGCGAGATACAGTTTGCGATCGGTACTCAAGCCACGACGATGGGCTTCATAAAAAGTGGAAAACTCAAAGTGCTGGCCACGTCCAGCAAGACGCGGTTGGCACACCTGCCCGGCGTCCCCACTTTTGACGAGCACGGACTAAAGGGCCTGGAACTGGGTCCTTGGGAAGGCATCATTGCACCGGCCCAAACACCGTCCGCGGTCATCGACCGCGTCTATCGCGATGTCGTGAAAGCGCTTAAAACCCCTGAAGTGCTGGAGAGTTTATCGTCGCAGGGTATAGAACCGGTCGGCAGCACGCCGGCCGAGTTCAATACGCATATCAGGCAGCAACTCGAAACATTCAGCCGCGTATACGACGGTGGGAAGATACGCCGCGAATAGTAACCAGCACGCGCACGCCATCATTAAATACGTCGCGGTCATTCAAAGTCATTTCGCTTTTCGAACCCCTGCGGGGCGTTGTTCCCGCACGTAGTCCTCTTCAATCAGCTTGCGCACTCTCGTCAAGCCGAAATTCAGCGCGCCGCCGTCGATCGTGAGATCCGCGGCATTGATGTAACTGGCATCGTCGCTTGCGAGAAACAACACCGCGCTCGTCACTTCGTCAGGTCTTGCCGCACGCTTCATCGGCATGATGCGTTGATTCGAGGAACGGTACGCCGGCGTCGCATGTGCCGATATGCCGGTATCGCTTACCTGTGCAGGATGCACGGCATTGACCCGTATACCCCAGTCCAGATATTCCATGGCCGCGCACGACGTCAGGCCGCGCACGCCCCATTTGCTTGATGTGTAAGCGACGCCGCGATGGGCAGCCAGCGCCGCCGTTGAGCCGATGTTGACGATAGCACCGCCACCGGAGTCGCGGATCAGCGGCGCGGCAGTCTTGATGCCCAGCATCGGCCCCATCAGATTGACATTGATGACTCGCGACCATTCATCCATCGTAATCCGGTCTATACCCGTCCTGCTGATGACACCGGCGTTATTGATCAGCACATGCAACGCACCAAACTCTGACCGGATGCGGCGGATCGCGTTCTTCCATTCAGCCGCGGACGTGACGTCGAGATGGACAAAGATGGCGCGGCCACCCGACTTCTTGATATCGCGCGCGAGCTTGCGCGCCGGCCCGTCGACGACATCCGCGAGCACTACGGCTGCGCCCTCCTCGGCAAGCATGCGGACCTGACTCTGCCCCTGGCCGCCGCTGGCGCCAGTCACCAGTGCAACCTTGCCTTTGTATCGTTTTGCCGTTCTGGTCACGCCATGCCTAAAACTATAATTTAATCCAATAAATCAAATAGGTATGAAAATACACCTAACGCAGGTGGAACGCACCGATCAGGCTGCAGAGACCTGCGGCTTGCTGGAGACGTCGATCAACAATTCTTTCTTCTGGATAAAGACGCGCGCCAGCTTTGGACGTTTTGCAATTTCCTTGAGCAGCCGGATGACAGGAACATCAAATGAGTATTCCGTGTTGGTTTTGCCCGCCGCAAGCATGTCGTCGACCTGCGAGCCCGCATAGGAATAGCGCAGCAGGCGTTCTTCGTCGCTCATATTGGGATACTTCTTGCGCAATGCGGGCACGGCCGGCTCGGGCGGCGGCGGCACCAGCGCAATCGACTTGGAGCCGCTTTCGATGATCTTGTCGAGCACGCCGGGTTCGACGGGGGCCACCAGTTTGCCGTAGTAGCCCAACACGTATTTCTTAACCTCGTCGGGGATAATTTTGTAACGCTCGCCATGCACGACATTAAACACAGCCTGCGTGCCTACGAGTTGCGAAAAGGGTGTAATCATGATCGGCCATCCAAGTTCGCTGCGGATGCGCGCGCATTCATGCAGGACCGCATCGAGCTTGTTGGTCAGGCCGGCCTGAGCCAGCTGACTCTTGAAGTGGGACACCATCCCGCCGGGCACCTGGTGCTCGAAGTGAAAGGCGTCGTATTCGACCGGCACGCCCAGCGGCTTGCCCTCCTGTTCTGCGACCTTCGTGAAGTGTTCACTGATTTCCGCAATGAGCGCGTCATCGATATTGACCGTATAACCCATGTCGCGCAGATTGCGGACTATCGTCTGGGTTGCCGGTTGCGCGGCGCCATTGGCGAGCGGTGCGATCGACGTATGCACCTGGTCAACGCCGTACTTGACGCCTTCGAGCACCACCAACGGTCCCAGACCCGTGGTGCAGTGCGTATGCAACTCCAGGGGTATTGTGCCGATAACCTTCTTGATGGCCGGTATTAGCGTGCGTATCCTCTCAGGTGTCAGCAACCCGCCTGCGTCCTTGAGCATGATTGCGTTGACGTCCGCGCGCTGTATCAGTTCTGTCGCTTTCTGGACGTAAAGTTCGTCGGTGTGCACCGGGCTGTGGCCGTAGGCCAGCACACCTATCGTATAAGCGCCCAGTTCCTTGGCGCGTTTGAGCAGATAGACGATGGCATCAAGATCGTTGAGCGGCTCCACCGACCTGAAGCGTTTTATTCCATTCGCGATGAAACGTTCGGTCCACAGTAACAACAAGTCGTTGGGCACCACATCAAAACCAGTGAGGTGTCTGCTGCGCGCAGTTCCATACAGAGGCGTGTGCGTAATCTTCTTCGACATGATACGTATCCGCTCCCACGGATTTTCCTTCAGATAGCGCACGCAAACGTCAAAGTGCCCGCCGCCTATCAGATCGATTCCGTCGATGCCGGCACGGTCCATTTTCTCGGCGACCGGCAGCATCATGGCCGTGGTCATGCGTGACGCCCACAGGCACTGGTGCCCGTCACGCAATGTCTGATCGATAATCTTGATTTCTTTCATTTAAAACTCTCCGATTCAGTTCTGCTGCTACTCAGCGCGGATGCCGGCACTCTTGATGACTTTTTCCCACTTGGCCATGTTGGTCTTCAAATAGACAGCCAGTTCAGCAGGAGAACTCGCCACCACTTCCAATCCGCTCTTGAGAAACTTTTCTTTGGTGTCCGGCAGGCTCAGGTATTTGACGATTTCGCGGTTCAGGCGGCTGATGACCGCGGCAGGCGTACCTTTCGGCGCCAGAATAACGTGTACTGACGAATCTTCATAACCGGGTACACCCGACGCCGCAATCGTGGGCAATTCGGGCGCCAATGCAGATGGCGCGGCACTGCCGATCGCCAGCGCGCGCAGTTTTCCCGAGCGCACAAACGGCAGGGTCGCGCTGACATTGGGGATCATCAGCTGAACCTGGCCGCCCATGAGTGCTGTCAGCGCCGGACCGGCGCCCGTATAGGGAATATGCGTGAGGTTAATGCCGGCCAGCGATTTGAACAATTCCGTTGCAAGGTGATTTGCCGATCCCGCGCCGCCCGAGGGATAGTTGAGCTCCCCCGGTTTTGCCTTCGCCAGCGCGATCAGTTCCTTGACGGATTTCGCCGGCAGCGAGGGCGTCACCACCAGTATGCTGGGCGACGTATCGACGATGGAAATCGGTGAGAAATCGCGTACCGGGTGGTAGCTGGTTTTCTCAAGAAAGGGCGTGACGGAAAAACTTGAACCCTGCAGTAACAGCGTGTATCCATCCGGATGCGCCTTGACTGCAATCTCGGAGACCAGCCGCGTCGGGCGATTCTCCACGATTACGTTCTGACCTATGGGCCCGGAGATACCAAGCGCGATGTTACGCGCGCTGAGATCATTGCCGCCGCCGGCGGGTGTCGTGATGATGCGTATGGGCTTGCTGGGAAACCCCTGTGCCAGCACCGGGTTCGCATGGATCAAAACGATGGCAAGCGAGAATCTCGATATCGCGACAACTCCATTGTGCATACGTTCTCCTGTCCAGATCGGCATTTTGTGCTCCACCATCGCCTTTCGTATCACGACGCCGTCAACCAGTACGCCGCGCCCAGCAGACCCGCCGCCACCTCTCGCGGTCTTTCAATATGACCATAGTGAGTAATCGGCAAATCAAATAGTTGGACCCGTATCGCAGCTTCGGGATTGTTTTCGCGAAACGGCTGCACCATCGAAAGTTCCTGCGCCTGTTCCGGCGCGATCTTGTTCCAGTGCCGTTTGTCCCATTTGGCGACGCCCCAGATCATGCGCCGGTAGCCGGTAAGCGGCGCTTTGTTGGCGGCGAACAGATCCGCGAAAACCGCTTCCGCAGACACCTTCAACCCTGATTTCGCTATCAGATCCCTGATTTCAATTTCGCATTCGGGTTGCAGGTTTGCCACACCGCGATGCTCGAGGTCCTGCATTGCCTGCTTGATGTTAGGACGATTCCTGTCAACCAGCGAGAGCCAGCGGTTCGCCACGGCAAGATCATCCATTCCAGCGTCCCGGCAGGGATTGAGCGGCCCCACATATCCGTCCGCAACATACTCCGCTGCGTTGCGCAGACGCAAGTCGGCGAGCCCCGGATTTATTGCTTCAGACTTCGCAGTTCCGACGGCTCCCGCTTTGCGCTCTTCCCAGTCCCTGCGAATACTCGCGGGACCGCCGCTTCCCCACCCCAGAAAACGCCCGCGCAGACGCGGGCCGAGTTCGGCGTCGTCTTTGGCCATAAACGCCAGCTCGCCCGAGGTCGAGTGTCCGATGATGAGGATGTCGCCACGGGTCTCCTGAACAATCAGACGCTTGAGTCCATCGAATACCATTCGGTTGGTATAGATCGCGTTGCGCAGGCTGATTTCGCCGGGCGGCAGGTCGCGGTCAAGCAGGTACTGCGGCGAGCGCTGCGTTACCGGCAGAGTCCAGCCGCCATATTTGAAATTACCCGGTATCGTCACGATCAGGACATTGGCATGCTGAGCGAGATATTGCCCGAAGCCCGGACGATTCAGCGGATCCGTGAAGAATTCATACATATTGGCGGAACCGCCGTTGACGACGACCAGCCACGGCAGCTTTGCCGCGTCAGGACACAGGCTTTCGAGCCGCAGTGCCGTGATATCCCAGTCCAGGCCATAACACGGATAACGAATGACAGCCCACGTGCTCTTGTATCCGACTGATCCGCCCGGGATACCTTCAAGCTCGCGCGGATCAAAAGCACCGCCGGGTTCGCGATTGGCAATGGCGCTGACGCATTTGCCGTCGTCCGGCAAGGTAATCGCGGATGCCATCGCGACCAGCAGGTCCTCCGGAACTGCGGTAAAGGGCTTGGCGGGTTCCAGTGCCGCAAAGAATTTTCGGAACGCTGCCGTTTGCGCAATTTCTTGTCGTTGAATGGTCATAGTCTATCGTCCTTTATTGTCCGCGTATTCCGGCCTTCTTGATAAACGCGCCCCACTTGGCCATGTCTGACTTTATTATGCCCACGAATTCGTCCGGCGTGGATGCGGTCGCTTCCATGGCTGCGCCCAGAAACTTTTCCCTGATGTCGGGCCGCGCGAGGATGCGCGCTATTTCCTGATTCAATCGCGCCACCAAGGCATCGGGCGTTCGGGGCGGTGCGAATGCACCATATATCGATGTCATTTCATAGCCACGCAACCCCGACTCCGCCACGGTAGGCAATGCGGGGAACAATGTCGATCGCTTCTCCCCGGTCACTGCAAGACCGCGCAATTTTCCAGCACTGATCTGCGAACTAACCGACCCCGATGTCGCGAACATCAATTCCACTTCGCCGCTCAGCAAACCGATCACCGCCGACCCACTGCTCTTGAAGGGTATGCGCACGATGTTGACGCCTGCCAACACGTTGAATAGTTCGGCCGCGAGATGTACTGCGGAGCCGGTCGACGCCGAAGCATAGTTGAGTGCGCCTGGCCTGTTTTTTGCCAATGCAATCAATTCCTTGACAGACTTGACCGGCAGCGACGGATGGACCACCAGCACGTTGGGCGAAAGCGCGGTCAAGGTTATAGACGAAAAATCACGTGTCGGATCAAATGCCGGTGTGCCGCGCAGAAATGCATCTATCCACAGGCTGCCGCTGTAGAACAGCAGCGTATATCCATCGGGCGGTGCCTTGGAGACAAACTCGGAAGCGATCAGGCCGGTCGCCCGATTCTCCACCACCACTTGTTGCCCCAAGGTAGTCGTCAGTGCCTGTGCGATCAATCGTCCCGAATAATCGTTGCCGCCCCCCGTACCGCTGGTAACAATGCGAATCGGCTTGCTCGGAAACGCTAGTCCTGAACCGGGCGAGTTGGTTTGGCCAACAGCATTGCATGCGTAGCAACCGGCGGCGGCAAGACCTGCCACCTGAACCATGAAACGCAGCAAAAACATGTCGTCCGATTGGGGTTGTTCGCGTCTAAACAGCAAATTATACCGCCTTATACCGCCATGACCTTCGGAATCGGAACGCACGGCTCATCGGGGAAAAACTGCGCACAACGGAAACTATCTTGATGCGGGTCAGTATACGGCCCTTTGGCGGCAACCGTGACAAGGCCGCCACGGCGCAAGCTCATTCGACGTGTCGAAGGAAGTCGAGCCAGTCGTCGCGACTTGTCCGCCCGGTTGACAGCTTGGACAACACCTTGGGCATGGCACGGCTGTGATCCACAGCCCAAGCTAAGGTGTTTCCTTACTCCCATCGTCTTATACCTGTAACAATGGGTGTAACATGACAGCGTAAGCGCGAATATCTGAATATAAGCACGAATATCTTAAGATATGCATCTTCCGCAAGACGATTTACATGGCCACCAGAAAACCCATGAAAAGCCCCCCC
>CANJQI010000014.1 GCA_947476215.1 Betaproteobacteria bacterium
AGTTGTTCCAGTATAGCCGGATTTTCCAGGGTGGATACATCCTGGGTAATTTCCTCGCCTCTGGCTATGGATCGTAGCAGGCGGCGCATGATCTTGCCGGAGCGGGTTTTGGGCAAATTGTCGCCAAAGCGTATGTCCTTGGGTTTGGCGATGGGACCGATTTCCTTGCTCACCCAGTCCTGCAGTTCCTTAACGATTTTTTTGCCTTCTTCGCCCGTGGGCCGCGCGCGTTTGAGCACCACAAAGGCGCAGATCGCCTCACCCGTCAGGTCGTCGGGGCGGCCGACGACGGCGGCTTCCGCCACCAGGTCTTTATTGGCGACCAGCGCTGATTCGATTTCCATCGTCCCCAGGCGGTGACCGGACACATTCAGGACGTCATCGATGCGTCCCATGATGCGGATATAGCCTTCTTCGTCGTACGTCGCACCATCCCCGGCCAGATAAAACTTACCATTGAAATCATCGGGATAGTAAGTCTTCTTAAAGCGCTCCGGGTCACCCCAGATGGTGCGCAGCATGGATGGCCACGGTTTCTTTATCACCAATATGCCGCCTTTGCCCCTGCCCACCGACACCCCGGTTTCGTCGACAATATCGGCGATAACGCCGGGCAGTGGAAACGTTGCCGAACCGGGCTTGGTCGGGGTCGCGCCGGGCAACGGCGTGATCATGTGGCCGCCGGTTTCGGTTTGCCACCAGGTATCGACGATGGGGCAGCGGCCGCCGCCCACGGTTTCGTGATACCAGATCCATGCTTCGGGGTTGATGGGCTCGCCTACGGTGCCGAGGATACGTAGGCTTTGAAGGTTGTATTTCCTGGGCAGATCGCCACCGGCCTTGATCAGTGAACGGATGGCGGTGGGTGCGGTGTAGAAAACGCTAACCTTATGGTCCTGTATCATTTTCCAGAAGCGTCCGGCGTCGGGATAAACCGGCACGCCTTCGAACACAACCTCGGTGGCGCCACAGGCGAGCGGGCCGTAGCATACGTAAGAGTGTCCAGTGACCCAGCCCACGTCGGCGGTGCACCAAAACACGTCCGCCGGCTTGTAGTCGAAGGTCCACTTCATGGTCAGTATGGTCCACAGCAGATAGCCGGCGGTCGAGTGCTGTATGCCCTTGGGCTTGCCGGTTGAACCGGAGGTGTAAAGAATAAACAGCGGGTGCTCGGCGTCTACCCAGGTCGGCTCGCAGGTATCGGGCTGCCCCGCGACGAGATCGTGCAGCCACACGTCGCGTTCCGGTTGCCACGCGATGCTGCTGCCGCTGCGCTTATAGACGACGACGGTCTTGATCGATTCGCAGCCACCCAGCGCGAGCGCCTCGTCGACAGCTGACTTCAGGGGAATTTCTTTGCCACCACGAAACTGGCCATCAGCGGTCAGCACCGCGATCGCGCCGGCGTCCATGATACGGTCCTGCAGGCTCTTGGCCGAAAAACCGCCGAATACCACCGAGTGTATGGCACCTATACGCGCGCAGGCCTGCATGCATGCCACGGCTTCGATAGACATCGGCATGTAGACGATGACGCGATCGCCGCTTTTGATGCCGCGCGCCTTCAGTCCGTTGGCCATCGCGCACACGCGGTGATAGAGCGCCTGGTAGGTGATGGTGGTGACCTTGCCGTCATCCGCCTCGAATATCAGCGCGGTTTTTCCGGGCTGCGACTGCAAATGGCGGTCGAGGCAGTTGTAGGACGCATTGATCTTGCCGTCCTCGAACCATTTGAAAAACGGTGCGTTCGATTCGTCCAGAACCCGCGTAAACGGCTGCCGCCACAACAGGTGCTCGCGCGCGAGGCGTGCCCAGAATCCGGTGTAGTCCTTCTCCGCCTCGGCGCACAGCGCGCGATAGGCGTCCATGCCGGAAATATTGGCTTGTTTGACGAAATCCGAAGCCGGCGTGAATACGCGCGTTTCGCTCAGGACGGACTCTATGGTTTGATCAGACATGCGGTTTCTCCAGTTTGCGGACTATCCGCGGTGGCATCATAGAATAAAGACCTACTGGCGTGTTCGTAAGTCTCGCAGTTTGGCCCGACTACGGGCATAATAGCGCCGTGCCTGTGGTGGTTCATTGCCGCAGGCCAATAGCTACACATATGGCGGGCCCCCCCGCATTGCATGTTAGTGAACCTGGTCAGGTCCGGAAGGAAGCAGCCAAAACTATTCTCTGCAAGTGCCGGGGACAAGGCTCGCCTCCAAATTTTATTGTGAAATCAAATAGATAGCGCAATCTTAAATGAAGGTGTTTACCGTGGGAAAACTCAGATTACTGATCGTAGTTTGTGCACTTGCGGCAAGTCCGTCGGTATCCGCAGTGGATGGTCTGGCGCTCGAGTTTGGTCATTCGGATTCGTCCAACGCCAGCGTTAATCTGTTTCGTGCGAGTGCACAGTGGGACTGGAAAAAGAAACTGATCGACATCGGAAGCTGGCACCTCGGCGGGTATTGGGAGACCGATTTTGCCTACTGGGACAACAACAGCGTGGCCAAGTCGAATGACAGAATACTTGAAGTCGGGATTACGCCGGTGTTGCGCCTGCAGCCAAACAATTTGACCGGCGTCAGCGTCTATGCCGAACTCGGCGTTGGTTTTCATCTCATATCAAATACCTCGCTGAATGCGCAGCGCCAGTTTGGCAGCGCGTTCCAATTTGGCGATCACGTGGGTGCGGGCGTACGTTTCGGTGACAAAGGACAATACGACATAGGCTATCGTTACCAGCATCTGTCGAATGCCGGCATCAAGGGCCCCAACCAAGGTATCAACTTCCATCTGCTGCGCCTGCAGTACCATTTGCAGTAAGCTGGAAACCGTTGGCGGTAAGGGGTGAGCGGTAAGGGGTAGATATATGGTCGGAGAGCTGAATGTCGTGCGGTTGCGATTTGACTGCTTACCCCTCACCGCTTACCGCTAACCATTTACCACTAACGAACTCACCGTGACTCAAGTCCTCGCCCGCAAATGGCGGCCCAAGACTTTCAGCGAACTGGTAGGCCAGGAGCATGTGGTCAGGGCGTTGACCAATGCGCTGCAGCAGCAGCGCCTGCACCACGCCTATCTGTTTACGGGTACGCGTGGCGTTGGCAAAACGACGTTGGCGCGCATCATCGCCAAAGCACTCAATTGCGTAACGGGCGTGACCGCGGAACCGTGCGGCAAGTGCCCGGCGTGCATGGAAATCGATGCCGGCCGCTTTGTCGATCTGATCGAACTCGACGCCGCGTCGAATACCCAGGTCGATAATATGCGCGACCTGCTCGAAAACGCGCTGTACGCACCGACCAGCGGGCGATTCAAGGTCTATATCATCGACGAAGTGCACATGCTTTCGCGATCCGCATTCAACGCGATGCTGAAAACGCTGGAGGAACCGCCCGGTCACGTCAAGTTCGTGCTTGCGACGACTGATCCGCAGAAGATACCGGTGACGGTCCTGTCGAGGTGTCTGCAGTTCAATCTGAAGCAGATTCCACAGCAGCAGATCAAACAGCAGTTGAAAAAAATACTCGAGCTGGAAGGTCTGCAAGGCGAAGATGCAGCACTGAATCTGCTGGCGCGCGCCGCGCGCGGCAGCATGCGCGACAGCCTGAGCCTGCTGGATCAGGCAATTGCGCACGGCGCGGGTCGTGTCGAGCAGCAGGCGGTGCGCGCCATGCTGGGCACGGTCGGGCATGAATACCTGCATGAAATTTTAAACGCCCTGCAACAGCACGACGGGGCTGCAATGATCGCGATTGCCGATCGCATGGTGGAACACAGTCAGTCTTTTGAAGCGGCGTTACTCGATCTCGCGACGTTGTGGCACCGCATAGCACTCGCTCAGACCGTTCCGGAAGCGATCGCGGACGATGATCCGGAGGCTGCCGCCATCAAGCAATTCGCATCGGGATTCGATGCGGAAGAAGTTCAGCTGATGTATCAGATCGTTCTTCATGGACGCAACGATATCGGACTGGCACCGGACGATTACGCCGGTTTCACCATGGTGCTGATGCGCATGCTTGCGTTTGCCCCCGAGCGCGGTGACGGAAAGGCGCGGAAGTCCGTGCCTGCTGCGCGACCTGTGGCGGTTTTGGATTCGGCAGCGCCGGTATTAAAAAAAAAGCTGATTGACGGCGACTGGGTCGCATTGGTGCAAAAGCTGTCGCTGTCCGGCATGGAGCGCATGCTCGCACACAACTGCGAACTCGTGTCACGACAGGAGGGACGCATCGAGTTGCGCGTGCCGCACAGTCAGCGTCACCTCAACGACCGCGCGTATCAGGACAGGTTCAGGCTGGCACTGGAACAGCACCTTGGAACCAAGATACAGCTAGACATCTCCATCGGTGAGAGCAAGGGCAATACGGTGGCGGAAGTCCGCAGTCGCGACGATCAAAAACAGTTGGATGCGGCAAAGGTGGCGATAAATCAAGACCCCTTCGTCCGCGATTTGCGCGACAATCTGGACGCCCGCGTGGTGTCGTCGACAATTAAGCCGCTGAAATAGCGAAAGGAGTCCGATATGAAAGGTAGTCTGGCAGGGATAATGAAGCAGGCGCAGCAGATGCAGGAGAACATGAAGCGCATGCAGGAGCAACTGGCGATCGTCGAAGTTGAAGGGCAGTCGGGTGCGGGCATGGTCAAAGTGACAATGACCTGCCGGCACGATGTCAAACGAGTGTCTATCGACGACAGCTTGCTCAAAGACGACAAGGACATGCTCGAAGATCTGATCGCGGCTGCGATCAATGACGCCGTGCGGCGGGTTGAGGTAACGGTACAGGAGAAGATGGGAGGCATGACCGCCGGACTGGGTTTGCCGCCGGGCTTTAAAATGCCGTTCTAAAGGCGGTAAGTGGTTAACGGTAAGCGGTGAGCAGGCAGCGGTAAGCTGCGGAGCGTGCCCTGAAGTTGACCGCTCACAACTCACGATTCACCCGTCACCAATTACCGCAGTTCGATGAAAAGTCCTTCCTCTCTAGAAGCATTGATAGAAGCGCTGCGCTGTCTTCCCGGCGTCGGGCCCAAGTCGGCGCAGCGCATGGCCTATCATCTGCTGCAGCGCGATCAGGCTGGCGCGTCGCGTCTGGCGGCGGCCCTCGGCCGATCCCTGGAAGTCATACGGCACTGCGAACGGTGCAATACCTACACCGAGGAACAGATTTGCGTGCTTTGCCGCTCCGCGCGCCGCGATGCGCACAGCCTGTGCGTGGTAGAAACGCCGGCGGATATGCTGATGATGGAACAGGCGGAGTGTTACCATGGGTTGTACTTTGTGCTGATGGGCAGATTGTCGCCGCTGGACAGAATAGGGCCCAGAGACATACATTTGGACCGACTGCTCAAGCGTGCGGAAGACGGACTGGTGCGGGAGGTTATCGTGGCGACAAATTTTACTGTGGAAGGCGAAGCGACCGCGCATTACATCAGCGAGTTATTGCTGGTGCGCGGGCTCAAGGTCAGCCGTATCGCGCGCGGCCTTCCGGTCGGAGGCGAGCTCGAACACGTGGACAGCGGCACACTCGCGCAGGCGGTATTTGAACGCCGCGCGGTTGAACCCTCCTGATCTATGCCTAAAGTTACCAAGCCGCGCCCGCCGCAGCAGTCCCGTTCGGGGCGCTCGCCGGCGCCGCGCGTGCGCAAGGAGGTTCGCGGGAAACCGATACTGCCTGAGGAATCCGCCGACACTCAAAAGCTGCACAAGGTTTTGGCGCAGACCGGCCTGGGCTCGCGGCGCAGCATGGAAACGTGGATCACCGAAGGCAAAGTTACCGTAAACGGCGCGCCTGCAAAACTCGGCATGCGGGTGGGCGCGCAGGACCAGATCAAGATCGACGGACGTCTGATACGCGTACATGCTGTGAGCCGTCCGCCACGGGTGTTGCTCTATCATAAGCCGGAAGGCGAAATCGTCAGCCGCGATGATCCCAAGGGACGCCCCAGTGTGTTTGCGAGCCTGCCCGCTGTGAGCGGCGGCAAGTGGATATCCATCGGCAGGCTGGATTTCAACACCTGCGGACTGCTGATATTCACGACATCCGGCGCGATGGCGAATCGGATGATGCATCCGCGCTTTGAGGTCGAGCGTGAGTACGCAGTGCGCGTCATGGGAAAACTGCTGCCGCAGCATATGAGCCAGTTGACCGAAGGCGTGGAACTCGACGACGGCGTCGCGTATTGTGAGAGCGCGGAACTGCGGGGCGGGGAGGGCGCCAATCAATGGTGCCACGTGGTGCTGAAAGACGGACGCAACCGGGTGGTGCGGCGCTTGTTCGAAAAACTGGGCTTCATGGTGAGCCGCTTGATGCGTGTTCGCTATGGACCGATGGAGCTGCCGCCGCGCGTCAATCGCGGAAAATACCGCGAACTCAGTGCCGAAGAGGTCGCAAAGTTGCAGTCCTGGCT
Source organism: Betaproteobacteria bacterium (assembly GCA_947476215.1). Taxonomy (GTDB): domain Bacteria; phylum Pseudomonadota; class Gammaproteobacteria; order Burkholderiales; family SG8-41; genus PALSA-1004. The sequence goes on from CANJQI010000014.1 coordinate 6,400, forward strand.
GGGCGCGTCGCCGCCGCCGCAGCCGCGCGTGCCGCGCTAATCAAATCGTCACGGTAGAGCAGGAACACGCAGTCATCGCCGGCGCTGGTCTGCAGCCATACAAACGGATGGTGCGGAAAGGCGCGTTCGAGCTGTCGTCTATGATGGCCGACTTCCACGACCAGCACGCCGTCATCCGCCAGATGGTCGCTTGCCTGGCGCAATATCGTGCGCACCGCGTCGAAACCATCTTTTCCGCTGGCTAACGCGAGGCGTGGTTCATGCCGATATTCCGTCGGCAATCTGCGCATCGCCACGTCACTCACATAGGGCGGATTCGCGATAATCAGATCGTAAGCATTGGACTTTACGTTTAAAAACATATCCGACTCAGTCAGCCGTATGCGCTGCCCGAGACGGTAAGCTCTAACATTCATGGCTGCTACCGCAAGCGCATCGATTGAGATATCGACTGCGTCAACCTGTGCCTTGGAAAACGTCTTGGCGAGCAGGACCGCCAAGCAACCGGATCCGGTGCAAAGGTCTAGCGTGCGCCGAATAGCCGCAGGCCGTCTGATCCATGGCGCAAGTTTTTCGCGCAGCAGTTCGGCAATAAAGGAACGCGGCACGATGACGCGCTCGTCGACGTAAAACCGAAAGTCCCCCAGCCAGGCTTCGCGTGTCAGGTAGGCGGCCGGAACACGCCGGCGTATGCGTTCACCAACCAGCCGCGACACACGCTGCTGTTCGGCATCGGTGATCTTGCGCGACAGTAAAGGCGCCAGCTTGTCGAGCGGCAACCGCAATGCATGCAGGGTCAGATAGACCGCTTCATCCCATGCGTTAGTGGTGCCATGCCCGTATGCGAGTTTGCTCCGTGCAAGCCGCATGTATGCCGCGTTCACGACGAATTCCAGCGTTGTGGCCTGTTTTTTCAATGAACGGAGGCGTTGCAACTCAGGCACGTGCCGGTCGCCCAGTGGCGTCAGCAGCCGGCTACACCATGTCCAGATTGAGTTTTATACTGCTCAAATCATCGGCAGCGCCGGACGCAGGGCCGGAGGGCTGGGAGCCTGATTTGTCGTCTTTTGCGAGCGGCGTGAAGTTGGGGGTTTGGCCGGCATTGTTAATCAGCCAGTGCAGGTTGGTTGCCGAGTCCGCGTTGGAGAGCGCATCTTCAATAGTGATTTGGCCACTCTTGTAGAGGTGGTATAGCGCCTGCTCGAAAGTCTGGCTGCCTGGTGCCAGGCTTTGTTCCATGGCGTCCTTGATCTGGCCCATTTCACCATTTTTAATCAGCTCTGCAATGTGCGCAGTATTGAGCATGATTTCCACTGCTGGCACGCGCCCGCCGCCCTTGGCGCGCACCAGCCGCTGCGAAATCACGCATTTGAGACTGATGGCGAGGTCGGCGAGCAGCGCCTCGCGAGCTTCGCGCGGGAAAAAATTGATGATGCGGTTCAGGGCGTGATAGCTGTTGTTGGCGTGCAGCGTGGACAAACACAGGTGCCCCGTCTGCGCGAACAGCATGGCGCTCTGCAGTGTGGACTTTTCACGTATCTCGCCTATCATCAGCAAGTCAGGTGCCTCGCGCATGGCGCTGATCAGCGCATTTTCGTATGAACGCGTATCGATGCCGACTTCGCGCTGGTTGACGATAGACTTCTTATGCTTATAGATAAACTCCATGGGATCCTCGATGGTGAGGATATGTCCCGGATGCGTAGCGTTGCGGTAGTCGATCATGGCTGCCATGGATGACGATTTGCCGGATCCGGTGGAGCCGACGATCAGTATCATGCCGAGCTTCTCCATCACCAGAGTCTTGAGCACCTCGGGCAGTTTGAGTTCTTCAAGCGAGGGTATATCGGGCTTGATATAACGAATAACCATCGCCACGGCACCGCGCTGACGGAATACATTGAGTCGAAAACTGCCGAGATTGGCGCGACCGACTCCAAAGTTCATTTCCAGAGTCTGTTCGTATCCCTTGATCTGCTCCTCGTTCATCACTTCATAGGCGATTTTCTTGACCATCGCCGGGTCGAGTATCTGCGAATTCACTGGCATGACCCGGCCGCTTATTTTGATCTGTACGGGAGCACCGGCAGTGAAAAACATGTCGGACGCCTGCTTTTCGGCCATGAGGTTGAATAGAGGATCAAGAAACATTGCCAACTCCGTTCTTCAGCGAGTGATCTGCGATTAACCGGCCCTTCCGCCGTGCGGCGTAGTGTGCGAGGGCGTTCCGTCGCCCGGATTATTGACGCCAGTTACGTTAAGCCTGACCTCGGGTGGAGTCGCGTAACGACAACCACCTCGTAACGTGCTGAGATTACGAACAGGCTAAAGGCCATTCTGCCAATTTTTGAAAGACTTGGAAAGGGAATTAAAGCAAGTCCATCAAGATGTGTGCAATTCCCTAGTCACCGCGCAACAACTCGTTTATGCTGGTTTTTGCGCGGGTCTGAGCGTCCACGCGTTTTACGATGACAGCGCAGTAAAGGTTGCATTTGCCGTCTCCTGACGGCAGGCTGCCGGGAACCACCACGGACCCTGCGGGAATACGCCCGTAGATGGTTTCACCGCTGGCGCGGTCATAAATCCGGGTGCTGGCTCCGACAAATACGCCCATCGAAATCACAGAACCCGCCTCCACCACCACGCCCTCCACGATCTCCGAGCGCGCACCGATAAAGCAATTGTCTTCAATGATGGTGGGATTGGCCTGCAGTGGTTCCAACACTCCACCGATGCCCACGCCACCGGACAGGTGCACGTTTTTCCCGATTTGAGCGCACGACCCCACCGTCGCCCACGTGTCCACCATGGTGCCTTCGTCTACATACGCACCGATATTGACGTAGGAGGGCATTAACACCGCGTTCTTGCCGATGAACGCGCCGCGGCGCACCATGGCCGGCGGCACCACGCGGAATCCGCCGAGTGCAAAATCTTCGCGCGAGTAGCTGGCGAATTTGCTTGGCACCTTGTCGAAGTACTGGGTTGCCGCCCCAGCCATCGGGACGTTGTCTTCCAGGCGAAATGACAGCAGCACGGCCTTCTTGACCCATTGATGCACGACCCAGGCGCCGTTTATCTTCTCGGCAACGCGCATTTTTCCCGCATCCAGACCCGCTATAACTTCGTTGACCGCAGCGCCGATTTTCGCGGGCGCGCTTCGTGGCGCCAAATCGGCGCGATTTTCCCAAGCCTGATCGATGATGGTTTGCAGTTCGCTCATATGAATTCCGTGGTTGGTTATTGATTTTTGATGAAATCCGCAATGCGCCGTGCGGCCTCGGTGCACTCGGCGGTCGATGCCACCAGCGCGATGCGTATGAAATTCCTGCCCGGATTCACACCATGTGCTTCGCGCCCGAGGTAACTGCCTGGAAGCACGGTTACGTTATGGCACTGATACAGCTCGCGCGTGAATTCCGCATCGTCGCGCTTGATATTGACCCACAGGTAAAACGCGGCATCGGGCATGCTGACGTCGATAACGCCCGTCAGGATCGACAGGGCGGCGGCAAATTTTTCGCGGTACAGGCGGCGGTTTTCGACAACATGGGCCTCATCTTTCCATGCGGCGATGCTCGCCTCGAATATCGGCGGACTCATGGCGCTGCCATGATAAGTGCGGTAGAGCAGAAATTTCGCGAGCAGCTCGGCGTCACCGGCAACGAATCCCGAGCGCATGCCCGGCACGTTGGATCGTTTCGACAAGCTGGAAAATACGACCAATCGCGGATATCCGTCGCGGCCCAACTGTTGCGCGGCCTGCAGCGCGCCCAAGGGCGGTTGCGCCTCGTCAAAATAGATCTCGGAATAACATTCATCGGCTGCAATCACAAAGCCATATTGGTCGGACAGGTCGAATAACAGCTTCCACTCCGCAAGATTCATCACGCGCCCGGTTGGATTTCCGGGTGAACACACATAGACCAGCTGCGTGCGCTGCCACGTGGATGCGGGCAGTTGCGAGTAGACGAGCGTGAAATTATTTTCCGGCAGCATGTTGAGAAACTGCGGCGTGGCGCAACCGAGCAAGGCCGCGCCCTCATAGATTTGATAGAACGGGTTGGTAATCACCACCACCGGGTCGGCGCGCGAGCGGTCGAGTATCGCCTGCGCAAATGAAAACAACGCTTCGCGGCTGCCGTTTACCGGTATGATCTGGTTTTGCGCACTTATCTGTTTGAGTCCGTAGCGGCGCTTGAGCCAGTCCGCAATCGCAATACGCAGGCCTTCGCCGCCTAGCGTCGTGGGATACTTGGAGAGGCTTTCCAGGTTGTCAGCCAGCGCACGGCGGATGAATTCCGGTGTGGGGTGTTTGGGTTCGCCTATATACAGGCTAATCGGTGTTGCCTTGGGATCTGGCGTGACACCTTGCAGCAGGTCGGCGAGTTTCTGAAATGGATAACTCTGCAGCCGGTCGAGATCGGGATTCATTGTGGCCTATCGGTGAAACCATGATTATAAAGGGGTTGCGGTGCAATTCACAAAATTGATGCCGGTCGCGGCGCTGCTGACCGGTGCCACCGTTTGGGGGTTGATCTGGTTCCCATTCCGCGCCCTCGATTCCTCGGGCGTCAGCGGCCAGGAAGCGGTGACGATAACTTATCTGTGTGCGCTGGTGCTGGGCACCTTGTTGTACCGGCGTGAATTGGGGATGGCGCGATGCTCATGGACACTGGCAGGCATAGCGCTCACGGCCGGCTGGGCCAATGTTGGTTTCATGCTGGGCGCGGTGTATGGCGACGTAATGCGCGTGGTGTTGCTGTTTTACCTCGCTCCGGCATGGACGGTGCTCTTTGCGCAGTTACTGCTCGATGAAACGCTGAGTCGGATCGGGTGCGGACTGATGGCCATCGCGTTTGCAGGTGCGCTCATCGTGTTGTGGCAGCCGCAAATGGGATGGCCTTTTCCGCGCTCCACCGCGGAGTGGTGCGGACTATCAGCCGGCGTCGCGTTCGCGCTTTCGAATGTGCTCGCGCGCCGCGCGAGTCAGGTACCTATCTCCTTGAAAGTGCTTGCAGTCTTCGCGGGCGGCGTGTTCTTCGGTGCCATTGCCACGGCCGCGACGCATGCCGGACGACCGCTGTTCGCCTGGACTTCATCCGCCGGATTGACCGGTTTGCTGCTCCTGCTGTCGTTGGTGATGCTGTGCGTCAATGTCGCGGTCCAGTTCGGGCTGTCTCGCATCGCGGCAAATCGTGCCATCGTGATATATCTTTTTGAGCTGGTGGTGACCGCGGTATCGACGTGGTTGCTGCTCGACGAAGTGTTGACGCTGCGCGAGTGGTGCGGTGGCGCGATGATCGTCGTCGCCGGACTGTATTCGGATCGAATGTCCACTCAAGCCGGCCCGCGGGCGGACTCTAGCGCACGCTGCGCTGCGCCGGCAACGAATCGAGACTGACGGTGGCCTGCGGCCGCCAGCCTTTCTTGCGATGTTCCGCCACCACGGTTGTGAAAATTCCGCCGCGCACAAAAAACTTCGCCGTTAACCGCATGAAGCGCGGCCGTGTAGCCGCCGCGAGATCATCGAGCATGCGATTCGTGACTGCCTCATGGAATGCACCCTGATTGCGATACGACCACACATATAGCTTGAGGCTCTTAAGCTCCACGCACATGCGGTCGGGCACATAGTCGAGATAAAGTGTTGCGAAATCGGGCTGGCCTGTCTTGGGGCACAGGCACGTAAACTCCGGTATTTCCATGTGAATCCGATAGTCGCGTCGGGGCGTTGGGTTCGGAAAGGTATCGAGTTCGGCGGCGGGCTTGGAGGGCATTAGGGCGGTGTGGACAATTCGGTTAAAATATCTAGCTGAAATTCAGTTCGCATTATAACTCTGCCCGGCAAAGATCAAATTGCGTCTCACAGAAATCAAGCTTGCAGGATTCAAGTCTTTCGTAGATCCCACACACATCCCCGTACCCGGCCAACTGGTCGCCATCGTCGGGCCCAATGGGTGCGGAAAGTCCAACATCATCGACGCCGTGCGCTGGGTACTCGGCGAATCTTCCGCGCGGCATTTGCGCGGCGAAACGATGCAGGATGTGTTGTTCAACGGTTCGGGGAACCGCCAGCCGGTCAATCGCGCCAGCGTTGAGCTGCTGTTCGACAACAGTCTGGGCAAGGCCGGCGGGCAGTGGGCCAATTATGCCGAGATCTCGGTTAAACGGGTGCTCGAAAGGGACGGTGACTCCTCGTATTACCTGAACAACACGCACGTGCGGCGGCGCGATATCGCCGACATATTTCTCGGGACCGGCGTAGGCGCCCGCGCTTATGCCATCATAGAGCAGGGCATGATTTCCCGCATCATCGAAGCGAAGCCCGAGGAATTGCGCGTGTTTCTCGAGGAGGCGGCGGGAATCTCCAAATACCGCGAACGGCGGCGCGAGACAGAGTCGCGGCTGGCGGATACCCGCGAGAACCTGCTGCGTGTCGAGGACATCCGCATGGAACTCGACAAACAGCTCGTGCATCTGGGCGAACAGGCGCAAGTCGCCAAGCAGTATCACGCATTGCAGGCACAACTGCAGAATACACAGCATCTGTTGTGGTTCCAGAAAAAACGCGAGGCGGGGAATGCTCGCGAGCGGTGCGTCCGTGATATCGACAAGCTGGGCGTGGAACTCGAAGCGCAGACCGCGCGCATGCGCGAGACGGAGCGCGTGCTCGAGGAATTGCGCGAGCAACATCATGCGGCGGGCGAAGCAGTTCATGTGGCGCAAGGCAGTTTGTATGAAACCAACGCTGAGTTTTCGCGTCTACAGCAACAGATACAGCACGTGCGCGAGAACCGTCAGCGCATAGATGCACAGCTGGTATCGTTGCGCAATCAGCTGCAGCAGGGTGAGTTGCAGTTGCAGACACAGCACGCCGGCATGGAAGAGTGGCGGCAGGAGCAGGAGCGTGCGCGTGAGCGCAGCGAGGAGACTCAGGCGGCGCTCGCCGGCGATTCGGAAATGATGCCGCTCGCCGAGGAGTACTTTCGCGCCAGCCAGCAGCAGCGCGATGCGCTGCGCCAGACAGTGGCGGAAAATGCACGGGCTTTGCAACTCGAGCAAACTCGTTGTGAGCACGCGCAGAGGGTGCTATCGCAGCTTGCGCAGCGCGAGCTGCGGCTGCGCGACGAGCAAGCCGGGTTGCTGCTGCCGGACGGGGTAGAGATTGAGCGCTTCAACACCGAGATTGCACATCTGGAGTCGCAGCAGCTGCAACAACGCAGACTGCTGGATGAGGAGGAGGTGCGTATACCGCATCTGGAACAGGTGTTGCGCGAGCGGAAATCCGCGGTGGATGAGGCCGCCCAGCAGGTGACCGCGGTGCAGGCACGCATCCTTGCACTAACCCAGGTTCAGGACCGGATAGCGCGCAGCGAACATATGCACGGATGGCTGGAGTCGCATGGGCTCAGCAGCGCACGGCACTTGTGGCAGGACGTCGAGATCGAGGCCGGATGGGAAGACGCGCTCGAAGCCGTACTGCGCGAACGGTTGAACGGCATCGGTCTGGGCAACCTCGCGCAGGCGGAGCCGTGGCTGACGGACAGTCCGCCAGGCAAGATGACCGTTTATACCGCCGGCAACACCGCGGTGGACCGCGGATCGCCGCTCAACGGCATGGAGCCGCTGGCGGCCTTTGTGCGTTGCAAGGACAACGCTGCTGCGTGCGCACTCAACGACTGGCTGGATCAGGTCTTTGTTGTCAGGGACCGGCACGAAGGGTTGACACGTGCCGGAGATTTGCCCGCCGGTGCGCTGCTGGTGTCTCCGGATGGCCATATCTATACCCGCCATAGCGTCAGCTTTCACGCGCCGGATTCGGAGCTACACGGTGTCTTGTCCCGGCAGCGCGAAATCGAGCAACTGACGATCAATCTGGCGCAGGAGCAGGCGCACCTCGCCGAACGCAGGACCGAATATACCGCCGCCGAGCAGGCGTTCGAAAATGGCAAGAGTGCGCTCAATGAGCTGCGCATAGGCGTCGAAGACGTTCAGCGTAGACGCCACGAATCTCAACTCGCGGTCATCAGACTCTCCGAGCAGGCGCAGCGCGTCACTCAGCGCGGCGCGCAAATTGCGGCGGAACTCGCGGAAATCGAAACCCTTGCGACGCAGGACCGCACGGTGCATGAAGCCGCGCAAGCCGCCGCGGATGGGCACGAGCAGCAGTGCATCGAGTTGCAGCGGCTGCTGGAAGACGCGGCGACAAAATTCCTGCAGTCGGAGGCCGCGCTCAGGGAGCAGAGATCGGCGCTGGTGCAGGCCGAACGAACGACACACGAGGCGCAGTTCCATCTCAAGACCTGTGCCGCGAAAATCGCCGAGATCGAGAACTCCGTAAAACTGATCGTGGACGGCGTAAACACGGTCAGGGAAGGCATTGCGCAACGCGAACAGGATCTCGTGGGGCTTGATGAATCACCACTGTTGGTCGAGCTAGACGGCGTCATGATCTTGCGCGCGCAGAAGGAACAGGCACTGGCAGCGGCACGCGACACCTTGGAATCGCGTGAAACCGAACAGCGGCGGCTGGAGCAGGAACGGGTCTCCATAGAAGAGAATCTGGTGCCGATCCGCGAGCGCATTGGTGAAGTCAGGCTGAAAGAACAGGAGGCGCGCCTCACGGAAGAGCAGTATGCCCAGCAACTTGGGGAGTCCGGGGCCGATGAGCAGGAACTCGAATTGCAGATCGAGAAGGGCAAACGCTCAGGCGCGCTGCAGGCGGATATCACGCGCCTGGCGGCGGAGATCAGTGCGCTGGGCGCGGTAAATCTGGCGGCGCTTGAAGAACTGGATACGTCACAGCAGCGCAAAAACTATCTCGACGCCCAATACCTGGACCTGAACCAGGCATTGACGACACTGGATGATGCCATACGCCGCATCGATCGCGAGACGCGTGAGAGGCTGCAGCATACGTTTGACGAGGTCAATCGGCACTTCGGGCAGTTGTTTCCCTCGCTGTTTGGCGGCGGCCAGGCCAAGCTGGTGCTGAGCGGCGAAGAAATCCTGGATGGCGGCGTGCAGGTCGTTGCGCAGCCACCCGGCAAGAAGAACAGTTCCATACACCTGCTGTCGGGTGGCGAGAAAGCGCTGACGGCCTTGTCGCTGGTATTCGCGATGTTCCAGCTCAATCCCGCGCCATTCTGTCTGCTGGATGAGGTCGACGCGCCGCTAGATGACAGCAACACGGTGCGATTCTGCGATCTGGTCAAGCAGATGTCGGCGCATTCGCAGTTCCTGTATATCAGCCACAACAAGATTACGATGGAAATCGCCAATCAGCTGATCGGAATTACCATGCAGGAGGCGGGTGTGTCGCGTGTCGTGTCCGTGGATATCGAAGAGGCCATGAAGCTTGCCGAGGAAGTGGCGTAATCGCGCATGAGCGACTTGCTGATCAGTTTGCTGATAGGCGGCGCAATCGTGATTGCCGGCGTGTACGCGTTCAATGTTTGGCAGGAACGCCAATATCGCCGCCGGTCCGAACAGGCCTTCGCGCACGAGCGGAAAGATATACTTTTGCATCCGGAGGCGGCGCAGGCGGAAAATCCGACCGAGCACCGAGTGGAACCCAGCCTGCAGCCTGATGCGACGCCGTGTCCGGCACCCACCGATGATGGCCTGGCGTCGTCTCCGGCGATCGACGCCGCCGTCGATTACGTGGTGGAGATCCGTCTGCTGGCTCCTGCCAGTGGTACTGAATTGCGTCTGGAGTTGGAGAGTCTGGTCGTGAGTTGGCGGAAACCAGTTCTGACCGAGGGATACGATACGGAACGCGGTGTATGGCGTCCGGCGGGGGACGAGGCGTTTCAACAATTTCGTTTTGCGGTGCAGATGTCGAACCGTGCGGGATGCATAGACCGCACCCAGCTCGCGACATTCCTTAAACTGGCCACGAACTGGAGCGAACAGCATCAGGGATCGTTGATTGCCGGTGAGATCGCGGATACACATGTAAGAGCCGTGGAACTGGATCGTTTTTGTGCGGACGTCGATATCGCATTTGGGGTCAACGTCGTAGCGGCCACGGGCAGTTCGTTTGCAGGCACCCGGATACGCGCGCTGGCTGAAGCATCGGGACTCACGCTCGAGTCCGACGGCGCCTTTCACGCGCACGGCGACCGTGGCGAGACGCGGTTTACACTGACTCATCATGAACCGGCCCCGTTTGCCGCAGATCAGATGAAGGCTATGTCGACTGGCGGCGTTACCTTTCTGCTGGATGTGCCGCGTGTCGACGGCGCGCCGGGCGTGTTCGACACGATGATAGACATGGCGAAAAATTTCTCGACCGCGCTGAATGGCGTGCTGGTGGATGATAATCGCGCTGCGCTGTCGGATGCGGCAATTGCCGGCATACGCCACCAACTGGCGGGCATAGTGGCGAAAATGGAGGCCGGTCAGATAACGGCCGGGGGATCACGCGCGCTGCGCCTGTTTTCGTGAAAGCAGCACCGGAATCCGTGCTAGCGCGTGCCGCTCAGCTGCGCCGCGAGATCGAGCAACACAATTACAACTATTACGTTCTCGACCGTCCGCTGACTCCAGACGCCGAGTACGACCGACTGTTCCGCGAACTGGAGGAACTAGAACAACTGCATGCCGAATTGTCCACACCCGACTCCCCAACACGGCGGGTGGGAGGGCAGTTGCTCGCGCAACTCGATACCGTGCAGCATGCCGCGCCGATGCTGTCGATACGCACCGAAACCGATATTGACGATACCGGTGCCGAGAAATTCGACAGCTATGTCCGGCGCGAACTTGGACTTGATGGCAGCGCGGCGCCGATCGAGTACATGGCTGAACTCAAGTTTGACGGTCTTGCCATGAGCCTGCGCTATGAAGGCGGCCTGCTAGTACAGGCCGCTACGCGCGGCAATGGAGAGGTTGGAGAGAACGTAACGCAGAACGTGCGTACCATACACTGCATACCGCTGCGACTTCAGGGCGTGACCGCCGAAGTTCTCGAAATTCGCGGCGAAATATACATGAGTCACGGGGATTTCGAGAAACTGAACGAGCGCCAACGATCCAACGGCGACAAGACTTTCGTCAATCCGCGCAATGCGGCGGCCGGCGCGGTCAGGCAACTGGACTCGGCGATTACCGCGCAACGCCCACTGTCTTTTTTTGCCTACGGCCTGGGAGACGTGCGCGGGTGGACCGTGCCGACGAGCCACAGCGAAGTGTTGGACGCAATAGGGCGCATGGGCGTGCCGGTCAACGCGCAACGCAAAGTGGTTGTGGGCGCGGCCGGGCTGGTCGCTTTTCATCGCGATATAGGGACTGTTCGCGACCAGCTGCCGTTCGATATCGACGGCGTGGTTTATAAAGTCAACAGCCTGCGTCTTCAGTATCAACTGGGCTTTCGCACTCGCGAGCCACGCTGGGCCGTTGCCCACAAGTATCCGCCGCAGGAGGAAATCACCACCGTTCTGGATATCGAGCTGCACGTCGGGCGTACGGGTGTGCTTACGCCTACCGCACGGCTGCAACCGGTGTTCGTCGGCGGTGTAACCGTCACCAATGCAACCTTGCACAATGAAGACGAAGTGCGCCGGAAAGATGTACGCATAGGCGACACGGTCATCGTGAGACGGGCGGGCGACGTGATTCCGGAAATAGTATCTATCCTCCCCGAGCGGCGTCCCGCCGATGCGCTTGAGTTCCGGATGCCGGAACAATGTCCGGTATGTCAGTCGGCCGTGATCCGCCTGGCGGACGAAGCGGCGTCACGCTGTAGCGGCGGACTGGTCTGTCCCGAACAACGCAAACAGGCGTTGTTGCATTTTGCCAGCCGCAGGGCCATGGATATCGAAGGTATGGGCGATAAACTGACCGACCAGCTCGTGGATGCGGGGATGGTGCGTACCCCTGCGGATATTTACAAACTCGACCTGTTGAAGCTGGCCAGCCTGGATCGCATGGGCGAAAAATCCGCCGCCAATCTGCTCGCGGCTATAGAACGCAGCAGAAACACCACACTTGCGCGGTTTGTATTTTCCCTGGGTATACGCAATGTGGGCGAGAGCACCGCGCAGGATCTGGCGCGCTACTTCGGCGGTCTGGATCAGTTGATGGCGGCCGATGCAACGGCGTTGCAGCAGGTTCCGGACGTCGGTCCGGTGGTTGCGGAAAGCGTGGTGCGTTTCTTCGCCGAACCGCACAACCTCGCAGTGATTAAAGATTTGCGCAATGAGGGCGTTACATTTTCAGAGGTTGCGCCCAGACCGGTAAATCCGGAGAGTCCCGTGTTCGGCAAGACGTTTGTGCTGACAGGCACGCTGGAAAATCTGGCGCGCGACGATGCGCAGCGGCGCATCCGCGACAAAGGCGGCAAGGTCAGCGGCAGTGTGTCCAAAAAAACCAGTTATCTGGTTGCCGGTACGGATCCGGGCAGCAAATTCGATAAAGCCCAAGCGCTTGGTGTTACGATACTGGATGAAGCAGGTTTATTGGCATTGCTCGATCAGTGAGGACACGATGAATGGCATAACAAAAGCGGTGTTTCCGGTGGCCGGCATGGGTACGCGGTTTCTGCCGGCAACCAAGGCGAGCCCGAAGGAAATGTTGCCGGTGGTGGACAAGCCGTTGATTCAATACGCGGTCGAGGAAGCGGTTGCCGCCGGCATCACCGAACTCGTGTTTATCACGGGGCGCGGCAAGCGCGCGATCGAAGACCACTTTGACATGGCGTTCGAGGTCGAGTCGGATCTCGCGACCCGCGGCAAACACGACATGCTGGCTATGGTACGCAACATCACTCCGCGCCACGTTAAATGTATTTATCTGCGCCAGCAGCAGCCGCTGGGTCTGGGGCACGCCGTGCTGTGTGCACAGTCGGTGATAGGCGACAACCCGTTTGCCGTGATACTTGCGGATGACTTGATAGACGCCAAGCCACCGGTCATGAAGCAGATGGTGGACGTCTATCGGGAAAAACGCTGCGCCCTTTTGGGAGTGCAAAAAGTGGCGCGCGCCGACACACGCCAGTACGGGATCATCAAACCGGGGCGGTGCACCGGCAAGCTGTATGCGGTGGAAAGCATGGTCGAGAAACCAAAACCGGAAAAGGCCCCGTCGATGCTCGGTGTCGTCGGTCGATACATACTGACACCGCGCATATTTCATCATTTGCAACGGGTGCAAGCCGGCGCCGGTGGAGAAATTCAGTTGACCGACGGCATCGCCGCATTAATTTCCGAAGAACCGCTGTTCGCCTATCAGTTCGACGGAATTCGTTACGACTGCGGCAGCAAGATCGGCTATCTTAAGGCTAACGTAGCCTATGGCCTCAAACACCCCGAGACTGGCCGCGCCTTTTCCTCCTATATCAAAAGCTTACGGAATAAATAAGGAGACGCTGTGCTCGCGACGGCAGAGGTGAGGGAAGTGCTCAAGGACGCCGAGTTGGTGTGTTCGGCGGAATGCGTGACACAGACTGTGCAACGCGTGGCGCATGAAATCGCTCAGACACTGGCTGGCGAATACCCGCTGGTATTGAGCGTCATGGGCGGTGCGGTTGTGTTCAGCGGCCATTTGTTGCCGCAGCTGAATTTTCCACTGAGCTTCGACTACCTGCACGTGACGCGCTATGGACAGGCGATTCGTGGCGGCGAGATCGAGTGGAAGGTCTTTCCGGACACAGAGATTTCAGGGCGTACCGTACTGGTGGTGGACGATATTCTGGACGAAGGACATACGATGACGGCGATCCGAGAACGCGTCCTCAACGGCGGCGCAAAGCGGTTTTGTTCCGCGGTGCTTGTCGACAAAGACCTCGGCAAAAGCAAGCCGATCACGGCCGACTTTGTGGGTATTCGGTTACCCAATCGCTATCTGTTCGGCTTTGGCATGGACGTACGAGGTGCATGGCGCAACCTGCCTGCGATATACGCGCTGAAGGGGCAGTGATGAGTGCGGAATGCAAAGTGCAAAGTGTAAAGCGCGAAATGCCGAGTGCGGCGCGTATACTTCTGTTCAATGCCTCGGCACATCGTGGTGACGGTTCGGTCGCTTCGCAATCTTTGCTGTCATGCTAGCCATTATAGGAGGGAGCGGACTGGCAGGATTGCATGGTCTTGTGGTCAACCGCCGGCAGACCGTGAGCACTCCGTACGGCGAACCGTCGAGCGAGCTGGTTTTTGGCAATCTAGCCGGGCATGACGTATTATTTTTGGCGCGTCATGGTACTGGCCACACCATACCTCCACACCAGATCAACTATCGGGCGAACATCTGGGCATTGAACGCGCAGGGGGTTAAAAGCATGGTGGCGATAGCCACGGTCGGCGGCATCCGTGGCGATCTCGCGCCGGGTTTAATTTCAATTCCGGATCAGATACTGGACTACACCCACGGCCGCGAGGCAACTTTTTTCACGCAGGAAGACCGTGGATTACGGCACATTGATTTCACCATGCCTTATTGTGGGCAGATGCGAACCGCGTGCTTGGCGGCGGCGGAGGACGCCGGGGTCAGCGTGTTCGATGGCGGCACCTACGCCACGACGCAGGGGCCGCGTCTCGAAACGGCCGCGGAAATCATCCGCCTTGAGCGTGACGGTGCGGACATGGTTGGTATGACCGGGATGCCGGAAGCGGTATTGGCCAGGGAGTTGGACTTGTCTTACGCGGCCATTGTAGTCACCGCGAATCACGCCGCCGGTAAGGCCAGCAGCCGGCATGGAATTGCAATGGAAGAAATGAAAAAAGTCATGCATAAGGCGATGGATAAAGTGCAATTGATACTTGTGAAACTGGCGGCTCGTGATGGCGATTAGGGAAGTGTTGCGCATGGGCGATCCGCGCCTCCTGGAGCAAGCTCGCTCGGTGGAGCAATTTGACACCGCGGACCTGCATGCGCTGCTCAAGGATATGGACGACACCATGAAGGTGCTCGACGGCGCCGGTCTTGCCGCACCGCAGATCGGCGTCGGTCTGCAGGTGGTCATATTCGGTATGGATCAAAATCCCCGCTATCCGGATGCCGAAGCGGTGCCGAAAACCATACTGATCAACCCCACATTGACACAGATCGATGACGAAATGGAGGATGCGTGGGAGGGGTGTCTGTCGGTACCGGGGATGCGCGGTGTCGTGCCGCGCTACAAGCGGTTGCGCTACCGGGGTTGCGATCAGTACGGCGTGGTGATAGACCGCACGGTTGAGGGTTTCCATGCGCGTGTGGTGCAACACGAGTGCGACCACTTATTCGGTGTGCTTTACCCGATGCGCATACGAGATTTCAGGCAGTTTGGATTTGCGGACGTATTGTTCCCGGATGCGCCGGTAAATGATGACTGAGTCGCGGACCGGCGGAATGGCTTGACGGCTTCGTAAGTATTTTTTATAAAACACTATTTCTATAGTTTGCAGTGTTGGCTGGGGGCGCCAGGCCGCCATCTTCATTCGAGGCAAATGCCGGCGTCCTTGATCAGTTTCCCTCACACGGTCATCTCTGATTTGATGGCGGCGGCAAAGACTTCAGGAGCACTGCCGACACCTTCTATGTCGGCATTCAGAAATCGCTCCTTGATATCCGGAAGGCTGAACAATTTTACGGTTTCCTGGTTAAGCCGGTTAATCAGCGCAGCAGGGATCTTGGCAGGCGCAAATATGCCGTGCGTATTGATGGACTCATAGCCCGGCAGTCCCGTCGCCGATATCGTAGGCAAGCCTGGAACCGGCGCCGAGGGTTGCGCGCTGGTGACGGCCAGGGCACGCAGTCGACCGGCCTTGACGTGCGGCGTGCCGGCTGCCGTGGTGATGAACATGATCTGCATCTGGCCGTTGATCATACATTCGCATCTGAACTCCTTCGTATTCAACCGGTTGAACATGGCCACGAAAATAATGACGTGCAATCTGCAAGCCGGGAACATGCGAGCTTGCTGCTATAATTTTTGTGCATGGCTTGAGTATGTCACAACAAATATAGAGCGAGATTTCGGATGAACATGGGCTGGTCGCCGCGGCTGCGCGACGGAGGAAACAGGCAGATGCTTACCCATGGACTGCACGCTAATCGCGGGCGTGCGGAATTGCCAGTGATGTCGGAACAGAGTTCGACCCCCGCCGGCCGTTTGGTTGAATTTTTGCGGTCTCTCGAAATTGAGAAATTGCCTGAAACGGTACTGCAGCAAGCCCGTGTGCGAATTCTGGATGGCTTGGGCTGTGGACTATAAGGTGCCACCATGCCGCGGAGCACGATAGCATCGCAAACGGTCTACGAAGAACTAACCCAGGGCCGGGCGACGCTGGTCGGCACCCTTAAAACATGGGCACCGACGCGTGCAGCGTTTGCCGGCGGTTTCGCCATCCACGGTTTTGAATTCGATGATTTCGGAAATTCTGGACCTCGTGGAACGTCTGGAGACGCTCTCCGCAATTGCGGCGCTGTCGAAGGCATTGCGTGGTAGTTAACGTTCATTTCCTTCAGTTTCTTGTGCTGCTCAATGCTTGCAGTTTGCGTGCCAGCCGTTTGTTGCTTTCGCTTTATGCCCTGCATCTGGGGGCGCAGCCGCTGACCATAGGTCTGCTCATTGCGACCGTCTCCGCCGTACCTGCGGCGTTATCGTGGCCGGCCGGCCGATTGGCGGATCAGTTCGGTTCACGTTGGTTGCTCGTAATCGGAGCGGTGGTCAGCGCCGCCGGGCTTTTGCTCCCACTGTGGATCTCCGGCATGGCCGTCGTGTTTGTAACATCGGCCCTGTGCGGCGTGTCGGTATCCATCTATGCCGTGTCATTGCAAAACCTCATTGGCTTGGTGAGCAGCAAGGAAGACCGTGCTCAGAACTTCGGCAACTACAGCCTGATGATGTCGCTCTCCAACTTCTTCGGACCGCTGGTCGCCGGGGTTGCGATCGATCATGCCGGTTACGGAGCTGCGTTTGTGTGTGTCGCGCTATTGACGCTCGCACCGGCGCCACTGGTCATGCTATTGGGCGCAGGATTTCCACAAGGTAGCCGCGACAAAGAACGGGGCGCGGGCGGCAGCGTACGCGAAATGCTGTCCGCCCCCGGTGTGCGCAGAATGCTTGCTATCAGCAGTTTGCAGCAGGCGGGACAGGATCTGTTCCAGTTCTACATGCCGATTTATGGGCATAGCGTGGGGCTGTCGGCAGTTTCAATTGCCGCCATACTGGCGGCGAATTCCGCGGCATCGTTTGGCGTCAGAATCTACTTGAGGCGGTTGATCGCATGGTTGAACGAAGAACGGATCTTGACTTACGCATTTTTTCTTGGCGCGGCAAGCTTCATGCTTCTGCCGTTCTTCCAAAATGCCCTGGCGCTGGGAGCGATTGCTTTTGTGTTCGGCTTGGGTTCGGCGTGCGCGCAGCCTATCGTGACCATGCTCACCTTCAGTCGCTCCGAGGCGGGGCGATCAGGAGAAAATCTGGGGTTGCGCATGACGGTAAATCAGCTTACGCGCGTGGTCGGTCCGGTGGCGTTCGGATCCATCGCTTCCGCGTTTGGACTGCATCCGGTATTCTGGATCAACGCCATGATGCTCGCCTCCGGAGGCTTGCTGAGCCGGACCGGTATCATAGACAAGCGGGGAGAGAACAAATGACGCCAAAGTTCGTGCCGGGCAATTGAGTCTTGGGCGCGCTTGATGAATTGTGGGTTGATTGGGAGGGGGTATGTTGAAACCGTGGATATGCGCCTGGACATTTGCCGCCGGCATACTGAACCTGAATGTTGAAATCGCATCAGCGCAGGGTTATCCCAATAAACCCGTGCGGCTCGTAACCTCGGTGTTAGGGGGCAGTCCCGATTTTGTGTCGCGACTTGTGGCGCACGGGATTTCCGGGTACCTTGGACAGAATATCATCGTCGACAATCGCGGCAGTATCGCCTCCGGAGAACTGGTGGCGCAGGCGCAACCGGATGGCTATACCCTGTTGCTCGCCGCGGGCAGCCTTTGGGTGGGTTCGCTACTGCAGAAGACACCCTATGATCCGGTAGCGGACTTCGCGCCCATCACGCTGGTCAATACGCAACCCAATGTTCTGGTCGTCGGCGGATCCATGGCGGTCAAGTCGGTCAGGGACTTGATCGCGCTGGCGAAAGCCAAACCGGGTGAACTCAATTACGCGTCGTCGACGACCGGTGCTGCAAATCACCTTGCCGGCGAACTGTTCAAGTCCATGGCCGGCGTCAGTATTCAGCGCGTTCCGTATAAAGGCATAGGACTGGCGATCAATGACCTGATCAGCGGCCGGGTTCAACTCGCCTTTCCAGGGGCTGGCGGTGTTGCACCGCATATCAAGTCGGGCAAACTGCGGGCGCTTGCCGTGACGGGATCCAAACCCTCGGAACTGCTGCCTGGCTTACCGACGATTGCGGAATCCGGTGTGCCTGGCTATGAATCGGTGGTGGTCAATGCGATTTTTGCGCCGGCGAGAACGCCCGCCGTCATCATCAATCGCTTGAACCTTGAAATAGTGCGTTACATCAAGACCGCGGAAGCGAAAGAGAAGTTCTTGAACGTTGGTTCCGAGCCAGTCGGCAGCACAGTCGAGGAACTCGCGACGACCCGAAAGTTCGAGCTGGCGAGGATGAGCGTGGTGATCAAGGGCGCCGGCATACGTGCTGATTAAATCTGGAAGTAGCTAATAACGGTCATCGCGCAAACCACCGCGGTTAGTCTGCTCGTATGCCCGCGTCCTTGATGACCTTGCCCAGCTTCGTGATCTCAGATTTCATCGCCGCCGCGAGTTGAGCCGGTGTGCTGCCGACCGGTTCGGCGCCCAGACTCAGGAATTGTTCCCGGATGTTGGAGGTGCTGAGCACGCGGGCGATTTCACGACTGAGCAGCATGATGAGGCGCTCGGGCACGGCTGCCGGGGCATACATGCTGAATATCGTGCCGGATTCGTAACCGGGCAGGCCGGATGCCGCTACCGTGGCCAGGCCGGGCACCAGGGCGGACGGCTGTGCGCCGGTGTGCGCCAGCGCCCGCAGTTTCCCCGATTTGACATGCGCCATGACTGACGACGAAGTGCCGAACTGTAGCTCAATCTGACCACCTATGAGGTCATTGATCGCCGCGCCTCCGCTCTTGTAGTTTACGTGGACGATGTCCACGCCCGCCATGGACTTGAACAGCTCCGCGGCGAGGTGCGACGATGCGCCTATACCCACGCCGGCATAATTCAGCGTGCCCGGTTTTGATCGGGCGAGTGCAATGAGTTCCTTGACGCTTTGCGCGGCGACCGCTGGGTTCACGACGACGATATGCGGCGAGTTGGTCACGATCGTAATGGGCGCGAATTCGCGGACCGGATCATAAGGTGATTTTTGCAGCAGCGGGGCGATCGCGAAAACGCCGCCGGCAAACAGCAGCGTGTAACCGTCCGGGTATGCGCGGGCTACGATTTCACCCGGAATCAGCGAACTCGATCTGTTGTCGACGATCACCTGCTGCCCAAGACTGCTTGAGAGTCCGGGCGCAATGATGCGCACCGAAATGTCGCTGCTGCCACCGACACCGCCGGTGACGACGCGCACCGGTTTGGCGGGATAGGGTGGCGCGGTTGCGGTTGCAGTTGCAGAGGTTTGAGCGGATGCCGCCGCGTTTATCAGGCACATCACGCCTGTAAAAATCGACTGTTTGGCGATTCGAAATAGTTGCTTCATGGTTCGTCCTTGCCGAGGTGTCCGCTCCACGTCCACTACCAGATTATTCAGCCTTGATGCCGGCTTCACTGATCACCTTGCCCATGCGCGCCATCTCCGACTTCATCATCGCGCTCGCATGCGCAGGCGTGCTGGGGGACGCTTCCGATCCTGACGACAGAAACTTCTCTCTCGCTTCGCGCGTATCCAGATAGCGCACCGCTGCCTGATTGAGTTTCATGATGGTTGCATGAGACGTGTGCGCGGGCGCGAATATTCCATAAATGGATCCCGCTTCATAACCGGGTAGACCGGACGCAGCGACCGTGGGCAATTCAGGGTACAAGGCCGATGGCTGGGAACTGGTGACCGCCAGCGCACGCAATTTCCCGGTTTTGACGTGCGGCATGACGGAGGTGCCGGTGAAGAATGTCAGTTGCACACGTCCGCTGAGCAGGTCGCCGATAGCCAGCGCGGCGCCCTTGTAAGGGACGCGCACGATGTCGATGCCCGTCATCGATTTGAGCAACTCGCCGGCGAGATGAGACGCGGTGCCGGACACCGATGACGCATAGTTGAGCGTGCCCGGTTTTGCTTTTGCAAGGGCGATCAATTCTTTGATTGAGCTCGCGGCCACGGACGGGTGCACGCCGACCACGAGCGGCGCCTTGTTTGTGAAAGTAACCGGCGAGAAGTCCCTGACCGGATCGTAGGGCACTTTTTGCATCAGCGGCTGTATCCATAATACGTTGCTGGTCACCAACAGCGTATAGCCGTCGGGTGTCGCTTTCGATACGATATCCGCCGGGATGAGACCGCTGGAGCGGTTTTCAATGACCACCGGTTGTCCCAGAGGCGCCGCGATTCCCTGGGCAATGACGCGCGATACAAAATCCGGGCTGCCGCCGGCTTCCGCGGTTACCATGCGTATGGGTTTGGACGGAAAGTGCTGTCCGCTGGACACGCCCGAGGCCAACAACATGACCGCTGCCATCCCCAGGGACGCGACGAGGAACTGCGATTGTATAAACGCCCCGGTTTCAGTTAAGGAAAGTCCTGCTGCTCTCATTTTGTCCATGGTGAACCTTCTGTTGGTGGTTATCAAACCCGGCTGTCGTTGGTCTTACACTGCTCTTGCGAGGTATTATTAGCAGCTTGGCGTTTACGATCGATTCTTTTTTTATCCAAGGGAAAAGCGAACAATGGAACTGCGG
This sequence comes from Betaproteobacteria bacterium, assembly GCA_947476215.1. Lineage (GTDB taxonomy): Bacteria > Pseudomonadota > Gammaproteobacteria > Burkholderiales > SG8-41 > PALSA-1004. Next base: position 27,245 of record CANJQI010000014.1, read on the forward strand.
AATCTGGGTAAATCCGGACTCAAAGTGACGGCTGTCGGACTGGGATGCAACAATTTTGGCCACCGCATAGACCTCGCCGCGTCGCGCAAAGTGATAAGCAAGGCGCTGGATCTCGGTATCACCTTGTTCGATACCGCGGATGTTTACGGCAAAGGCGCATCGGAGGAGATACTTGGGCAGTGCCTGGGAGAGCACCGCAAGGATATCGTACTGGCGACCAAGTTCGGACAGGAAATGGACGCCGCCGGAACCCTGCAGGGCGGCTCGCGACGTTATCTCATGTCGGCGGTTGAGGCGAGCCTGAAGCGACTGAAGACGGACTGGATAGACTTGTATCAGATCCATCGCCCGGACCCTTCCACGCCGATCGAAGAAACGTTGCGCGCGCTTGACGATTTGATCCGTCAGGGCAAGGTTCGATATGTGGGTTGTTCGAAATTTGCGGCGTGGCAAATGGTCGAGGCGCAATGGACGTCCAGACATCATGATCTGGCCGCTTTTGTATCATGTCAGGACGAATACAGTCTACTCAAACGCGGACTGGAAAGCAGTCTAAGCCCCGCGATGCAGGCATACGGAATGGGCTTGATTCCTTATGCGCCGTTGGCGAGCGGACTATTGACCGGGAAGTACAAAAGGGACGTCCCACTACCTGCAGGGGCACGTATCACCAAGGACAAACGGCTCGCCGAGCGTTGGATCAGTGATGGAAACTGGACGATGCTGGAAGGGCTGGAAGCATATTGCAGGCGACGAGGTCATAGCTTGCTGGAACTGGCCTTCAGTTGGTTGGTCTCCCGTCCACAGGTCGCCAGCGTCATCGCCGGGGCCACCGAACCAGAACAGCTGGATCTCAACGTGGGTGCCATGAACTGGACGCTGTCGCCGGATGATCATGCGGAAATCGACCGCATCACGAGCCCCGAGCATTAGGTACACGACCATAAAAGGGGAAATCATGGCAGAAAATTCGCGGCACCTGGTGGTGCATGCTGATGTTGTAGTCGTCGGAGGCGGGGGTCGCGGACTCGCTGCGGCAATCGAGGCGCGCAGCCTCGGGCGGCACGTGATCCTGCTTGAAAAGAATGCGGCGTTGGGCGGTACCACGGCGCGTTCGGTGGGTTCCATATCGGCCAGTAACACGCCCCATCAGCTGCTGCTGGGCATACAGGACAGTCCTGATCTGCACTTTGCAGGATATAGGCACATTCAACGCCTATCTCAAAGCGCAGGACAATGAAGTACACCGGCGGCTTCTGGCGGACAATGTGGGCGACACGTTCCGTTGGCTGATGGCTATGGGCGTGGAGTTCTACGGACCGATAGCGGCACCACCGCATCGCAAGTCACGCATGCACAACGTACTGCCAAACTCGCGAGCTTACATTTATCATCTGGGCAAGCATGCGCGATCCATAGGCGTCGATATTCGAACCGAGGTCCGCGCTCAGGAATTGATCGTCGAGGATGGACGCGTGGTCGGCGTGCTGGGCGACACCCAAAACGGGCAGACTGAATTCCGTGCGCGTGGAGGTGTCGTTTTGTCGACCGGCGACTTTGCCGGAAATGCGGAGATGCGTGCGAAGTATCTAGCCCCTGAGGTTGCTCATGCCCAACTCGTAAACCCGACCAACACCGGTGACGGTCATCGTATGGCGTTGGAACTGGGCAACCGTATCGTTAACCCCGATCTTTATCATGCAGGATTGCGCTTCAAGCCGCCACCGCAATCGTGGGTTACGGCAATTCCTCCTTATCGGGTAATCACCAAGCTCATGAATGTCGCGCTGCAAACCCTTCCGGGCTGGATGCTGCGACCTTTCATGTTAAGTTTTCTCACTACGATACTCGCGCCCGAGCACAAGCTTTTCAGCGCTGGCGCCCTCGTCATCAATCGCGAAGGCAAGCGGTTCTCAGACGAGCGGGGCGACATGATACCGAAACTCCTGGAACAGCCCTGCCAATTTGGTTACATCCTGCTGGATGCGAGACTCGTCGAGTTGTTCTCGAAAGCGCCCCACGTTGTATCGTCGGCGCCCGGCGTGGCGTGGATTTATCTTCCCGATTACCGGAAGACGCGCAAGGATGTCTATCGCAGCGGAAACACGCTGCCCGAACTGACTGCGGCTATCGGTGTGCCGCTTCAAGCGCTGGAGCAGACGATCCAAAGTTACAACTCGGACATTTCGCGACCGGACGGCAATCGTCCTGCGTTTGGCGCAGGTCCCTATGTTGCGCTGGGACCGGTGCACTACCACATGGCGTTTAGCGACAGCGGCGTTGCAACCAACGGCAAGCTGCAGGTTCTGGGTCCGGCAGATAAGCCGATTCCAGGTCTTTTTGCGAGTGGATTCATCGGTTTAGGAGGTGTGTTGCTGGAGGGACATGGCCACCACCTGGGCTGGGCGTTTACGTCGGGTCGATTCGCCGGGCGTCATGCCGCCTTCGGCGTATTGTCGGATGGTGCAGCCGGGACCGCGTAGCAGGCGCGGTCTCCTCGCCTACTCCACATGATACCCGCACCTCTGCGGGTTGGCTTGCGCCCGTCGCGATGGCTGACGGCGATTCTTGCCGTCGCGCATGGAAATGCCGCAACGATGGTCGCACTAGTTCCGATTGCATTATGGCTGCAGATTGCGTGCATATCGGCACTGGCGCTCAGCTTGGTTATTTGCGTACGCCGAATTGCATTGCTTCGTGATCCAGATTCGGTCGCGGCGCTTGAAATCAGCACCGACAATGTCCTGACCGTTCAGACGCAATCTGGCGGCCGCGTCGAATGCGTCGTGTTGCCGAGCACCTATGTTGCGGCGTATTTATCGGTACTAAATCTGCGCGAAATCGATCGCGGAAGCGTCAGGCACGTGATTGTGGTTCGCGACAGTGCCGATGCGGACGATTTTCGCAATTTGCGCACATGGTTGCGCTGGAAAGGCGCAGCGCACGAAAGCTGAGCGACCACGCCGACTTGATCCGACGGCGTAACCCCTTCGAGACGGGAAGTAGGCTCGATCAGATTCCGTCGTAGTAATGCACTGCGACCTTGGTGTTTGTAATGAGTTCAGGACTGGTGCGACTAATAGTTACTTTTCGACCTGCCTTGGATCATCATGACGCGAATCTTCGCAGCTACGTTGCTGGTCATAGTCGTTGCATTTACTGCGCATGCTTTTCCGGATCGTCCCTTGACGCTGATCACGCCGTACCCCGCAAACGGCTACCCCGATCTTGACGGCACTTCGCGTGTCAGTCGTTTACTCAAGACCATGCACAAGTATTCATCGCCGCCGTTGACCGACAGCCTCGCCCAGGAGGTCGCGCAACTGCTGAGTGGCGAATTGAGCCAGCCCGTCGGTTTCGAGCGCCGTGGCAACGGCAACGCGCTTGCAACTGCGGAGGCGATCGCCGCGGCGAAACCGGACGGTCACACGCTGTTATTTGCAGGCAATCAAACGATTACGCTCCTTCCGTCGCTGTATCCACACTCGACTTTCGATCCGCGCACAGATCTCGCGCCGGTGGCGACCATCGCGAGCATGCCGATGGTACTGATTACGAGGAAGGCCGGTTCGGCTCTCGATATTAAAGCGTTGATCGCACGCGCCCGCATGGCGCCGGGGCGGTTGAATTATGCGGTCATCGGTGACGGTTCGACCGCGCAATTGGCCGGCAGGTTGTTCCAGGCTCGCAATGGGATCGATGTCGTGCACCTGAACTATAACGGCAGCCTGCCCGCAATCAATGCCGTGATACAGGCGGAAGTTGCGTTCGGTGTCGTTCCGCTGCCTGCGGTACTCCCGTCATTGCCAGGTGGTCTAGTGCGCGTGCTCGCGATCGCAGCACCTGCGCGGCACCCGGCCATCCCAGACGTTCCGTCTCTCCGGGAGTTCGGGCTAAGCGGCTTGGATGCCACTGGATGGTTCGGAGTTTTTGCGCCGGTGGGCACGCCCAAGGCCATCGCCTCAACGCTGAATCAGTCGATCCGTGTGGTCATGGGATACGATTTCATCGAGAGCGGCTTGATCAAGCGCGGACTTGGTCCGCTCCCCGGGACGGTGGATGATTTTCGGGCCTTGATTGAAAGAGACAACGCACGCGCGCTGGCTGCGAGGTCTTTGTGAGGTGGATACGGCACGGAGTCCCTGTGATCTTTGAAAGTGCGTAAAAACAAAGAGATGACGAGATGTTCTGCAGTGTTCGTCGAACTCCCCACCTCAAGCGAGAAGTTTTGCAGCCTAGCGGTCAGGCCCACCGCCGCGCTGCATCCGTGCCTTTGCCAAGCACCGGCCAGCTCCCGCTCTAAAATTTTAAAGCATTGATAAATAACAATATTTTGACGCCTCGTGGCGCAAAAATCGTGAGCACGGTATATCAAGGGCCTGATTTGGGTTAAACTTATAATCATTCCCGCGCATACTGTGCGAACGAACAAAACACCCAACTGATTGTTTATCGAAATCAGATTGGGCACAGGAGAAGGGCAGTAATGAATCAAATGGCCAATGCAGCGCTCGTTTCCGAGGCTTACAAGGTCCCCGATTACGTACAGCATGCAAAACTCGGCGCATGGGTGCGTGAGATAGCCGCCCTGACCAAGCCTGAGCAGATCCGCTGGTGCGATGGATCGCAGGCGGAATACGACATGCTTTGCGATGAAATGGTGCGTGCCGGCACGTTGACGCGGCTCAACGCGGAAAAGCGGCCGAACAGCTTTCTTGCTCGCTCCGACCCCGACGACGTGGCGCGCATGGAAGACCGGACATTTGTCTGTAGCGCAACCCAGGATCAGGCGGGCCCCAACAATAACTGGGTGGCGCCCGCCGAAATGAGAGTAACGCTGAACAAACTGTTTGACGGCTGCATGCGCGGTCGTACGATGTACGTGATTCCGTTCAGCATGGGCCCCATAGGTTCGCCCATCGCGCATATCGGCATAGAGCTTTCAGACTCACCCTATGTCGCGATTAACATGCGCATCATGACGCGCATGGGCCGCAAAGCGCTGGAAGCGTTGGGTAGCGATGGATTTTTCGTGCCGTGCGTGCATTCGGTCGGCATGCCGTTGGCCGCCGGACAAAAAGATGTTGCGTGGCCAAGTAACAAGCAGGACAAATATATAGTGCATTTCCCCGAGGATAAATCGATCTGGTCGTTCGGCAGCGGATACGGCGGAAACGCACTGTTGGGCAAGAAATGTTTTGCACTGCGCATCGCTTCCATCATGGCGCGCGAACAAGGTTGGTTTGCGGAGCACAAGCTCATCCTCGGCATCGAATCTCCGGATGGCCGAAAAGATTACGTCGCCGCGGCTTTTCCGAGCGCATGCGGAAAAACCAACCTGGCCATGCTGGTGCCACCCGCGGAAATGAAGGGCTGGAAAATTACCACCGTCGGTGAGGACATCGCCTGGATCAAGCCCGGCAAGGACGGTCGGTTGTATGCGATCAACCCGGAATCGGGGTACTTTGGCGTCGCGCCGGGCACGTCGGTCGAGTCCAATCCCAACGCGATGGCGACCTTGCATAAGAATGTGATTTTCACCAACGTCGCGCTGACCTCCGACGGAGATGTGTGGTGGGAAGGAATGACCAAAACGCCACCAGCGAAACTGATAGATTGGCAAGGGCAGGAATGGACGCCCGACTGCGGTCGTAAAGCAGCGCATCCCAATGCGCGCTTTACCGTCCCTGCCTCTCAATGTCCGTCGCTGGACCCGGAGTGGGAAAACCCACAGGGTGTACCGATCTCTGCTTTCCTGTATGGCGGCCGGCGCAGCGAAGGCGTGCCGCTGGTATATGAATCCTTCAACTGGGATTCTGGCGTTTATGCCGGCGCAACCATGGGATCGGAAACTACTGCAGCGAGTACCGGCGCGGTGGGTGTGGTGCGGCGCGATCCCATGGCCATGTTGCCGTTTTGCGGCTACAACATGGCCGATTACTTCGGTCACTGGCTGGAAATGGGCCGCAAGCTCAACAATCCGCCGCGTATATTCAGCGTCAACTGGTTCAGGCTGTCGTCGGAAGGCAAGTTCTTGTGGCCAGGTTTCGGGGAAAATATGCGCGTCCTGAAATGGATCATCGAGCGTTGTCGCGGTCAGGCGAATGCGCTGCAGACCCCGCTGGGCTGGATGCCGCGTTTTGAGGATTTAGACTGGCGCGGTCTCGATTTCAGCCGCGAAAAATTCACGGATTTGATGGCGCTGGACAGAACCATGCTGGCCAGGGAATTGTCAGAACATGATGCGCTGTTCAAGAAACTCGAACTACGCCTGCCACGCAAGTTGCAGCTTGAGCGCGAGATGCTTGGACTTAGTCTGGTTTAGGTAACCCAAATAAATCTCCTTACGAGTGGTTACCACCACCCGCCGGCACTGCCGGCGGGTTTTTTTTGTACGCCAGTCTGATCAACCCGGATCCGTCTATTCCTAGTGTTGCGACCGGAGTGCGATAATTACGCCGCTCGCAGCCTGTTGAACATTGAGGAACAGGGGACGGCTGCCCTTACTTTTTAGGAACACACCATGGCAAATCAAATGCTGATACTCGACCCGATTGCAACCATAGGAGACGAAAAGCAGCAGACTCGTCGTTTGAATGACGGAATCGGCGGCAAAGTGATCGGATTCATAGACAATGGCAAGCCCAATTTTCACCTGCTCGTCGACGATCTCGCGGAACTGCTGACCAGCAAGCACGGCGTTGCAGGCGTCGTGAGGCACCGCAAACGCGGTTCGGTGCCGGTCATGGAATCGGCGCTGGCGGAGATGTCCGAGAAGTGCGACGCGGTCATAACCGGATCTGGTGATTGAGGCTCGTGCACGTCGTGGAGTATCCACGACATGGTAGAAGCGGCGAAACGCAATCTGCCGGCCATGGCTATCTGTTCCACGGCGTTTGCGACGCTCGGGCGCTCCCAGGCCAAGGCGCTGGGCTATCCCGATCTCCCGATCGCAATTGTTCCGCATCCTTTTGGCATACGTACCAGAAGCGAGCTCAAGGAAATCGCGGTTACCTGTGCCGATGATATTGCCCGGTTACTCAGCAGTGCGGCGAGCAATGACACCGCGTCGCCGGTAGCAGGCAAGATAAACCGGCGCGCGGACACGCTTGCGGTTCCCGACGATCCCGAAGGGCTAAATCGTTATTTCATGGAAAGACATTGGGGTGATGGCTTCCCTGTCATCGCGCCCACGCCCGAGCGGGTTGCACGGATGCTGAGTCATACGCGTCGGGCGCCGGATGAGGTCGTAGGCAAGATAGCACCGGGATATGGTGAGGCAACCGTTGAGCGCATTGCGATAAATGCCGTGCTGGCCGGTTGCCATCCTGAATATCTGCCGGTGCTCATCGCGGCCGCGGAGGCTGTTTCGGCGCCGGAATTTAACCTTCAGGGCATACAGGCCACGACCAACCCCGGTACCGTATTTCTGATTATCAATGGTCCGATTGCACGCAAACTCGGTGTCAATAGCGGCAACAACTGCCTGGGACAAGGCACGTGGGCAAACGCCACGCTGGGCCGGGGACTGCGTCTGATACTGCAAAACATCGGTGGCGCGCAACCGGGCGAGATGGACCGCGCCACTCAGGGCCAACCCGGAAAGTATTCGTTCTGCTGCGCGGAAAATGAGGAAGCCAGCCCGTGGGAAGCTTTGCACGTTGAACGTGGATTTTCGCCGGGAACCAGTACCGTAACCGTCGTTCCACCGTTAGGCACGTGGAACATGAATACCCACGCGAAAGACGTAGATGATCTGCTTAAAGTGTTTGCCGACATCATGGCGTTTCCCGGCGGCAGCGACTATGTTTATGGTGGTGGCGCACCGTGGCTGGTGATGGCCCCGGAGCATGCGCATATACTCAAAGTGGCGGGCTTGAGCAAGGCCGACGTCAGAATACGGCTGTGGGAACAGTCAAAAATGTCAGCGATGCGACTGTCCGCAAAGGATTTTGCGCGCACGCAGAATGGCCGTCGCGCGGAGTTGGGGGAGATCACTCGCGAGACGATGTTGCCCATATCGCCGCGGCCCGAGTGTATCGGCATCATAGTTGCGGGCGGACCTGGAACGCATTCGGTGTATATGCCGGGCTCCGGATACACGCGAGCCGCCATTACGCGTGAAATCGTATTGTAGGTAGATTCAGGCCGCTACTGGCGTATTTGCAGGCGCGGGCATCAAGTGCGGTGTCTTCTTTGCCGCCCAGCGCTTGCGGATCAGCGCGATAAATTGCAGCGCGGCCGGTGAAAGCGTGGTGCCACGCCGTGTGATGATCCCTATTTTCCGGGACAGCGATGGATCGACGAGCGGTCTGCCCACGAGCACCGAATTCCTGCCCGTGGTCAGGGCCAGGCTGGGTACGGCGATTACACCGAGACCGGCTTCGACCATGCGCAACCCGGTCCAGAATGAACGCTGGACTTCATATGGCCAGACTCTGCGAACCTTGATCATGGATGGCACGAAATCAAGATGCGTACGATTACCGCTCAGGCGTCCGACGGTAATCAGGCTGTGATTTTCCAGATCATCCCATCGGACCTGCTTTTGTTTTGCCAGCGGGTGATCCCTGCGGCAGGCGAGCACGAATGGATCTTCAAACAGCGCTTCAAAGTCCAGTTCGGGCATTTTCTTCTCCATCACGGAAATTCCAAACTCCGCTTCGCCGCGCAACACCGCCAGCAGGGTCGCACTGCCATGATCGTCGAGTATGCGCACGTGATTTTCCGGATAGCGCACGCTGTATTCCTTGATCACTTCGGGTAACAGGGACATGGCCGCGGTCGGTACGCAAGCCAGTACGACTTGTCCGGTGCCGTGTCTCGCCATGTCCTTGAGTCCGGTCAGCGACAACTCGAGTTCATGTATCAGCCGGCGGGCATGCGGGAGAAAATCCTTGCCGACCGCGGTAAGACTCACGCGCCGCGTGGTTCGATCAAACAATCTGACGCCCAGATGCTGTTCAAGCTTGCGCATGCGTCTTGATAATGCGGGTTGAGTAATCGCCAAGGCTTGCGCGGCTTGGTGAAATGTCCCGTGCTCGGCAATACGCACGTACGCCTGTAAACCATCGATATCTATATTCATGCAAATCCATTAATAATCAATGCAATAAATATATTTTACTCACTAATCCCCAGGTGCGACAATTCCGCGATATTTACGCGATACTTCGAGCTTGGGCAACAGGCCAGAGCATGCAGCGGGGTGCGCAGCATGGTGGCCGTTTCGGTTGCGAGAACGCGTTTGGACTGTCATAGGCACTCTAAGGGAAAGAACATGTCGTCATTTCGATTGGCAATTGGGTTAGGTGTGATCACTCTAATCGTGCAACCGCAGGGTGCACCGCGCGCGCAAACCTATCCGGAGAAGCCAATACGCATGATCGTGACGGGTATAGGCGGCGGAGTGGATTTTGCCGCACGCCTGATCACCCCGCCTTTGTCGGTCTCTCTTGGTCAGCAGGTGATTGTCGACAACCGGCCCAGCGGCACCATACCTGGCGAAGTCGTATCACGGGCCGCACCCGATGGTTACACCGTGCTTTTTACCAGTGGCAGCCTGTGGGTGGGCCCGTTTTTGCAAAGCAAAGTGCCGTATGATCCCGTGAAGGACTTCCTGCCTGTAACGTTGGCAGCGAGGGCGCCCAACGTGCTCGTCGTCCATCCGTCGCTGCCTGTGAAATCCGTCAGGGAATTGATAGGTCTTGCTAAATCTCGACCGGGCGACCTGAATTACGCATCGTCGGGCGCGTCCGGTGGGACCACGCATCTGGCGGCGGAGCTGTTCAAAGCTCTGGCAGGCGTCAATATCTTGCGCGTATCGTACCGCGCCACCGGGCCAGCCCTAAACGCGTTGCTCGGCGGCGAGGTGCAGTTGACCTTCGCGCCCGCCGCATCCGCGACGCAGTACGTAAAGTCAGGGCGGCTGCGAGCGCTAGGCGTCAGCAGTGCCGAGCCGTCCGTACTTGCGCCCGGATTGCCGACGATTTCATCGTCGGGCGTGCCGGGCTATGAACTTGTATCGATATTCGGAATACTTGCGCCGGCCAGAACGTCGACTGGCATCATCGTCAGATTGAATCAGGAAATCGTAAGAATTCTGGCGGGTGCCGACGTCAAGGAAAAGTTGCTGAATACTGGCGTCGAGGCTGTCGGAAGTTCTCCCGAGCAGTTCAGAACGGCCATTGCATCAGAGATGTCGCGCTTGGGGAAGGTCATACGAGATGCGGGCATACGCGAAGAATAGTCCACCAACAGTGATCGGAGCTTCAGATCATGAGCGACAGTATATTCATACTGAATCCCAGTTCAGCAGGACAATGCAAGGACCAGCAGGTTCGCCGTGCATTGGATGGCCTGAAGGGCAAAGTCGTGGGCTTTGTCGACAATTCAAAGCCAAATTTCAACAATCTCGTCGACGACATGGCTGAGTTCCTGCTAAATCACCATGGCGTCAGCAAGGTAATAAAGCATCGCAAGACGCTGGCGTCCATTCCCGCGCCGGCCGACGTCATGAGCGACCTCGAACGGCAATGTGATCTCGTCATAACAGGCTCGGGAGATTGAGGATCGTGCACGTCGTGGAGTGTCCACGACAGTGTTGAGGCCGCAAAAAGAGGTCTGGTGGCAGTCGAGGTGTGTTCTACCGCATTCGTATCCCTGGGGCACGCGCAAGCCAAGGCGTTGGGCTATGCGGAACTGCCTATCGTGGCCGTACCGCATCCGTTTGGCGGTCTGTCGCGTGACAAAACGCGTGAAGCCGCCGAGAAATGTGTTGCGGGTATCGTGCTAGCGGCCTTGGAAAAAATGCCTGACTCGTCCAAGGTCCTGGCGAGTACGGATTTTTCGGCCGAGGCCATCGAAGTCAGCGCGGATCCTGATGAGATCAACAGGCTGAATCGCGACCGGCTATGGTCAGACGGCTTGCCGGTGGTGCCTGCGACTGCCGAGCGCGTGCAGCGCATGTTGAGTTGCACGCCGCGTAAACGAAATGAGGTTGTTGCAATGCTCGCACCTGCTTTTGGCGCGGCGACCGTGGAACTGATTGCCATCAACGCGGTGATGGCCGGTTGTGATCCGGAGTATCTGCCGGTGTTGATTGCCGCGACGGAGGCCATCGCCGACTCAAGCTTTAACCTGCAGGGCATACAGACCACGACCAACCCCGCAGCCGCATGGCTGATCGTAAACGGTCCAGTTGCCCGGCGCCTGGGGATGAATTCAGGTATTAATTGCCTGGGACAGGGAAATTGGGCGAATGCCACGCTGGGGCGGGCGTTGCGACTCATCATGCAGAATATCGGCGGGGCGTTGTCGGGAGACATGGATCGCGCAACGATAGGCCAGCCCGGAAAGTATTTGTTTTGCTGCGCGGAGAATGAACAGGAGAACCCGTGGGAACCGCTGCACGTCGAGAAAGGATACAGACCGGAGCAGAGCACGGTGACGGTGGTGGGTGCCGAAGGTACGCTCAATCTGAATACCCATTCCAAGAATGCGGACGAGATCCTGCGCATATTCGCTCAGACGCTGGCCAGACCGTCGGGTAATGATTACTTTCTGTGCGGGCAACCGTGGATAATCTTGTGTCCCGAACATGCGGCAGTCATGAAAAAGGCGGGGCTCAGCAAGCTCGATGTGAAGCGCCGCTTCTGGGCAGGCTCGCAATTGCCGGTGCGGTACATGACGGATATTGATCGCAATTTGACGCAAGTACGCCGCCGGAGCGAACTGGGTGAATTTACCAGCGACACCACGCTGCCGATATGTAGCGCGCCGGAGTCACTGGGCATCGTCGTATGCGGTTCGGCAGGCACCCATTCGGTCTACGTGCCGAGTTTCGGAAATACGCGCTCGGTTACGCGCGAGATAGTCTGGTCTGCATGATGGTTATCGGAACTATGATGCACGCATCAAGTGCACGGTGGCCCCGGATCTGCTACTCGCTAGGCTGCCATGGCGGAGCGGTCGGTTCGGTGCTTCTGTCCGCAAGCATTGCGATTGCGCAAGGGTATCCCGTAAAACCGGTGCGTATCGTGGTCCCGTTCCCGCCCGGAGCGGGTGGGGACTTCGTGACGCGCTTGTTTACACCCAGGCTGATGGAAACATTGGGACAACCCTTAGTTGTCGACAATCGCAGTGGTGCGGCAGGCAATATCGGTGCGGAAACAGTGGCTCGTGCCGCCCCCGATGGCTATATGCTGCTTACCGTATCGGCGTCGCACGCGATCGGCCAAAGTCTCTACAAAAACCTGAGTTACGATTTGGTGCGTGATTTCGAGTCGGTTGCATTACTGGCGTCTACGCCCTATGTGTTGGGAGTCCATCGGTCGGTGCCGGTGAGGACGACCCGGGAATTGATTGCACTGGCCAAGGCGCGTCCCGGTCTGTTGACATTCGGGTCTTCCGGAAACGGCAGTGGCACGCATCTGGCGGGCGAGATGTTGAAAATGCATGCGAACATTGAAATGCTGCATGTGCCTTATAAGGGAACGGCGCCGGCAATTTCGGATCTGATGGGTGGACAGATTTCGATGATGTTCGCATCGCAGTTGCTGCCGCAGATCAGGGCAGGGCGATTGCGCGCGATTGCCATTACGAGCGCCAAACGCAGTCAGGTGGCGCCGGAAATACCGACTGTCGCTGAATCGGGAGTGCCGGGGTACGAGGCGGGGACATGGTTCGGGCTGATTGCCCCAACAGCAACGCCGCGCGACGTGGTTGCGAAACTGAACGCAGCGGTCACCCGAGCAGCGCAATTACAGGAAATCCGGGATCAATTGATGACCCAAAGTTCGGCTGAACCCATGAGCGGCACTCCAGAACAGGCTGGCGTATATATCCGTGGCGAGGCGGTCAAATGGCGCAAGGTAGTTGCAGCGGCGGGGTTGAAAGTTGAGTAGGGGCGGAAGTTTCGTGCGCATTCATATGCAGGGTCCGAGTTACGACGATCAATAATGCAAATTTGGTAATAATTGATGCACTATTTCTATTTCTTTTATTAATGGATGCATGGGAAAATGAAATTTGCAGGTAACTATTTTGGCGCTGCACGCCCTATAGGGCATTGCGGTGGACGCTACACGAGGTACCACTAGAAATGGCAAAAAAAACGGCAGGAAAGGGGAGTTATGACATCGTTGTGATTGGGGCTGGAAACGCGGCCTTCAGTTCAGCTCTGGCGGCCCATCAAGCCGGTGCACGGGTTGCCGTGCTTGAAGCAGCAACCAAGGAGATGCGCGGCGGAAACACGCGGTTCACAGGCGGATTGTTCCGCTTTACCTACCACAATGTGGAGGAGATCGAACGCATGCTGGGCGACAACGACGATACCAGCACGATCGAATTCGATCCCTATTCCGCCGAAGACTACTTGAACGACATCGATCGTGTGACGCGCGGCAAATATGATCCCGAACTGATTAACATTCTGATCAGCGAGTCTTTCCCCACCGTATGCTGGCTCGCGGATAATGGCATTCCTTTCAGCTTTTATCGTTTGCCCAACCTCAAGATACCGGGTACGAACAAGCACAAACTGCAGTTTGGCGCTGGATTTGAAGTCAAAGGCCGTGGCAGCCTGCTTTCCGATCGCTGGTTCGAGATTGCGGAAAAGCAGGGCATCAAAGTTTTCTACGAAACCCAGGCCGTCGAATTGCTGCAGGACGCAAAAGGACGAGTATCGGGCGTGCGTGCGCATGATAGGAATGGCAATGTCGAATTCCGCGCCAAGGCGGTGATACTGGGCAGCGGTGGATTTCAGTCCAATCCGGAAATGCGCACGGCATACATGGGGCCGGCGTGGAGCATGGTCAAGGTGCGTGGAACCCGCTTCAATACCGGTTTGATGACGCGTGCCGCGCTGGGCATAGGCGCGCAAGGCGTGGGACAGTGGGCAGGCGCGCACGCCACGCCGCTCGACAATGACGCAGGCGACTACGGCCACCTCGAGGCGACGGACGAAACGAGCCGCGTTTCCTACCCGTTGGGGTTGATGGTCAACCTCGACGGTCAGCGATTTGCCGACGAAGGCGAAGACTTCAAGCTCTACACCTACGCCAAGACCGGCGCCAAGATTCTTGATCAGAAGTATGGCGTCATATTCCAGATATTCGACAAAAAAACCACGCCGTTACTCGAAAAACGTTATGGCACGGGCAAGCCCGAAACGGCTGACACGCTGGAAGCACTCGCGGAGAAAATCTCGCAACGCTCTGGCGACATGGGCTTTAACAAGTCGCAGTTCCTGAAGAGCGTGGCCGAATTCAATACGGCCGTCGGAGAGACGGAGTTCGATCCCATGATCAAGGATGGCAAGCATACGTCAGGCCTGGCGGTAGACAAGACGAATTGGGCGCAACGCATCGATCAGGCCCCGTACGTCGCTTACCCGATCACGACCGGCATTACCTTTACGTTCGGTGGCTTGAAAATCAACGGCGATGCACAGGTTGTCGATCTGCTTGGACGCGACATACCCGGGTTGTATGCAACCGGTGAAGTCACCGGTGGCTTCTTCTACTATAATTATCCGGGCGGTGCAGGTTTGATGCGCGGTGCGGTGTTCGGACGGCGCGCGGGAACGAATGCTGCCAAGTACGCGGCCGGCAGCGCAAAGAAACCTGCTGCCAAGTCCAAACAAAACAAGCCCAGATCTGCCAAAGGCAAACCGGCAAAAAAGAAAGCGGTTCGCGGCAAACGCTAAGCCTCGACGTTGATGGTTGAATGCATTGCGCCGCGAAGTTCAGCGGCGCAATTTAATTGAGGCATGCGGGTGTGGGATATGACCAACAAGATAATTTTACCGAGATGAGTAATCATGAATTCTTCATATGACGTAATCGTGGTGGGCAAGGGTAATGCAGCGCTCTGCGCGGCATTGTCCGCGCAAGAAAATGGCGCAAAGGTGTTGATGCTGGAAGCCGCCACGGAAGAAGAGTCGGGCGGCAACAGCCGCTTCGCCGGCGGCGTGATGCGTTTTGCGTATGAATCGGTGGATGACCTCAAGCGCGTAACCGAGGTTACGGATGCGGAAATCGCCGACAGTGATTTTGGCACCAATCTACGTGAGGAGTTTCTCGACGATTTGTACCGGCTTACGAACTTTCGTACCGATCCGGAATTGTCGGACATTCTGGTCAGCCAGAGCCTGGAGGCGATGAGCTGGCTGCGCTCCAAGGGTGCGCGTTTCATACTCAATTATGGGCGCCAGTCCGGGCTTGTTAACGGGATACGAAAGTTTTTTGGCCGTATGCCCATAGAAGTCAACGGCGGCGGCGCGGGATTGGTCCAGTACCTGGACGCGGCGACGAAGAAGTTCGGCATCGAGATCAGATACGAGACCCGTGCGATCTCATTGCTGTTTGATGGCGTGCGTGTGCAGGGCGTGCGCGTGCAGTGCAATGGCGAGAGCATAGAATTGCGGGCGAAGTCGGTGGTGCTTGCGTGCGGTGGATTCGAAGCCAATCCGGAGATGCGCGTTCGCTATCTGGGGCCGGGCTGGGATCTGGCGAAGGTGCGCGGAACACGATTCAACCAGGGAGATGGACTAAAAATGGCGTTGGAAGTCGGTGCGGCGCCTTATGGAAACTGGTCGGGCGCGCATGCCACCGGCTGGGACCGAAACGCTCCGGAGTTTGGCGATATCAGCATAGGCGATCAGTATCAGAAGCACAGCTATATCTTCGGTTTGCTCATTAATTCGGACGGCAAACGATTTGTCGACGAGGGTTGGGACTTTCATTCGTTTACCTATGCCAAGTACGGCGCTGCCGTGCTGCATCAGGAAGGGCAGTTTGCGTGGCAGGTATTCGATTCCAAAGTCACCAAGCTGTTGCGCTCCGAATATCGCATGAAATACATGACCAAGGTCAGCGCAAATACGCTAGAGGAACTCGCGCCGAAACTTGAAGGCGTGGATCCCGAGGGATTCCTTAAAACCGTGCGTGAATTCAATGACGCGGTGCGCAAGGATGTCACTTTTAACCAAACCATCAAGGATGGCAAGTGCACCGTCGGTATAGATCCGCCCAAGTCGAATTGGGCACAAGTGCTGGATACGCCGCCGTACGATGCCTATGCGACGACCTGTGGAATCACGTTCAGCTTTGGCGGACTGCGCATAGATCGTGAAACCGGCCAAGTCCTGAACGTTCATTTCCACAAGATACCGGGACTGTACTGCGCGGGCGAGATGGTGGGGGGGCTGTTCTACTTCAATTACCCGAGCGGCACCGGGCTGGTGTCGGGCGCGGTATTTGGGCGCCTCGCGGGGCGCGGCGCCGCGGCGGCAGCTAAGGAAGTGAAGTAGGCTGCCTATGAAGCTTGGATCGCGAATACATGAAGCGAGCGATCTCGAGGCGGCTATCGAGATGTGCTATGAACAACGGTGGACCGATGGTCTGCCGGTTGTACCGCCGACACGGAATGCGATAGAGCGCATCATCAGCTATCTGCAGCGCGATCCCGAGGAAGTTATCGGGATCATTCCCCCGCGCAACGGCGTGGCAACGATAGAAAAAATCGCAATTAACTGCGTCATGGCGGGCTGTAAGCCTGAATACGTGCCGGTCGTGATTGCCGCAATCGAGGCGATGCTGCAGGACCGTTTCAACTTGAATGGCGTGCAGACGACAACCCACTCATGCGCGCCTTTGGTGATGGTGAGTGGGCCGGTGGTAAAAAAACTAGGATTCAACTCCAAGGAAGGTGTGTTCGGTCATGGTTGCAGGCCCAGCGCGGCCATAGGACGCGCAGTACGCCTGATACTATGGAATGGTGGTGGTGGGTATCCAGGTGACCCGTGCAAGACCACGCATGCGCATCCGGGATATTTCAGTTTCTGCGTGCCCGAGGACCAGGATACGAATCCATGGGAGCCCATGCATACGGAGTACGGGTATGGTGCCAATGACAGCGTGGTTACGGTTACGGCGGTCCAGGCGCCGAACACATTGGGCAGCGGAGCAGGTTACAGTCCACCGGACGATGTTCTGTTCGTGCTTGCGGATTCCATCTCCGCAATCGGCACCAATAACGTGTCGGGCGGCGATATGGTGTTGGCGCTGGGCCCGATGGCGGCGAAGAACCTATCCAACGCGGGATTGAGCAGATCACAGGTCAAGAGCGAAATCATGCGCCTTGCTACACGCTCAGTGCGCGACATGAAGCGCCATCGTGGCATATCCGACGCGCATCCGATGCACTGGAGCAAGATCGCCGATCCGAATGACGATGAGGCGCGTGTGCCGCTGATCCGGAATTCCGAAAATTTGGTGCTGATGGTCACCGGCGGATGGGGATCGGGCGGGGCATTCTGCTCACTGTGTTCCGGATGGGGCGCACCCGGCGGATTCACCGTCCACAAGCAGATTCATTTCCCCGGCGCATAGACCGAAATTGATCCAGCATGACGTTCCTGAACAGGAGTCAACGATGAGCATTCAGTTATTCGATCCCGTATTCGATGTTGAGGTAGTCCAGCAACATGTGGAACGTGGCCTGGAGAGCCTGCACGGCAAGAAAATCGGATACGTTTTCAATCAACATGTCTCCGCATTGGCATTCTGGAAATCGCTGGAACAGGAAATTGAAAACAAACTGAAACCGGCAAGCGTTCATCGTGTCTACAAGTCGAACACTTGGGCGTCCGCCCCGAAAGCCGACGTCGAGGAGCTTAGAAAGCAGACGGATTTCGCATTAATAGGGGTGGGGGCCTGAGGCTCCTGCACTTCCGGCGCCGTGCGCGACGGAATTTCCCTGGCCAGAGCCGGTCATCCGGTGGTGGTGTTTGTTCATGACAATTTTGAGCGCGCTGCGCGCGCCCAGGCGGTGGGACTACGGTTGCCGGATCTGCGTATTTTTGTGTATCCACAGTACAAGCCCGGCGATTCCCTGGCCAAGGAGTCTGAAAAGGCCGTCGAAGCCGTGGAAGGTTTCCAGAAATTGCTGATGAAGGTACGATAGTCGTTGCGGCGAAGCTTAATAGGCAGTCTCGGCTCGGAGCCGAGGTGGCGCCCGTGTGGAATTAGTTCTAGTCATTGCGAAACGAACGGGAGGCATGATATGGCAACGCAACAGGAGCGTGTGAAAAAGCAGGGTGCTGAGTCGCATACGTTTGTGCAGGAATTCGCCAAGTGCGTAAATTCCGTGCGCTACCCGGGACTCCCGCCCGAAGCCGTGTACTGGGCGAAGGCGCTGCTGCTCGATACCGTGGGTGTCACGCTGGCAGGCGTTGAAGAGGAAGCGCCGCGCATCATGCGCAATGTCACGTTCCGTACCGCCGGCGACGGGCCTGCTGTCGTGATAGGCACCAACCGGCGCATTAACGTACTTGATGCCGCGCTGATCAATGGCATCGCCGCGCACGTTCTCGATTTTGACGACTGCAGCAATACCATGGGAGGCCATCCTTCCGCATCGATATTGCCTGCGCTGTTTTCTGCCGCGCAGGAGTCCGGCGCCAGCGGCGCCGATTTTATTGCCGCCTACGTTACCGGCATAGAAACCAACTGCAAATTCTCGCGCGGTGTGAATTTTTATCAGTACAACAAAGGGTGGCATCCGACGTCGACCATAGGCATACTGGGATGCACGGCGGCCTGCGCGAATCTGTTAAAGCTGACGGAAGAGCAAACTGCCCATGCCTTGGGCATAGCGGCGTCACTGGCTTCCGGCGTTAAGTCCAACTTCGGTACCATGACCAAGTCGTTGCATGTCGGACACAGCAACCGCAGCGCCTTGTTTGCCGTCATGCTCGCGCGCGACGGCTACACCTCAAGCACGGTCGCGTACGAGCATCATCATGGTTACTTCAACGCTTTCAATGGCAAGGGAAATTTCAATTCAGACCTGATACTGCCGGAGTGGGCAAATCCGCTTGATATCGTCAGGCCGGGAATGACGATGAAACTCTATCCGTGCTGCGGCGCGACGCATCCCGCGATCGAAGCGATGATGGCGGTGGTTCGCGAAAATGATTTGAAGCCGGACGATATCGAACACGTAGAGGTGCTGCTGCAAACTCGGCGCCTGGAGCATACCAATCGCCCTCAACCGCAAAGCGCTCTGGACGCAAAGTTCAGCGTGCAGTATGTGGTGGCGCGCGCGGTAACGGACCGCCGCATTACCATGGAGCAGTTTGAGGGCGACGCCTACAAGGACGCGGCTGTTCAACGGCTACTGCCCAAGATACACGCCGGCACCTACACATCAGAACATTTCCCCGAGGATCACCATTTCGGATCGGTAGTCACGGTCAAAACCACAAGCGGTAAGATTCTGACTAAAAAGGTATTTTTTCAACTGGGACGAACCGTGGACATTCCCGCTCCACCGGAGCTGATGAAGGAGAAATTCGACGACTGCGCGGGCCGGCTGATGCCCAAGGGCCGTGTTGCGGAGATTTATTCGGTGATCCAGCGTTTTGAAAAGCTTCCCGATGTGCGCGAGTTGACGGACCTGCTCGCTTTGGATACGGCGCCGGTGCGCCACGCCACTGCGGCATAAAGCGCCTGCGGTTCCTCATTCCCATGCAAGTTTAGGGCAAGGGGATGGCACGGAAGATGCGAAGAAAAGTTGCTTTATCGACCAGGGTCGGCAAGGTCCGGGCAGGGACGTCGTAGAGCGTAGGCAATTTATGCTGCCATTAGCTCGCTGACCAAGTCATCAACCTTGTCCGGCGTCAGTCCCAACTGCTTGAGTGCAAATTGGCTACCCTTGTCCCACTCCGAGCTTTTGAGGCCTAACTCCTGCCGGTTGAAAACTTTGTCGCTCAGCAACGCGAGCGCGACTAGACGCGCGCCAGCACCGGGCAATACTGTTACTCCTGACTCCAACGCGTTGAAATCGTGATGATGCAGGATACCGTAGCAGATTTCATCAGTAAGCAGCCATGATTTTGCGAGGTGGTAGCCGACGCGAGCGTGGTTCATCTGATATCGTTCGTCCTCGACTTGCAACACGCTCTTGTTTTTGTCTGCTTTCTTGCCGGGAAGAACCGGTTTGTAATCTTTATATTTGCCTATCATGGCCAGCATGCCGCAGTCCCTGAACAACGCAAATGTGTGTGCCGTAGCGCGATCCATGCCCGGAATCTTGCGGGCTAGCGAGCCGTTGAGTTCAGCCATCTTGGATGTCGATTCCCAATAATCGTCCATCAATTCATTGGTGCCGCCGGGAAAAGCCTGCCGTAAAAGCAAGCCGGTTACCAATTGCGCAACGTTACGCACTCCTAATAGCGTAATTGCCTGATGGATCGATGTCGCACGTGTTCGCAATCCATAGAATGGCGAGTTCACGGTCTTGAGCATCGCCGCTGCAAGACTGGCATCGCCGGCGATCAACTTGCCCAGTTTCTGAAAATCCGGATCGTCGCCGCGCATTTCCTGTATGAGCTTAGTCAAAATCGCGGGACAAGGGGGAATGCCGAGATTCTTGACGATGTTCTCGGCTTCACGGTTTAGCGTTTCTAGGTCGTGTTCCATTGCTGATCCGTTAACGATGAGGGAGATAGGGACAATTTGAAATACCGGGCGCGCCGATCTCTCATAAGATGATATCGACCGGTGGCGGGAATTCTTGAACTCGGTATATTAGAAACTTCGCGAATTCACGGGAACCCTGGCTATCCGTCCAAAATCGCGGGCAACCTATGCAGAATCAGGGCTGCGCAGATTCGCGCCTACTTGTGCGCCTACTTGTGCGCATTGCCAAGTGCGTTTCAACCGAATAAAGTCACCCAAGTAAGCTCTTCCGACCCCGGGCCTTTTATGAATTCAGGATTGCAAAGTTGTCCGCCAGGAGGAGTTATGGCACTACTGCATTTTTTCCCGCGATGGTTTCTGCTGGGAATACTGGTACTTACGTCGAGTCTGGTGCAAGGACAGCGTTATCCAAATAAGCCGAAACACGTGATCACCGGCGCCCCGGGCGGAGGCATTGATTTCACGGCACGCATAGTCGCACAAGGACTGACCACCACACTGGGTCAGCAGGCAATCGTTGACAATCGTGGCGGTGGCGGCGGCATCATGGCGGGAGAGATAACAGCCAGTGCATCACCGGACGGTTATACGGTGATGGTCTACAGCGCCAATATCTGGCTGTCGCCGTTTCTGCAGGACAACGTTCGTTTTGACCCGGTGCGGGAGGTTGCTCCAATTTCACTGGTGTCGAGTGCACCCAATACTTGGGTGGTGCATCCCTCGCTGCCGGTGACGACAATCAAGGAATTGATGTGACTATTCAGCCTGTAGCTATTGTACAAATAGTACGCAGTGTGTGTGCTGTGATGCATGGAAGAACTGCCCGATCTCTCGCGCCTTACCCACGACCAGAAAGACGATCTGATCCGGATGCTGTTTGCGTTGA